>NZ_LNDD01000001.1:0-300000 GCF_002865985.1 Thermotoga sp. SG1
TTGATGAGATAGCGGTGAAGGGGGAAGAGATCACAAAGAGGTTCAAAGAGATCCTTGGGAGGATAGAAGAGATCAACAGCATGATAGAGAACACGGCGGCAACAGCTCAGGAGCAGGGAGCTGCGGCGGAAGAGATGGCGAGTGCCATGGACAACGTCACAAAGGTTGTGGAGAAAGTTGTGGAAAGTCTCTCAAGAATGGAGTCCCTCATCGAAAACCAGACCAGCTCCTCTGCAAAAGTCAGTGAGGCAGCAGAGAGACTTTCTGAACTTTCCGAGAATCTTTCCTCGCTCGTTCAAAAGTTCAGGGTGTGAGGTGGACACTGTGAAAAAGAGGTTCAAATACAAAACACTGGATGAGATGCGATGGGAAGCGATCTCCCTTGGTATTGATATTCCCTTTTCTGATGATTTCGATGTTTTCAAACAGCCTGTTGATCTTGGTTCAAAGACAATCCCGAACAGGTTCGTCGATCAGCCCATGGAAGGAAACGACGCCCAGATCGATGGAACGCCCGGTCCTCTCACTCTGAGACGCTACAGAAGGCTCGCCGAAGGTGGAGCAGGTATCATTTGGGTTGAAGCCATCGCCATCTCCAAAGAAGTGAGAGGAAACGATAAGCAACTGATGCTGATAGATGAAACAGTCGATGCTTTCAGAAGTTTTGTGGCCGAAATCAAAGATGTCTCTTTAAAAGTGAACGGTTTTGAACCCTACGTTGTAGCACAGCTCACTCATCCCGGAAGGTTTGGAAAGAACAAGAAGATCCTCTTTCATGACAAATTCCTGGACGAAAAGTACGGTATAACGAAAGACTTCCCGATTATGTCCGATGAAGAGTTGGAAAATCTGAAACAAGAATATCTGAAGGCGGCAAAACTTGCGGAGAAAGCAGGATTTGACGCTGTGGATATAAAGGCATGCCACAGATACCTTCTTTCTGAACTTCTGGCGGCTCACACGAGAGAAGGAAAATACGGTGGTTCTTACGAAAACAGAACAAAACTTTTGAAAGATATCATCAAATTGATAAAAGAGGGAACCAAGATAGACATAACGGTGAGACTGAACCTTTCCGATTTCATACCTTATCCGTATGGATGGGGTTCAAATGAGGAAGGATCACTCAATTTCACCGAACCGAAAAGACTTCTCAGAGAACTGGAAGATCTCGAAGCGAAAATCATCAACGTCACCGCATCCACACCATATCTGAAACCCCATATAAACAGACCTTACGATGAAATAGGAAAGTACAACCCTCCCGAACATCCCATCGTTGGGGTCGCACGCCTTTTGAATCTAGCGAAACTGGCAAAGGAAACCCTCACGAAAACCCTCGTAGTTGCCAGCGGATTCACCTGGTTTAGACAGCTTGCACCTTATGTTGCGGCCGGTGTCTTGAAAAACTACTGGTGCGATTTCGTAGGATTCGGAAGGATGACCTTCGCATACCCAGACTATCCGAAGGATATCCTTCTCAAAGGAAGTCTCGATCCAAAGAGAGTCTGCATCACCTGTAACAAATGTGCAGAGTTGAAAGCCGCAGGAGAAAGCTGTGGATGTGTGATCAGAGACAGTGAGGTTTACCTTCCCATATACAAAAAGATGGAGGAGAGCCAGAAAAAATGAGAAAATCCACCGTGAAGTTGAACGGCCACACCGTCAGAGTTTTCTCGCTCAACACAGTTGTGGTGGGATCTGGCGCTGCCGGCTTGAACGCAGCAGATAGGGTGTTTTCACTCGGGCAAAAAGACGTGGCTCTTGTGACCGAAAACCTCAAATGGGGAACTTCCAGAAACACCGGCTCTGACAAGCAAACTTATTACAAACTCACACTTGCAGGAGACACACCGGATTCCGTTTACGATCTTGCAGAAACACTCTTCAACGGTGGAAGTATGGATGGAGACATCGCCCTCGTCGAGGCTGCCCTTTCCACACGTGCCTTCTTCAGACTTGTAGAGATCGGAGTGCCCTTTCCACATTCAAGATACGGAGAGTACGTGGGATACAAAACAGATCACGACCCTAAGCAGCGAGCAACTTCTGCTGGTCCTTTGACTTCCTATTACATGTGTGAGAGACTCCTTGAAGAGGTCAGAAGAAAAGGCATCAGAATCTTTGAAGGATACCAGGTGATAGGTGTTCTAACAGATAAAAACAAAGAAAAAGTAATCGGCTTGATCGCCCTCGATCTGAAAAACATCAACGATCCGGAGAAGAGGTACGTTCTTTTCAACACCAGAAACGTGATTTACGCCACGGGTGGACCCGCCGGGATGTTCTACTTCCATTCGGTCTATCCCCCCGTTCATTTCGGTGCCACAGGTGCTGCCTTGGAAGCGGGTGTCTGGGGAAAGAATCTCACGGAGTGGCAGTTCGGGATTGCCTCCAGAAAGTTCAGATGGAATCTCTCTGGTACGTACCAGCAGGTTATCCCAAGGTACGTTTCCACGGATGAGAACGGAAACGATGAAAAGGAGTTCCTTGAAGAATACTTCCCCGACCCTTCAACGATGCTCACAGCTATCTTTCTGAAAGGTTATCAATGGCCGTTCGACGTAAGAAAAGTGAAAAACTACGGCTCCTCACTGATAGACATCCTCGTCTTTTACGAAACGGTGATCAAAGGAAGAAGAGTGTGGCTCGATTTCACAAGAAATCCGAGCTGGGGAAGCAAGAACGGTGAACTGGATTTTTCTCTCCTTGGAAAAGAGGCTTACGAGTATCTGAAAAACTCGGGAGCACTATTTGGACGCCCCATAGACAGACTCGAAAAAATGAACAGACCGGCCATAGAGATCTATCTACAACATGGAATAGATCTGAGAAAGGATTATCTGGAAATCGGAGTGTGCGCCCAGCACAACAACGGAGGCCTTCATGGAAACATCTGGTGGGAAAGTAACTTGAAACACTTTTTCCCGGTGGGAGAGGTAAACGGAACCCACGGTGTTTACAGACCGGGCGGAAGCGCTCTAAATTCTGGACAGGTGGGCGGAATAAGGGCCGCCCAGTACGTGGTGGAAAACTATTCTGGTGATCCATTGAAAGAGGAAGAATTCTTGGAAGAAGCAAGGGAACAAATTCTCAAAAAGATCGAACTGGGTGAACGCTTTGCAAAAAGGATCATCGGAAGGTCGAACATATCGTTCATCCTCAAAGGAACAAGCGATCGTTCTATGAAAAGCATGGGGATTGTAAGGTCTCTCGAAGAAGCAAGAAGGGGAAAGAACGAGGCACTGGAGGATCTCAACACTCTGGTCGACAGGATAGAAATTTCTTCGATAAAACAGCTTCCTTTCGCTTTCAGGTTACACGACATCCTTCTCACCCAGTACGTGTACATCTCTGCCGTTGAAAACTACATAGAGTCCGGTGGAAGAAGCAGAGGATCTTATATCGTCTACGATCCGAATGGAGAACTACCGGTTCCAAACCTGCCAGAGATGTTCAGATACAGTCTGGCGGATGAATCCTTCAACAGAAAGATTCAAAGAGTCGAATACAAAGATGGCAAGTGCGAGTTCTTCTGGGATCCAGTGAAGGAAATTCCAAGAGAAGATACCTGGTTCGAGACGGTGTGGAACAGCTTCATGAGACGAGAGATTTTCAGGTAAGGAGGAAAAAAGTATGAAAGAAGTATCCGTTGTGCTTGTGGGTATTGGAGGATACGGAAACAAATACGTTGAACACATTCTAAAAGAAGGAAGAGAAAGAGGAGTGCAGATAGCAGGGGCGGTCGATCCATCTCCTCAAAATTGCAGATTTTACGAGGAACTTAGATCTTTGAATGTTCCCATATATGATTCCCTTGAGGAATTCTACTCACACCACACAGTGGATCTTGCCATCGTATCTTCTCCCATACACTATCATTGTGAACAGACATGCCTTGCCGTCAAAAATGGCAGTCATGTACTCTGTGAAAAACCGGCCGCAGCAACGGTAAAAGAAGTCAAAAGAATGATCGAGTGTAGAGACAGATATAAAAAAATCGTTGCGATAGGCTACCAGTGGTCCTACAATCCGGCGGTTCTCAGATTGAAGAAAGACATACTCTCAGGAAGATTCGGAAGGCCTGTTCTATTCAAAACGATCGTTCTATGGCCCAGAGACACCGCTTACTACAGGAGAAATTCCTGGGCTGGAAAGATGAAAGTGAACGGCCGATGGGTTCTGGACAGTGTGGCAGGAAACGCGACAGCCCACTTCCTTCACAACATGTTCTTCCTGCTGGGTGAGAAAATGGAGGGCAGTGCTTACCCAGACAGCATCGTGGCAGAACTTTACAGGGCAAACGATATAGAGAGTTTCGATACGTGCGCTTTGAAGATGATGGTGAAAGATACACCGGTTTTCTTTTTTGCAACCCATGCGGTGAAGGAACGCATAGGACCGGTCTTTGAGTACAGATTCGAAAAGGCACGCGTTCTTTGCAACTATCCAGAGTATCCAGAAAGCGCAGAAAACCTTCTGGTGGTTTACAACGACGGAAAAAAGGAGGTCTACGGACCCACAGATCATGGAAGTATGAGAAAGCTCTGGATCGCGGTGGAGGTTGCTAGGGGGAAAGAGGAATTCATCTGCACTCTCGAGTCGGCCATGGCTCACACGATCGCTATAAACGGAGCTCACATTTCCATGAAAGGGATACAGGATTTTCCAGACGAAATGAAGAGAGTTGAGGGCAACCCGCCTCTGATCTGGGTAGAAGGATTGAAAGAAGCGATGGAAAAGGCGTACAAAAATGAGAAGATCTTCTCAGAACTTGGTCTTCCCTGGGCAAAACGTGGAGAAGAAGTGAGACTTGGGAACTTCGAGGGTCTTGAAGGAGAGATAACATGCTGAAGATATGTATCGTAGGTTCCTCCGGTCACTTTGGCTACGTCCTGAAAGGCCTGGACGAGAGATGTAAAATCATAGGAATCTCCCCCGGAACGCCAGAGGAAGACATGTCGAAACTGGAAAAAACTCTGCTCGAGATGAACATCACCCCGAAAAGGTACGAAGATTGGAGAAGAATGTTAGATGAGGAAAAACCAGACATCCTTGTCATAAACACGATCTTCTCTCTGAACGGAAAGATTCTGCTCGAGGCTCTTGAAAGAGGTATTCATTCCTTCGTAGAAAAACCCATAGCCACAACCTTTGAGGATCTTGAAAGAATCAAAGATACATACCGGAAAGTGAAAGGCAGAGTCTTTTTTGCTGCCATGTTCGGTATTAGATACAGATCTCACTTTCTTACCGCTAAGAGGTTAGTCGATGAAGGTGCAATCGGTGAGATAAGGCTTGTGAACACGCAGAAATCCTATAAACTGGGCAAAAGACCGGATTTTTACAAAAAAAGAGAAACCTTCGGTGGTACGATTCCCTGGGTTGGGATACACGCGATCGATTGGATACACTGGATCGTTGGAAAAAGGTTCCTTTCCGTCTATGCCACCCATTCACGCCGCCATAACCTGGACCACGGGGAATTGGAAACCACCGCACTCTGTCACTTCACTTTGGAAGAAGAGATTTTTGCCTCACTCACTATAGATTATCTCAGACCCCAGGGGGCTCCCACCCATGACGATGATAGAATGAGAATAGTGGGAACCGATGGAATTGTCGAAGTTATCCACGAAAGGGTTTTCCTGACCGATGACAAAGGCCACAGAGAAGTTCCCCTGGTGGAAGAAGGACAGATCTTCAGGGATTTCCTGAAAGAAATACGTGGTCAGGGAAAGTGCATGGTGACACCAGAGGATTCAATTCTCACCACGGAAGTTGCTCTGAAAGCAAGACTTTCAGCGGACACGGGGCGGATCGTTCAGATCTAAAGGAGGAAAATATATGCTCTACACGACATTCACTGCCATTATTCCTTCCTTTCTAATCATCCTCATCGGCTACACGGTGGGGAAGGTTTTTTCTAGAGAGGTCATGGGACTTGCTTCAAAGGTTGCAATCTGGGTGATGGTGCCAACGGTGACGTTCACTTTCATAAACGAGTACACTCCCAGCCTTTCAATCCTTGGAGAATTTGGTCTTGGAGTGGCCATAATTTTTGTTGTCTTCTATCTCTACTCCAGACTCTTTAAAGAGAAAAAAGAGGTGATTCACATCACCGCCGTGACAGCAAACGTAGGATATCTGGGATATCCCATCCTTCTTTCGCTGTGGGGGGAAGAAGCGCTCTCCCTGGGAGTGGTCTACGCCACTTTAAACATCATCATGTTTTCTGCCGTTCTTCCCATGTTTCTGGGAGAAAAAGTAAATGTCAAAAATCTTTTTAAACTTCCTTACATATACGCCTTGCTTGCTGGATTTCTCACAGGAAAGATGGGATGGAGTTATAGAGAACTTCCAGAGTGGATTGTAGATACCGTGCTCATGCTGAAACAATCTGCCATACCGTATCTTCTTCTCTATGTGGGAATGTCTGTTTCCAGATTGAAACTGGGCAGACATCTCTCAAGGGTAGGAGGAATCATTGTTGTGAACAAACTCTTTCTTGCACCACTTCTTGCACTGATCTTTGCGATGGTCTACGGACTCGAGGGACTCACCGCCAAGGTGTTCGTTCTGGAAACGGCCATGCCCGCTGCCGTGAACGCAGTTGTTCTCACCTCCGCTCTGGGTGGTGACAGCGAAACGGTGGGCTACGGTGTTACCCTCACCACCTTCTTTGCTATATTCACCCTTCCCATCTGGGCAGTTTTGCTCGAAAAGATCTTCGGTTGATCTTCCCGAAAAATTTTCCCCACATTGTGAAATACGTAACATGTAGAGTTTAAAATGGAACCGGGAGGTGATGTGATGATCACAACCACCATATTCCCGGGTAGGTACGTTCAGGGAGCAGGGGCGATTGATGTTCTGGAAGAAGAACTTTTCCGCTTTGGAGAGAGGGCGTTTGTGGTGATCGACGGTTTTGTAGACAAGAACGTGCTGGGAGAAGATTTCTTCGGTTCTTTCACAAGGGTCAGGGTAAACAAACAGATCTTCGGTGGAGAGTGTTCAGACGAAGAGATAGAAAGACTTTCAGGTCTCGCAAAAGAGGAAACAGACGTGGTGGTGGGCATAGGTGGCGGAAAAACTCTCGATACAGCCAAAGCGGTCGCCTATGAGTTGAAAAGACCCGTTGTGATAGTTCCAACCATTGCCTCTACGGATGCTCCATGCAGCGCTCTTTCCGTGATTTACACACCGAGTGGTGAGTTCAAAAGATACTTGTTCTTGCCAAAAAATCCAGATGTCGTTCTTGTCGACACCAAGATCATAGCGAAAGCCCCTGCAAAATTTCTTGTTGCCGGAATGGGAGATGCCCTTGCCACGTGGTTTGAGGCAGAATCGTGCAAACAAAAGCACGCACCGAACATGACAGGAAGGATCGGTTCAATGACCGCTTACGCACTGGCAAGGCTCTGCTACGAAACACTCCTCGAGTACGGCATGCTCGCAAAGAGATCTGTGGAGGAAAAGTCTGTCACACCGGCTCTTGAAAGGATCGTCGAGGCAAACACACTGTTGAGCGGTCTGGGGTTCGAAAGTGGAGGGCTGGCAGCTGCCCACGCCATACACAACGGCCTCACCGTTCTGGAAGAAACTCACAAGTATCTACACGGAGAGAAGGTTGCAATAGGGGTCCTCGCCTCGCTGTTTTTGACAGACAAACCCAGAGAGATGATCGAGGAAGTCTACTCCTTCTGTGAGGAAGTGGGACTGCCCACAACCCTGGCAGAGATAGGGCTCGGTGATGTTTCAGACGAGGATCTGATGAAAGTGGCAGAAAAGGCCTGCGACAAGAACGAAACGATACACAACGAACCCCGTCCTGTGACACCAGAAGACGTGTTCTTTGCTCTGAAAGCAGCGGACAGATACGGAAAAATGAGGAAAAACCTCACTTGACTTTTCTTCTTTTTTTCGTCTTGTTGTTGTTTGCCGCAAGAATCAGACGCCTTCTCAGAAGGTTGAGAGAGTCCGTGTACTCGTCTGCGAACCTGTCCATGGAGTTTATCTCCAGAATGACGATCCCGCTAAAACCAGACTCTCTTATTGTCTTGAAGACTCTATTGTAGGGGATGTCCCCTTCCCCGATGGGGAGGTGGAGATCCCCTATTCCGTACACGAATCTGAATGCTTCAACATCGGGTATTTGCTGGTACGTTTGAGAAGACTCACCGAAATTGTCACTGACGTGGAGTTCCACAGCGTAGGGCAGGCCCTTTTTCAACTCCTCGTAGAAGTTAAGGCCTCGATAGCTTGTGAGTATGAACAAGTGCCCAATGTCTACGGTGAGTTTCACGTTCGGATGGTTCACCTGCTTCACCAGTTCCAGAACTTCGGAAACAGAATGCTGGACGTTCTCCACACCGATGACAATGCCTTTTTCTTTTGCCAAGTCCGCCAGTTCCCGAAGGGCCAGGATCTCCGCTCGATGCTGTATTCTCTCTGGGACGTCGATTGAATGATCCACTTCGTTGTAATGATAGACGATGACTTCAGCGTTTATCTCTCCGGCAAACTCTATAACCGCTTCCATCACTTTGTAATGCCAGGGATTTGTCTTCCTCTTGAGGTTTATAACGTCCGGTGCGTGCACCGTGTACCTGAAGTTGTAATTGGAGAGTATCTCTTTTACCCTCTCAAGCCTTTTCTTTATGATGCGCCCTCTTGCTATCACGTCAAGCCCGGCAGCGGGAATCTCCGCATAGTCAAATCCAATACTTTTGAAGAACTCCAGTTCACTCACCAGTCTCTTTATCGATCCGTTCACCCTTCTTGTATCAACGTTTGTTCCAATACCTTTTATCATCTTCTACACCTTCTTCTCTATAAGATCGTCTCCTCCGTTTCCGGGTTGAAAAGATGAATCTTTTCTAGGTGCGGAACAAGAAACACCTTTTCTCCAACAGATGGAATCCGCTCTGGATTTCCGAACACCTTTATGAGTTCTCCTCTGTCGGTCTGAACGTTTACTATTATATCTCTCCCAAGGGGCTCGACCACGTAAACTGTACCGGGAATTGCGTTTTCTTGCTTAGTATAAATCACTTCACAGTGTTCCGGTCTTATACCAACGACCACCTCTTTCAGGTTCACTTTCAACTCTTTTGGAATCTTCAAAACCACATCGTCTCTTTTCAGAATTGTCTGGCCTTTTTCCACTTCCACAGAAAAACCCTTCAGGAAATTCGTCGGGGGATTACCTATGAACGAGGCAACGAACATGTTCTTCGGGTTTTCGTATATCTCATCCGGTGTTCCGTACTGAACGAGTTTTCCCTGGTTGAAGACCGCAATTCTCGATGCCATCGTCATCGCCTCTGCCTGGTCATGTGTGACATATACAGATGTGATTCCTAGTTCCTGCTGAAGATGCTTAATTTCTGCCCTCATGAGCATTCTCAGGTTCGCATCGAGATTCGAGAGAGGCTCATCAAAAAGGAGCACCTTCGGTTGCTTCACCAATGCCCTTGCGAGTGCTACCCTCTGCTGCTGGCCACCGGAGAGTTGAGAAGGTTTTCTTTCGAGAAGGTTGTCTATGAGGAGTTTTTGAGCGATTTCAACGACTCTTTTTTCTATCTCTTCTTTTGGCATCTTTCTTGCCCTCAGGGGAAAGGCGATGTTCTCAAAAACTGTCATGTGAGGATAGAGCGCATAGTTCTGGAAAACCATTCCCACTTCTCTGTATTTCGGTGGAACGTCGTTGACCAAAACATCGTCGAAGTATATCTCACCCGACGTGGGTTTGTAGATGCCAGCAAGCGTCAGAAGAGTGGTGGTTTTGCCACAGCCAGACGGACCGAGCAACGCAACGAACTCTCCATCCTTCACCTCGAAACTCACACCGTCAACCGCTTTCACTTTCCCGAAATATTTCTTCAAATTCACAACCCTGATGCTGGGCATTATCCCTTCACTCCCCCGATGGTTAGTTTTATCATGTGTTTGCTGACGAAGAAAAAGAAGATGATCGTTGGTATCATGTAGAACAATCCCACGGCGGTTACAAGACCGTAGTCTGCGAATCTGTAGTCTCCGATGAATCCCTTCACGTACTTTGAGAGCGTCCACAGGTTCTGCGAGAAGATGAAGGTGTTCACAAAAACAAATTCAGACCATCCGGAAAGGAAGGCAAAAATGGCAGTTACAGCGATCCCTGGCTTTACAAGTGGAAGAAGAATCTTTCTCCACACCTCGAATCTGCTGTAGCCATCAACAAGCCCTGCCCACTCGAGTTCCCAGGGGATACCATCGTAAAACCCCTTCATTATCCAGGTGCCCCACGGCACTTCCAGAGAGACTTTGAGGAGTATCACTCCCCAGAGGGTATCCAGCAGCCTAAGCGTCCAAAGAAGATAAAACACAGCCGTCATGAGAGATATTGCCGGAAAAGCATGAAGTGCGAGAATGAACTTCATCATAGAGGATCTTCCCGGAAAGTCGTACCTGGAAAGGGCGTATCCACCAAGACTTGTGATCGACACCTCTACTCCCATCACACCGAGTGCCAGCAAAGCGGTGTTCAGCGTAGTGTGCCAGATGTTCGGATATCCCTTGATCTCCTGCCAGAGGAATCTCCAGTTTTTCAGGGTGAGTTTTGTAGGAACAAAGCCGTTTACAAGATCTTCACTGAAAGATCTCAGAATGAGCCACACGTATCCCACCAGAATCGGTGAGGTTATGAGAAAAAGGACAAGGATTATCACAAAATTTCTGATTTTTTCCGAATTTTTTTGCCAGAACGAGAGTTTCATCATTCCACCTCGACCTTCGGTTTTTCCATAAGAGATTCAAAACCGAAAAACTTCATGTAAACGAGAGCGGAAACCACACCTATGATAACAAGGATGACCGAAAGGGCTGCACCGTATCCAAATCTGAAATGTGAAAAGGCGTTGTGGTATGTGTAGAGCGCCCACACCTCCGTTCTGTAAACAGGTCCACCGTCCGTGATGATGAGTATGTATTCGAAGGATGCGAGAAGGGAAAGTGTCTGGTATGCTGTCACGAAGAGAAGATGCCATTTTATCAGAGGAAGTGTGATTCTCCTCACCACCATGAACCAGCTTGCCCCATCGATGCAAGCTGCTCTGTAGTAATCCTCTGGTATGGATTTTATCGCCGCTGTGAAAACGAGCATTCCCATCGAAGCACCTATGAAACCGTTGGCAAAGATCACCATCCACATGGGAGCGCTGTGAAGCCAGTCCTGGGGAGGGAGACCGAAGAATCCCCGAAGAAAGTTCACAAGCCCGTATTCTGTAGGATCGAACATCCAGAGCCAGAGAAGTCCATAGACAACAGATGGTGTGAGTCTGGGAAGCATCCAGAGAGTTCTGAAAAAGTTACCCCACCTATCGCTGATCGATGTGGTGAGAAGTGATATGAGTAGGGCCGTTCCAAGATTGAAAAGTCCCAGTGTACCAAAAGTGTATATGAAGGTGTTCGCAATCACACGTGGAATGATGAAATCCGTGGAGATATCCTTGAAATTCTGAAACCCCACAAAATTCCATACGAACGAATAGTCCATATCTGTGAACGCGATCACTATGGTGAGAACAACAGGAATCACAAAGAAGATGACTACAAGAACAAGAAGAGGAGAGAGCAAAAGCAGCGGTTTCAATCTCTTCACCCCGTTCACCTCGCAAAAAGAGTGAGGGAAAGCTCCCTCACTCCACGATCACAACCCGGTCTTTCAGCTGAGACTTCAACCTCTTTGCTACGTCCTCCGCTACTTTCTCTGGATCCATTCCACTTTCGGCCATTTGCATACCTTCGAAGATGATCTGGTTGTAGAGATTGAACATGTCATCGTTTGGAATGAAACCAGAGTACGGCAAAAGCTTTGTTCCTTCCACCATGATGAATTCTTTCGTATATTCAGGAAGCACTGTCTGCTGCCATCTGATTGGCAGGTGCCCACTCTCAACAGCGTGTCTCATGTTGAGTTCCGGTGCAGAAGCCAAGGTTATGAGCAAGAATGCTATGTCCGGATATTTACTCGTGCTTGGGATCATGTAAACGATTGGATGGGACAGGGTGTTCGGTCTTCCTCTGTCTCTGAACTTCGGAACGGGAGCAAGGATGAACATATTCTGAAGTTCTTCTTCTGTTTTTCCATAATCTTTCTTCCATTCAGCCCAGTTCCACGTTCCACCCATCCACGCAAAGACTTTTCCGCTCGTGAAGTCTTTGTGGACGGAGGTCCACGGTGTTCCTATCATGTTTTTTGGAAGGATCTTGTAGGTGTTCGCAAGGTCGTAGAGGAGCTTGAAGTAGTCTTTCATCTCTTCCACGTTGTAAACGAACACAGCCTTTTCCTCATCGTAGAAGTCGATACCCATGCTGATCATGAGCTGGTAGTAATCGATACCTGCTTTCGGCCTGTGGTAAAGTCCCCATTCCACAAGACCCTTTTCAACGGCTTCTCTTGCCACTTCAATGAAGTCTTCAAAGGTGAACTCTCCTTTGGCAATCCTGTCCGGCAAAGAATTGATCTCTTCATCCGACCAGCCGAGCCTCTTCAGAACTTGCTTGTTGATGTAGAAGGGCCTTGCTTCTGTGTCCTGTGGTATTCCGTAGATCTTTCCCTTGTACTTTGTTGCCTCCCAAAGTGATGGGATGAAGTCGTAGTACACTTCGTCCCAGTACTTCTTCACGTAGTCGTCTAGAGGAATGATATAACCTGCTTTCGCCCAGGCTCCTATGTCGTCGTGTCCCGAACAGATGATGTCCACCGTCTGGCCAGATTTGATTCCAAAGACGACTTTTTGTTTAAAAGAACTCCAGTCTGTGGTGTCAAAATAACCGTCGACTTTGATCGTGAGATCGACGCCAAGATCTTTCAAAATCTTGTTCAACCTTTCTGCGGCTGTTTTCAGATTGTCGAACCTGTAGTAAGACGGATTGTCGGGTCCCACGGTCCACGCGGTGATGATGATCTCCTCTGCAAACATCAAAAGACTCACAGCCAAGATGATCAAAAGTAAAAGTTTCCTCATGCTTTCACCCCCCCCGTTTTATTAATTTTATCACTATTTTTTTAATTTTCGTTAAAAAACATCAAATTTCTTTCCTGTAGGCCCGCAGAATCAGATAGAGCGCCACGATCAGATATCCAAACTGAACGAAAACTCTGCCCCATTCCATTTTTGTGGAGTATCCAAAAAGAACCGCCAGAATGGATCCCAAGAGTCCCTTGTGATGCCACACATTGTCTTCGGTAATTCCTAGATTGTAAGCCTCTTTCTGGAAAAAGCCAAGATCAACTCCTTCCTCTTCTGCCCACTCAATGAATTCGTGCGTTCCATAACCAGCAAGTCCGGCAGCAACAAAAATCAACAGAATGGAACTGTAATAGAAGAACTTTCTCAGGTTGATCTTTAATCCCACAACGTAGGAAATAAAAGCGATTGCCATCGCGTTTATCAAACCTAGAACCACACCAAAAACAGTTCCTGCAAGATCCTGTGTCATGAAGGGTGTAACAAATAACACCGTTTCAAAACCTTCTCTGAAGACAACAATAAAAGCAAATCCTATCAATGCCCATCTACTGATAGCCTTGCTAACTTTTTTCTCTATCTCTGACTTGATGTTTCTCCCTTTCGTAACCATCCAGTAGATCATACTTGTGAGTACCACCACCGCAATGTAAGAAGCCACACCTTCGAAAAGCTCTTTTTCTTCAATACCTCCGTAGAACCAGACAACGATTGCTCCAAGAACAATGCTTGCGAAAATGGAGAAAAATGTTCCCAGCCAGACGTCCTTTGCTTGAGATCCTCTACCGGTTCTTTTCAAATAGGCAAGGATCACCGCAATGATAACACTGGCTTCCAGAGCCTCTCTGAGTGTTACCAGGAAGGCACCGGGATGCATGGCTTTCTACCTCCTTCTCCGAATTTTGCAGGGATGGATGACGCGATAATTAGTTTATCATTATTCTCAATATTAATCAATACTGCCCATTCAATGTCATCTTAAGTTAACAATCAGTTCTTTCAGCACCCTGAGAGCAATTTTTGCTGCTCTTTCCATCCCTTCTGGGAGAGGAAGACACTCAACGGAGACGTATCCATCGTAGCCGAGTTCTTTCAGAGTCCTGAAAGTACTCAAAAAGTCAAAATGTCCGCATCCCGGTGCCCATCGGTTGCTGTCTGCCACATGGAAGTGGTACAGTTTCTTTCCCGCCACTTTCAGACTCTCTGAAACGTTTACCTCTTCTATGTTCATGTGGAAGGTGTCTGCGAGGATTCCCACCCTGTCGGAGTTGATTTTTTCAATCACCCTCAGTGCCTCTTCAACGGTGTTTATGAAATCCGTCTCGTACCTGTTGAGAGGCTCTATGACGAATCTCACCTTCTGCGTATTCTTCAGTAGAGAGTCCATGCTCTCAAGAAAGATCTTCTCTACCTCTCGATACGACCTTCCATCTCTTTTTCCACGAACAAGGCCGATGATAACAAAAGCTTCAAATAACTCTGCAACCTCCGCGTGCTTCTTGACCCTCTCAATCGACTTTTTTCTGACTTTATCATCTGGATGCGTCAGAGAAAGCCCGTCGGCGAGGAAGGCCTGACCGGTTCCTATGGCACAGATAGGAAGCTCCAGATCTTTTGAGAGCCTGGCCACTTCGCCCCAGTCCACAACGGATGGATCTCTGACAGCGATCTCCACTGCCTGATAGCCAATCTTTTTTGCAAGTTCCATTCCTTTTTTCAGGTCTCCTTTGAAAGCCAGTGCGTCGAAGGCTGCATCAGAGGTGCTGATCACCAAAGAGAGTTTCAACATCATCCCTCCTCAAAGGTCCTGGATGTCTCATCTTAACAGAAGTAACCCTTGCCGCAAATCGTGTGGCCTCATCCACACTCATTCCCTTGAAGAGAAAAGCAACGAGAAACGCGGCAGTACACGTGTCACCTCTTCCTGTTCGCCCTTCCATAGTCCATCCTTCAAAAGGTGCTTCATGGAACTCTCCATCGAACACAAGAACACCGGCGGAGTGAGTTGCGAGTACAATCTTGGCACCGAAAGAGCCAATGATTCTACACGCATCTTTTAGATCCTTTGTTCCTGTCAGAACCGATGCTTCTTTGATATCGACCTTGAAGAGATCAAAAAATCTCAGGTACTCTTTTTTTCTCCAGTCTCTGTAGACGAGTTTTTCGTTTTCTGGAACTCTGACGAAACCCTGTGCGTCTCCGGACAGAAAATCCACTTTTTTGCGCAGTTTTGTTATGAGTTTTTCTGGAAACTCACCGTACCACAGGGGATTCACGTGGCAAACCTTTCCTTCAACGTGTAGAAGATCCTCCTCTGTGAACGGATCGGCTGTTGAAATCAGGAAACTTTCCCTCTCATCCGGACCGGCTTTGTATCTATTCTCTATACTGGTTGTCCTGGTACTTTCCAGAAAGACCACTTCAACACCATTTTCACGCAAAAATTCAAAGTGTACGACATCTTCCCTTGCACACTTTGTAACTACCTTCGCTTTCACCCCAAGAAGTGCTGCGGTGATGGAACCAGCCACCACTCCTCCACCGTACGCTATTTCCTTTTTTCCACGTGTCACGTTAATGTCCTTCGACACGTGCCCCATGAAGGTTATCATGTAATCACCTCTTCCAGTCTCACGGCCCTTTTTTCTTCCAGAGATCTCTTTGCGGCGTATCCCAGCAGAAGAGCCATTTTTCCGTCCTCGCCATTCACGGCCGGTGGTTCGTTCTCTGCCACATTTTTAACGAACGTTTTCAACTCTTCCAGATACGACTCTCTGTACCTTTCCAGGAAGAAATAAAGATACTTCGAACCGTGGTCACCCTGTTCATCTGTGAGCACGGTGGTGTCTTCTCTGACGTTGTCGACGATGATCTTTCCCTTTGTTCCAAAGACTTCCAGCCTCTGATCGTAGCCATAGGCGGCCTTTCTGGAGTTGTCTATCACACCAAGAGCACCGCTTCTAAAACGCAGAACAACCACGGCCGTGTCCACGTCCCCCGCTTTTCCTATCTCCCCATCCACAAGCACAGAACCACTTGCGTAGACCTCTTCCACTTCTTCACCCATTATGTAACGTGCCATATCGAAGTCGTGTATGGTCATGTCGAGGAATATTCCCCCTGAAACTTTCACGTACTCTATCGGAGGTGGCTCGGGATCCCGACTCGTTATCTTCAAAACATGGGGTGTTCCTATCTTTCCTTCCTCTACTGCTTCTTTTACCCTTTTGAAATTCTTGTCGAATCTTCTGTTGAATCCAACAAAGAGGATCCTTCCAGCCTCTTTCATTGCCTCTATCATCCTGTCCACTTCCGCCAGATCCAGAGAGAGGGGTTTTTCGCAGAACACGTGTTTTCGTGCTCTGGCACATTCGAGAACAAGTGGTGCGTGCGTGTTGGTACTGGAACAGATCATCACCGCTTCCACTTCTGGATCATGTATAAGGTCTTCCGGGCTGGCAAAGACCTTTTTCACCTTCAGTTTCTCGGCCACTTCCTTTGCCCTTTCAAGCCTTATATCGGACACCGCCACCAGTTCAACGTCTTCTAAGAGTTTTGCGTTTTCGGCATGTATCGTTCCTATGCGACCCAAACCAATTATTCCAATTTTCACGGTCTCATCCCCACAGGTTCCCAGCCGTGTACAGATTCCTCCAGCCTTCCGTAAGGGGCTCTTTCGTAAGAGCATCGAGTTCTTCCTTTGGCCTCTGAGACAGCATCTCTGAAGGTGGCAGTTTCCCTGGCGGGAACCTTTCCATGATGTCCCTCACGAGTTTTTCCAGATAATCGAGAAGGGCTTCAACTCCTTCTCTGGCCTTTTCTTCAGATGCGAGAGTTGCCTTTCCCACAAC
Organism: Thermotoga sp. SG1; assembly: GCF_002865985.1. NCBI lineage: Bacteria > Thermotogati > Thermotogota > Thermotogae > Thermotogales > Thermotogaceae > Thermotoga > Thermotoga sp. SG1. The sequence continues at coordinate 16,868 of NZ_LNDD01000001.1, forward strand.
CCCCTCAGGATACGCCACGACCTCTATGGGACCTCCTCCCACGTGTCCGTACCACGCAATGGGTCTGTGGAGGAGATTTCCTGCCTTGTCTATGTGTCCTTCCGGTAGGAACCCTTTCGGCTCCGTGTCGACTGCCCATTCCTGGTGCATGAGTTCCGGAAAGAGTGCAAGGCTCCAGGACGTCTCCACTTCGTCTGCGTGGATGAACGGTGTTTCATAGGGGCCTCCTTCTTCCTTCGTCTTGAACTTGTCCTGTATGGCGTGATACCAGTTGAGGTTGATGATGATGGCAGGAACCTGGAAAATCTTTGCGAACTTGTGGATGGCCACAGGAATCACGAACTCCTGGCCGTGACCATTCAGAAGAATCTGCTTTCTGAAACCGGTGTTCCAGAATCCTGCTATGACGCTCACAAGATAGTCTATGAACGCCTCATCTTTCACAGGAACCGTTCCTGGCATTCCTATGTGGTGATATGGATGGTATCCATACCAGATGGGCTCTGCGACTGTGCAGCCTGTTTTCAATGCGACCTGTTCGGCCATTCTCGTGACGAGGAAGGTATCTTCTCCTGTTGGTGCATTCGGTCCGTGGTTTTCCGTGCTTCCCACAGGAATTATTATGAGGTCGCATTCTTTCAGTCTTTCCTTTATCTGCTTCATCGTCATCGTCTGGTAATAGACACCCGTTGGCCTTTCCATGTGACCTCCTTCAGGTGGAATTTGCCACTTACCCATAGTTCTCACCTCACTCGTTCACCATGGTAACCTTCACAAGGGACTTGTCGGTTTGGAGCCTCTTTATGTACTCAGGCACTTCCTCCAAGGAGATTGTTTTGGTGATGATCTTCGTCATATCCATCCCAGATGCCATGAGACTGATCACTCTTGGGAAGGTTCCATGACCTGAGTGTCCCTGAGAACCCACGATCTGCGCTCTTCTGACCTGAAACACCTCCCCGGTGAGGGGTATCTTCGCGTCTGCCCTTGCCACGATCACCACGGTGGCGTTTATACCGCGGGCTCTCCAGATTACCTCTTCTATCTGTGGCCAGACGATCTGAGGAACACCTGTTGCTTCGAGGAAAAGCTTTGCCCCAAGGCCATTAGTGTAGTCAAGCACTGCCTCTGCGAAGTTCTCCTTTGTGGGATCTATCACGTGATCTGCCCCCAGCTCTCTGGCAAGGTTTCTTCTTGTTTCGGAAGGCTCCGACAGGATCACTTTCGCTGCTCCCGCATGTTTCAAAATTGCAACGGCCGCAAGTCCTATGGGGCCTCCTCCAAGTATCACCACGTTGTCCCCCGGCCTGATTCCTCCTCCCCTCACAATCACCGCGTTGTAAGCAACGGAGGTGGGTTCCACAAGGCTTCCCGCAAGGAAGAGTCTGTCTCCGTATCTGTCCTCCAGTTCTCTGAGGCTCCAGGCGTATTTGGCATCGACCTTCACGTACTCTGCAAAAGCTCCATCGACGTTGAATCCCAGTTCGTTCAGGTTTTCGCAGTGGTTCGGAAAACCTTCCACACAGGGCCTGCAGTGGCCACACCAGAGCATTTCCTCCACACAGACTGGCTCTCCGATCTCGAATCTTTTGTTCGTTCTTCTGTTGATGGCTTCTGGTCCTGCCTCCACCACAACACCGGAAAACTCGTGTCCCAAAGTGACGGGAAAGCCGGTAAGACCTGGGTAAAGAATGTAGCCTTCTTCATCGGTCTGGGCCATATGCACGTCACTGCCACAGATCCCACAAGCTTTCACTTTGATGATGATCTCCGTGGGCTTTTCGATCTTTGGCTCTGAAACTTCTTCCACCTTCACCTCCGGATATCTCCACACTTTACTTCCAAGCCAGGTGAGTTTTCCTTCAACATCTTTGGGTCCCAGTTTGAAACCAGGCCTTGGGTCCCACTTTGCATGAAGTCTCACGGCCTTCATAGAACCACCCCCTTCATTTCAATCCCAGAGCGTTTTCGATCACATACAGAGCTCCTCCGATCGCAACACCGTATTCTTCTATCTCCCCTCTTTTGATAACAACGTCTTCCAAGATGTCTTTTGGAACTATTTGCTCTACGATCGATTTCACAATAGGTGTTATCTTATCGAACTGATGAAACCCTATTCCTCCCTTTATGATCACCACATCTGGATCTAGTATCACCATGGCGTTTGCTATCGCAACTCCAAGGTGCTCAAGGCTCTTTCTCAATTCCTCTGGACTTCGGTCGAACACAGTCTCAACGGTTTTCCCAAACTTTTTCTTCAGAGAATAACCGGAGAACCACTCTTCAAGATGGCCAAAACCTTTCTCTGGTACCACTGTTTTGTCCATTGTCCAATCTGTTATCATGTGGCCGAACTCTCCTGCTTTTCCTCGCGCTCCTCTGAAGATTTTTCCCTCGTAGACAATACCAGAGCCAATACCCCAGCCTATGGATATGAGAAAAACACATTTAAAACCCTTCCCCGCCCCCACTCTGGTCTCTGCGAAAGCATCGAGATTTGCGTTGTTTTCAATGAAAACAGGATAACCGGTAGAATTTTCTAGTTCCTTTTTCAAATCCCAATTTGTGATACCGAACGCAGGTATGCGCTTTATCAGCTGGTTTTCATCGACCGTTCCCGGTATTCCTATTCCGATTCCCAGAATTTTGTCGTACTTGAGAAGCGGATCCATGACCCTTTTAATTTCTTCAAGGAGTTTTTCTTTGTTCAGGTTGGAAGGAAGAACAACGTGTTCCTTTTTCAGGATGTTACCTGCTAGATCTGTGAGAACCGCATCAATCTTCGTTCCTCCAATATCCATTCCCACAACGTATCTACTCTCAGAAACAAAAGAAAGCAAAATCGGTCTTCTACCACCTTTTGAAGAGCTTTCTTTTTTACCTATTTCTTTCACGAAGCCCAGATCTATCAACTTGCTCACGACCTGAGATACCACGGGTTTGCTGATGTTCAAAATCTTGCTTATTTCCACTCTCGATATTTGCCCTCTGTCTTTGATTGTCTGAAGAATCCTTCTTTCGACCTCACCCAGCATCGAAATCCCCCAGTAGGTTTGTTTTCATTTACTAACCAACCATATTATAATCAATTTGTCAACACAAGGAAAAATAAGAAAAGAGAAAGAAACAAACGTTTCCTCTCATTAAAAGGAAATAACTGTCTGAAAGGGCCGCTTTTCAAAGAAGATCATTGTTATTCACGAATACTTCGTCTTCTTCGAAGACTTTCAGTCCGTTTTTCTCCAGCAGAAAGGCTGTAACACCTTTTCCTGGAACAAGCCTTCCAGAAAAAGATCCATCGTACACGAGGTTCTTCCCGCAGGAGGGACTCTTTGACTTCAAGATGGCAAGATCCACGTTTAAAAGGCGGGCGATCTGGAGGGCGATCTCTGCTCCCTTGAGAAAATTTTCAGTCTTGTTGTTTCCAAATTCGTCGACAACACGCTCGTTTCCTGTCCAGCCGTGTCCCCCGAGTATTTCACATCGAGGACGTGGTGTGGGAAGACCACCCAGTTGTTCTGGACATACTGGTATCAAGATATGGTCCTTGAGAAGTTCCAGAATCCTTCTGTTCGCCTTAGAACGAGCGTCGTATCTGGTAGGAAGACCAAGAAGGCATGCACTGACCAGTATCCTCATTCTCCGCCTACACTTACGAACTCTTTCTTCAACACCCAGATTTTGTTTGGCAGGTAATTCATAGGATTTGTAGCTTTTTGATTTACCCTGACCTCAAAATGAAGATGGGGACCTGTACTCAGGCCCGTGTTTCCAACTCGCCCTATGATCTGACCTTTCTTCACAAATTGTCCTTCATAAACGTCTATCTGAGAAAGATGTCCGTACACGTGTTCGTACGAGGAAGACTTTATCTTTATCATGAGACCGTATCCTCCGTTCTCTCCGGCAAATTCAACTATTCCGCTCTCTGCAGCAAATATGGGAGTTCCTTCGGGTGCAGCTATATCAATCCCCGAATGGTATGAGTACTTTCCAGTTATAGGATGTATCCTCCAGCCAAATCCAGAAGAGATGGCACCGTAAACAGGCCATATGAAAAATTTCTCATCGTTGAATGCCTTTCCTATGATGCTCTCAGGGATGAAGAGTTTCTGACCTGCGTAGATGATGTCTGATACCAAGTTATTTGCTTTTTTTATCAAAGAAGCCACGGTGAAAAACCTCTTTGCAATTATGTCGAGGGTGTCACCTTTTTTCACTGTGTACAGATAACCGGGAGGTTGAGGTATCACGATCTCCTGCCCTACTCTGAGACTTGCGGGAGTGATACCAGGATTCCAGTCAAGAATGAGAGAGGGAGAAACACCGAAATTCAAAGAGATACTGTACAGAGTGTCATTTTTCTGAACTCTATAGTGTATCAAAAAATAAGACGAAAACCCACAGACAGCAAGTGATGCAATGAGAAGAAAAAGAATGACTCTCCTTTTCATTCTCCCCATCCTTTCACACGAGCTCTATCAACTTCTCTGGAATTTTGTACGCTGGAAGAACGTAATCTGCGTATCCCTCCTCTATCACCGACTTTGGCATACCAAAAACAACGCACGTTTCTTCGGACTCTGCTATCACCTTTCCACCGTAGAATTTGACTTTGAAAGCACCCTTGGTTCCATCCTTTCCCATTCCTGTGAGAATAACTGCTATAGTTTTGGATTTGTAGATCTCCGCTGCCTTGTCGAGTGTGAAATCAGCAGCAGGCCTTACGTTGTTTATTTTATCAGATCTGTCGAGGTAAAAAGAAACCTTACCGTTTTGTACTTTCAACCCAAGGTGGTAGTCACCAGGAGCGATGTAAACGTAACCTGGTTTTGGCTCTTCACCTTCTTCTGCTTCCTTTACGGAAAGTTCAGAAGAACTGTCAAGCCTCATAGCAAGCGATTTTGTAAATCCAGGTGGCATGTGCTGAACAACAACGATTGGAGCAGGAAAATTCTTTGGAAGGTTCGGAATGATCATATCCAGAGATCTGGGTCCTCCTGTTGAGGAACCGATGACGACTATCTTTCCGCCCACAGCGGGTTTGTTTATAGTAAGACGTGAAACCTTCGGTCTGAAAAGGAGCGTACGTGGATCCACGTTCATAGCTTGCCTGATCTTCTCCAAGAGTTCCGGTGCAACCTGTCTGAAGGTCATTGAAACTGAACCATGAGGTTTGGTGATGAAATCAACTGCACCGTTTCTGAGGGCTTCTATCGTAATGGCTGCACCCTCTTCGGTGAGACTGCTCACCATTATGACACGGGTTGGTGCCTTTCTCATTATGAGTTTCAGGGCTTCTATACCGTTCAGGTTTGGCATCTCAACGTCCATGGTGATCACATCTGGTTTCAACTCGATGGCCTTCTCAACTGCTTCAAGCCCGTCTTTGGCAAAGCCCACCACCTTCATGTCGGGCTGAGAGTCTATGATATCCTTCAAAACCATCCTCATGAAGGCGGAATCATCTACCACCAGAACTCTTATCGTTTTTTCCGACATTCCTATACCTCCTCGCAACAGCAGAGAACAATGGGAAGAATATCAGAACTCCAGAGACAAATAACTTCACAAAGGATGGAGACCACGAAAAAAGAGCCCTTCCCAGTATCAGAATTCCCACGACCACGGAGAACAAAGAGTACCAGAGAACGACACCGGCCGCTATATCCTTCACCAGTTTCACAGATTCACTGTAGTCCTCGAAGAACAGATCGAGAAACTTCTCGATAACCGTGTTCAGAAGTTCTGCACCTATGACCGAAAAGATAGCAAAATACACCCACAGCAGGTCTTTCTCACTCAAGGGCAAAAAAAGAGAAAAAACAGCCACAGCGATTCCTATGAGGAAATGTATCTTGAGATTCCTCTCAAGTTTTAAGGCACTCTCTATACCTTCGAAGGCATTTCTGAAGGACTTCAGGATATTATTCGAATCCCGCCGCAAGTCTCTTCCACACCCTCTCTGTCTTTATCTTGAACTGCTTGTCGAACATGTTGTAGCCCATCTCCAGGGCTTTCAAATTCATCTCCCAAAGGGGTCTCTTCACATAGTCTTTCAAAGATCTTTTCAGAGATTCCAGTTTCACTATGTTGCAAACCTTCGCAAGGACTCCCACCATTATCATGTTGGAAACCAGAGGGGTTTTGAAATTCGATATGGCTTTCTCTGTTGCAGGAACAAACAGTATCTTTCGGGTGATTCGCTTCACAAAATCGGGAACGTTCTTCACCAACGTTTGATCCAGAATCAGTACCCCGTTCACCTTGAGCGAGCGATGAAGTTCGTCCATCGCCTTCTGGTGCATCACGCACAGAACATCGAAGTACTCGGCCTCCGGGTAATCTATGGGATTGTCGTCGAACAGCACGTCACAGTAACTCACGTCACCTCTCACCTGAGCGGTGTAGGACTGCGTCTGAACAACCCACTTTCCTTCATAAACGAGGGCCTTTGAGAGAATCAAACCAGCGAGGATGTTTCCCTGCCCACTGATTCCCGCTATTCTGATAGAAACAGGCTCTGTCATTCCATCGCACCCTCTCGCCTCGTCAATCGCTTGTAAACGGTTAGAAAATCCTCTTTCTCTTCATCCCTGAAGATTCCTATTCTTATTTTACCTTCCTCAGATCGCTCAAGGAAGCAGGTATTGTTCTTGAAATATTCCATCATCTGATAAGGCTCTGGCATGCCGTTGTACCTTCCAAAGTAAGTATGACAATTCGTCAAAACATCGACCACAGATATTCCTCTATGTCTGAGAGCTTTCTTCAGTATCTCCACGAGATGATCGTAATGGTACACGGTGCTTCTTGCAACAAAAGTGGCCCCAGCTGAAAGGGCCAACTCAACCACATCGAGCGGTTCCACAAACGATCCCATTGGTGTAGTAGAGGTCTGATGATAGATAGGAGTAGTGGAGGAAACCTGTCCTCCTGTCATACCGTAGATCATGTTGTTGAAGACGATGACGGTTATGTCTATGTTCCTTCTGCAAGCATGGATGAAATGGTTTCCCCCTATAGACAGTAAATCCCCGTCTCCTCCCATGACCACCACTTCAAAATCTGGTTTTGCCAGTTTCACCCCGGTTGCGAACGCGATTGCTCTTCCGTGGAGGGTGTGCAATGTATTGAAATCGAGATACCCTGTTGCCCTGGAAGAACATCCGATCCCTGAGACGACAGCAACTTTTTCTTTTGGAAGAGAAAGAGCGTCGACCGCTTCGAGGAACGCTCTCAGAACGATTCCGTTTCCACAACCCGGACACCAGACACTGGGCCATCTGCCGGGTCTCAGATAGGAAACGAGCCTTCTGGTTTTCACCTCTGATCACCTTCGAAGCGAACACTTTCCACACCCGTGAATTTGAAGAAGAAATCCGTCAGAGGGTCCGGGTAGTCTTTTTCATAGACTACACGCTTTATTCCAGCATTCACAAGAAGCCTTGCACAGATGGAACAAGGCTTGTGCGTCACATAGATGGTGGCACCGTTTACAGCAATTCCAAACTTTGCAGCCTGCATGAGGGCGTTTTGCTCTGCGTGGAGTGCGTAGCATATCTCCTGATGTTCTCCGGAATTTATTCCAAGATCATCACGAATACATCCCACTTCGTTGCAGTGAGGGAATTTCGAGGGAGGTTGATTGTATCCAGTGGCGAGGATTCGATGGTCTTTCACGATCACAGCTCCCACTTTTCTGTGGAAGCACGTGGATCTTTCGCTGACCATCCTGGCGATTCTCATGAAGTAAGAGTCCCAGGATTCTCTATCGTCGGGCTTTTTCTCTACTTTCAGGTTGTTCAGGTACTCTTCCAGTCTGCCCACACGCTCACCCTTATGAGATTGTATCACAGTAAAAGCGAGGGCTTTACATGCCCCCGCTCTCTGTAGTATAATTTCAGTCCCGGACGTCATACGAGGAGGGCGGGAAAAAAGGGGAGGAGGTGTCTCCTCCCGAGAGCAAATCTACCCTATGGCCTCCCGTCCTCTCTCCCCCGTTCTGATTCTGATACAGTCCAGAAGGTCCAGAACGAAAATCTTCCCGTCTCCTATGTTTCCCGTTCTTGCCCCCTTTTGAATCGCTTCAATGGTTGGTTCAACAAAATCTTCGTTGACCGCTATGAGAAGCATCACTTTCTTGAGAAGGTTCACTTCTTCTATTTCACCTCTGTATGTCTCTGTGTAGCCTTTCTGCTGCCCACATCCAAGAACGTTCATCACGGTCATCTTGTGAACCTGAGCGTCGAAGAGTGCCTTTTTCACGTCCGGTAACCTGTGAGGCTGTACAACGGCCATGATCAGTTTCATGCTGTCACCTCCTTCATCTTGTGGTGAAGATTTCAAAGTCGGCGTACCCTTCCATACCGTGTTCGTCTATGTCCAGCCCCTTCAGTTCTGTGTCTCTGTCCACCCTCAAACCGATGGTCTTTTTGATGAACCAGAACACGAGGAAACTGGTCACAATCGTCCAGGCGAACACACTGATAACTCCCAGAAACTGTACTCCAAGTTGGTGTACTCCTCCACCGAAGAAGAGACCCTTCACATCCCCCATTCCACTTGCGAGAGCATACTTACTCTCCGCAAAAAGCCCCACGGCGAGCGTTCCCCAGGCACCGTTGACACCGTGAACAGATATGGCACCAACGGGATCATCGATCTTCAAAATCTTGTCAAAGAATTCAACTGCAAAGACAACTACCACACCACCGATCGCTCCTATGATCAGTGAACTCACGGGAGACACCACAGCACACGGTGCGGTGATGGCAACAAGACCAGCCAGGGCACCGTTCATCGTCATACTCGCATCTGGTTTGCCATACCTCATCCACACGGTGATCATCGCAGTGAGTGCCCCGGCGGCAGCGGCGAGGTTGGTGTTCAGTATGATCATTCCTATTGCACCGTTTGTTCCGGCAAGGGTGCTTCCTCCGTTGAACCCGAACCATCCAAACCAAAGGATGAAGGTTCCGAGTGCCGCAAGGGGAATGTTGTGGCCAGGAATGGGCCTGGGATTTCCCTGACTGTCGTACTTTCCAAACCTGGGACCAAGAAGGGCAGCACCTATCATGGCAGCCCAGCCACCAACAGAGTGAACAACGGTGGAACCCGCAAAATCGATGAAGCCTCTCTGGGCGAGCCATCCACCACCCCATGTCCACCTTCCAACGACCGAGTAGATGATACCCGTTATGAAACCCGTGTAGGCAAGGTATGCGGAAAATTTGGTGCGCTCCGCCATCGCCCCCGACACGATCGTTGCTGCCGTTCCAGCAAAGGCCATTTGAAACATCCACATGGCAAATTCCCACAAGCCCTCTTTCGTGGAAGGATCGAAAGTGAGAGGATGTGTGCCGAACATGACCCAGTAGCCGAACAAGAAGTAGATCACAGATCCGATCGAAAAATCCATGAGGTTCTTCATGACGATGTTCACTGTGTTCTTTGCACGAGTGAAACCTGACTCCACCATGGCGAAACCTGCCTGCATGAAGAAGACCAGTGCTGCAGAAACAAGAAGCCAGACCATATCCAGGGACCATTCAACATCCACGCTGCTGCTCTGAGCGAAACCGAGGGAGAGCAGAACAAAGGCGAGCATCAAAAAGAGTAACTTCCTCCGCATGAGAACACCTCCTCCTAATAGTGTTGATTTATATATTAATGTGAATATAAATAACTTCTTTTTAGAAACGCAAAAAACAAATACCCTATGGAGTCCGCCTTTTGAGGGCACGAACCCCATACATGGTTGGATATTTTGTTGTGGATTTCCGGGAAAAATTCTCTGGATGTCTTTTATATGCTCTAATAGTATCAGCCTCAAAGTACACTGTCAATTATGAGAATGTTTCAGTTTAGGTGAGCAGAGTGTTAACACGAAGAGTTGTATAATCGTTGGGGAGGGATCGATGTGTCCGGAAAACTCACCGTGATCACAGGGCCAATGTACTCTGGAAAAACAACAGAACTTCTCTCTTTCGTGGAAATATACAGGCTGGGAAGAAAAAAGGTTGCGGTTTTCAAACCAAAAATCGACAACCGGTACCACTCAACGAAGATCGTATCCCATTCTGGTGATGGTGTGGACGCGTTTGTTGTAGAACGACCAGAGGAGATGTGGAAATACATCGACGAAGAAACAAAAGGAGTGTTTGTGGACGAGGTTCAGTTTTTCAATATCGACTTGTTCAACGTGGTAAAAGATCTTCTGAACAGAGGAATAGACGTCTTCTGTGCGGGCCTCGATCTCACCCACAAACAGAATCCGTTCGAAACTACGGCCATGCTTTTGAGCCTTGCGGACACCGTGATAAAGAAGAAGGCAGTCTGTCAAAAATGCGGTGAGTACAGCGCCACACTCACACTGAAAATAGCCGGTGGTGAAGAAGAGATCGATGTCGGCGGCCAGGAGAAATACATAGCAGTCTGCAGGGATTGTTTCAACGCTCTCAAAAGATGATCTTGAAAGTGCTACCCTTTCCTTCTTCGCTCTCTAGAACTATTTTTGCCTTCAACCTTGCGGTGAGTTCTTTCACTATAGAAAGGCCAAGGCCCGATCCTTCTGTGTTTCGTGAAAGTCTGTAGAATCTTTCAAAGATCTTTTTCTGCTCCTTCTTCGGAATGCCAGGTCCCGTGTCCTTCACGTATATTGTTACTCTACCGTCACTGAAGGCACCGACGATTACTTCCCCTTTTTCTGTGAATTTTATAGCGTTGTCTATCAAGTTTTCCAGGACAACCCTCAGGACATCTTTCTCCGTCTCCACAAAAAGGTCATCCGGGCACTCGACTTTCAGTTTCAAATTCTTCGCTTCTGCCTTCGGTGCAAATGTCTCTGTCAGTTCTTCCAGAAACACCTTCAGGTTTATTCTTTCCTTCACAGCGTCTTTGAACATCTCACCGCTTTTTACAAGAAGAAGGAGTTGCTCAACCTGTTTTTTCATCTTCTCCACGTTCTTTTCCATAATTGAAAGTTTACTTTTCACCTCTTCAGGTACGTTCTCCTGGTATTTCAGTACATCAAGACTGGTTTTCAAAACAGAGAGTGGTGTTTTCAACTCGTGCGAAGCATCTATTGAGAACCTTTTCAAACTATCGTACGCATTTTTCACAGGAAGAAGCGCCATTTTTGAAATGAAATATCCGAATATCCAAGCACCTCCAGCCGTGAGAACGATCAAAAGAAGATACATGGACAAAAGCCTCCTGCTACGCTCTACAAGATCAGATATATCCTTTCCCACTCTCAGAAATATGGTGGAATCTCCAATGTCGATCTTCTTTGTGAATACCCTGTAGTTTCCCTCTGTGGAAAATCCCCCCTTTACAGGCACTTCAGGAGTGTCGAGTTTCTCACCAACTTCCAGAAACACCTCACCTGATGAGAGAAGAAGTTGAAAGGCCTCACCCCGTGGGACAAAAAGAGGAGGCATTCCTTTCATCATGCGAAGCATTCCCATCATTCCTGGAGCGCTGAGTCTTCTTTCGATGAACTCAGCGGTTCTCACAAGATCACCATCGAACTGTCTGGTGATTCTGTTCTTTTCAACCATGAAAACGGCCCCCGCGACCACCGCAACAACAAAAACGATGGAAAGCGTGAAAATGAGAGTCCATGTGAGGTGAGTTTTTCTGAAAGCCTTCTTCTCATTCATCACGGACGACATAACCAATTCCCCTCACAGTGTGGATAATTTTTCTTTTGAAACCCTTATCGATCTTTTTTCTCAGGTTCTTTATGTGACTTCTGAGTGTATCAGAAAAGACGGTGTCATCGAAACTCCAGAGATGTTCCTGCAGTTCCTCCTTTGTAACCACCCTGTTTTTGTTCATCATGAGATACTCCAGTATCTGATATTCCTTTTTCGTAAGATCGATCTCTTTTCCTCCCCTGAAAACTTTCCTGGCAGCAGTGTCCAGAATCAAGTCCCCACAAACTAGTTTGACATTTTTGTTCTCTGCTTTTCTTCTGATCAAGGCTTTCACCCGGGCAATGAGTTCTCTGAGATCGAAAGGTTTTGGAAGATAATCATCGGCTCCCATGTTGAGACCTTTCACCCGATATTCCACATCTGAAAGCGCTGTGAGCATCAAAACAGGCGTATCGATGCCTTTTTCTCTCATGGCCTTTAAAATCTCCCAACCATCATGAACAGGAAGCATGATGTCCAAAATCACCACATCGAACTCTTCGTTCAAAGCCATATACATTCCCTCTTCACCGTCGTAGCAGACATCAACGGTGAATATCTCCCTTTTCAATGCTTCGGCGATCAAATCAGCGAGATCTTTTTCGTCTTCCACAAGGAGAACTCTCATTCTATCACCCCGATATGAAAATTCTATCAGTTTGAACGTGAAAAAGTCGTGGAGATTCTCTCCCTTGAAATTCCATCATCTTTATTGTATAATTGAAAAGCAGGAGTTTGGGAGGTCGTCTAACGGTAGGACGGCGGACTCTGGATCCGCTGGTGGAGGTTCGAGTCCTCCCCTCCCAGCCATACATCAAAAGGGGAACTCAGTTCCCCTTTTCTTTTTTCACTGAAAAATATCCTTAACATGAAAATGGTATTTTTTTAAACACGACATGGTATTTTTTTAAATAGGTATGATGAACATTTGAACATTTGTTCATATGAGCAATTAGAGGTGAAATTGTGTACAACGAAAAAATTCACGGAGAAAATAGTGAAGAATTTCTTCTTAAAGGTTTAAACTGCCCAAAATGTGCCGCCAGAATCCAGAAGGAAGTATCAAACCTTCCGGGAATTAAATCTGTGAATCTAGATTTTGCAACCGGTAAACTGAAGATATCTGGCTACGATGTGGATGTTAAGCAAATAGAAAAAATCGTGAAAAATATAGAACCAAGCGTGAAAGTTCAAAGAGAAACAAAAGATCCCAAAGAATCTAATGAGCTTTCAACTCAAAGACCTTTCATTGTAGGAGCTCTCATGTTCATATTTTCGATCACAGTATTTGAATTTAAACTCTTCGATTTTCCTGAATGGTTTCGAGCAGTTATCTACATTCTCAGTTATTTATTCACGGGTTGGGAAATTTTGAGAGCAGCAATTGTGAACATCACCAAAGGTCAAATCTTTGACGAAAACTTCTTAATGACAGTGGCTACTGTTGGAGCTCTTTTCATAAAACAGTTTCCAGAAGCAGTTTCCGTCATGATCTTTTACAAAATAGGAGAAATGCTTCAAGAAAAAGCAGTTGATAGATCTCGCAGATCCATAGAAAAGTTGATGGATATAAAACCAGAGTATGCCAATTTGAAAGTTTGGAAATACAACAAAACGAGTTCATCCAAGTGAAATAAAAGTAGGTGATTTGATAATAGTGAAACCTGGTGAGAAAATACCTCTTGACGGAAAAGTGGTTGATGGACATTCGGTGATCGATACGTCAGTTCTCACCGGTGAATCCATTCCATGTGAAGTGAGACAAGGAGATACCGTTTTAAGCGGTTCTATCAACATGCATGGTGTTATCACTTTACAGGTAACCAAAGATTTCTCCCATTCTACAGTATCCAAAATTATCGAACTGGTTGAAAATGCTTCCTCCAGAAAAGCACGCGTAGAGCGCTTTATAACCAAATTTTCACGTTACTACTCTCCTTTCGTAGTTTTCTCAGCACTTGCCATCGCAGTGTTCCCACCCCTGGTCATTCCTGGGGCAAAAATGACTACATGGGTATACAGAGCTCTCGTTTTTCTCGTGATCTCTTGCCCTTGCGCACTGGTTCTATCTGTCCCTCTTACATTCTTCAGCGCAATAGGAAAAGCTGCTCGTCAGGGAATTTTGGTCAAAGGAGGAAACTACCTTGATGCTCTTAATACTGTGAAAGTGATTGCTCTTGATAAAACAGGTACTTTGACTAAAGGTGTTTTCAAGGTAATAAAAATGGTCTCCAAAAATGGTTTTGAAGAGAAAGAAGTTCTAGAAACAGCAGCGTATGCAGAGTTTTTCTCAAACCATCCAGTTGCCAAGGCAATACTTGAAAAATACAATGGTGCTATCGACAGTTCAAAAATTGAAGATTTTCACGAATCACCAGGTTTTGGTGTAACAGCCAGAATCGAATCTAAAGAGGTGCTGGTGGGCAACTATAAGTTAATGAAAAAATCTGGTGTAGAAATTGAAAAGGTTGAAGACACTGGCATAATCACTTTTGTTGCTATAAACAGGAAGTTGGCAGGCTACATAGTAGTATCCGACGAAATAAAAGAAGATGCCAGAGAAACTATAGAAACTCTGAAAAAACGCAACATAAAAGTTGTTATGTTGACTGGTGATAGAGAAGAGGTAGCCAGAAAAGTAGCAGATGAACTTGGAATAGAAGAGTTTTTCAGTGAACTTCTTCCTCACGAGAAATTAGAAAAAATAGAGAGTCTGTTGAAAAAAAACGGATGGAAAACTCGCGTTTGTTGGTGATGGAGTGAACGATGCACCCACTCTAGCAAGGGCAGATGTGGGTATAGCCATGGGTGCTCTTGGAACTGACGCAGCCATAGAAACTGCCGACATTGTGATAATGACAGATGAACTAAAGAAAATCATCACAGCTTTAGACATTGCTCGTTTCACAAGGAAGAACGTTTTAGAAAACATAATCTTCTCAATAGGAGTAAAGCTTCTTTTCCTCGGCCTTGGTACTTTTGGATTGGCCAACATGTGGGAAGCTGTGTTTTCCGATGTAGGAGTAGCATTGATTGCTATTTTCAACAGCCTTAGAATAATCAAAAGCTGAAGTGTGTAGGACTCATTTGAAACAAATGTTCAAAATCATTTTTCCTCCATCACATGTTGAAGTCCTTGAATGAAAAGACAAAGGACATGATCATCATCGAGCGAATAATAAGCAGACTTTCCTGATCGTCTTCGTTTAACCAAACGTTTGTCTCGGAGGATCCTGAGCTGGTGTGAAACGGCCGAAGGACTCATTCCGAGAATTTTTGCGATATCGTGCACACAATACTCTGAATCCTTTAAAACATAAAGTATTTTTACCCGAGTAGGATCTGAAAGAGTTTTAAATAGCTCCGCCAAGGCATACACCGTTTCTTCTTCAAGAGGGGTACTTTTAAGAAAAAATCTTGCTTCTTCCGTTAATTGACACAACTCACAAAAATCTTCCGAAATTTTTTCATTTTTCTCTTTCATCAGATCACCCCTCAAAGTCCTAATCTGTACCAATACTTTAGGATATCACATTTCTCATAGATTTATTTTTATGCTGTATTTGGAATAATTACGGTCATTTTTCACAATCTCACCCTACATTTCTCAAATGAAAAATTTATGCTACATTTATTGCAAATAGAACTCCTCTATGGTATAAATGTTATACACAAGATTTTATATTCATGCCTTTCCGCTCGTTAGGAGGTGAATACCTTGCCCTATGACCTCCCCCGTTTGATACCCGACAGGGATTTTAAGGTTCCATCCGCGTGTGGTGTCTCTGGAATAATGAACACATCTGGAAAAAGATTCAGCGGAAGCACAATAGTTGAAACAATGGTTTTAATGCGCGAAAGAGGAAACGGCCTTGGAGCAGGTTATGCTGCCTACGGCATATATCCTGAGCTCAAAGATTTTTACTGCTTTCACATGCTCTACGACAGTGATATGGACAAGAAAAACGCAGAAGAGTACATAAAATCCCACTACGAAATCATCGAAAGCGAACCCATTCCCACCAGAAAGAACCCCCATATCAAAGAAGTTCACATCCTCTGGCGATACTTCTTGAAACCAAAGGGTATACCAGAGGGCGCCACCGAAGAAGATTTTGTTGTTGATACGGTTATGTTCATAAACGAAAAGATCAAAGGCGCCTTTGTGATGTCCAGTGGTAAGAACATGGGAGTCTTCAAAGGTGTTGGTTTCCCTGAAGACATAGCTGACTTTTACAGGATAGACGAGTACAAGGGTTACATCTGGACAGCACACAACAGATTTCCAACGAACACCGTCGGTTGGTGGGGTGGGGCCCATCCTTTCGGAATTCTCGACTGGACAGTTGTTCACAACGGAGAGATCTCGTCCTATGGTATAAACAGAAGATTTCTGGAAGCATACGGCTACAAGTGTACTCTCATGACGGATACCGAAGTTGTGGCCTATCTTGTGGATCTGTTCATGAGAAGATTTGGATACAGTCCAAGAATCACCGCTAAAATACTCGCTGCCCCTCTGTGGAAAGACATAGATCTCATGCCAGAAGAAGAAAGAAAACTCTACACCGCTTTGAGGATGAATTACGGTGGAGCACTCCTCAACGGTCCCTTTGCTATTATTGTGGCAAACAACAACATGATGATGGGACTGAACGACAGAATAAAACTCAGACCCCTTGTAGCTGCTACAAAAGATGATTTCCTCTATATAGCCTCCGAGGAGTCTGCCATAAGGGCTGTTTGTCCCGATCCAGACGAGGTATGGGCTCCCAAGGCGGGAGAACCCGTTGTGGGAGTTCTGAAATCCGCCGAAAAAGTCCGGGTGGCATTGGAGGGAGAAAATGGCTAAGAGGAAAGTACCAGCGGAATTTGTGGTGGAACGTGATGATTATAAATGTATAAGGTGTCTTGCCTGTGTCAGAGTGTGCTCATATGGAGCAAATTATTACGATGAAAATGCCAACAAAGTTTACACGGAAAATTACAAATGTGTTGGATGTCACTTCTGTGAAGCCATTTGTCCAACTGAAGCCATAACGGTTCGAAGGAACAATTTCGACATCAGACCCCTTGCACACTGGACCCCTGAACACCTTATAGGCATCATGAAGCAAGCAGACACCGGTGGAGTTTTACTCACCAGCATGGGAAACGATCGTCCTTACTTCAGCTACTTTGATAGGATCGTTCTCAACGCAAGTCAGGTGACAAATCCATCGATAGATCCTCTCAGAGAACCGATGGAGATCAGAACCTACATAGGAAGAAAAGAGGCAAGACTGGAAATAGAAGAAGATTCAGATGGAAACGTAGCTCTCAAAACAGAGATAGCCCCCCAGTTGAAACTAGAAGTTCCCGTCATGTTCACCGCTATGTCCTACGGTTCGATCAGTTTGAACGCCCTTCTGTCTCTGGCGAGGGCAGCAAGAACAATTGGAACCTTCTTCAACACAGGTGAAGGAGGCCTCCCAAAAGAGCTCAGAGAGTTCAAGGACAACATGATCGTTCAAGTTGCCTCCGGGCGTTTCGGTGTGAGTGCAGATTATCTGAACGCAGGATCGGCCGTCGAGATAAAGATAGGACAGGGTGCAAAACCAGGTATCGGAGGGCACCTTCCTGGTGAAAAGGTCACAGAACCCATTTCTGAAACCAGGATGATTCCCGTTGGAACCGATGCTCTATCTCCCGCCCCACACCACGATATCTACTCCATAGAAGATCTCAGACAGCTTATCTACGCCATAAAAGAAGCCACAAGGTACGAAAAGCCGGTCGGAGTCAAGATTGCAGCGGTGCACAACGTGGCTCCCATAGCAGCCGGTATGGTCAGAGCAGGGGCAGACTACATCGTGATAGACGGTATCAGAGGGGGAACAGGTGCTGCTCCCAAGGTGACAAGAGACCACGTAGGAATTCCCATAGAATTTGCCATCGCTGTGGTTGACCAGAGGCTCAGAGAAGAGGGTATAAGACACATGGCATCGATCGTTGTGGCAGGAGGTATCAGGAACAGTGCGGACGTTATAAAAGCAATCGCACTTGGAGCGGACGCGGTCTACATAGGAACAGCGGCACTGGTTGCTCTTGGTTGTCATCTATGTCAGACGTGTTACCTTGGAAAGTGTAACTGGGGTATAGCCACTCAGGATCCAAAGCTCACAAAGAGACTCAACCCGGAGATAGGAGCAAGGAGGGCAGCAAACCTCCTGAGGGCCTGGGCTCACGAGATAAAAGAGATCCTCGGTGGAATGGGAATCAACGCCATAGAGTCCCTCAGGGGTAACAGGGAGGCACTCAGGGGAGTTGGACTTCACGAATACGAATTGAAACTCCTAGGAATCAAACCCGCGGGAGAGGCGTGGTGATAACTGTGAGGAGAATTCTCATCAGAGAAGAGTACTGTATGGGGTGCAAACTCTGTGAAATAAACTGTGTGGCGGCCCAGGTGGGGACGGGAAATCTCATAAAGGTTTACAAATATGTCCCGGAACTTCCTGAACCGAATGTGATCATTGAAGAGCACGACTACGTCACTTTCGCACTTCAGTGCAGAAATTGTGATGATCCTTCGTGTCTGAAGGCCTGTATGACAGGGGCAATGCACAGAGACCCAGAAACGGGAGCCATAAAGGTGAACCAGGAAAAATGTGTTGGATGCTGGATGTGTATCATGGCATGTCCGTTTGGTGCTGTAAGGAGAAGTACGAAGGAGAAGAAGGTGGCTTCCAAATGTGATCTCTGCATCGACAGAGGAACCCCTGCTTGTGTTGAAGGTTGTCCGAACGAAGCCCTTGTTCTTGTTGAGGTGAGAGTATGAGGTACGTTGTGGTCGGATCAGGACCAGCCGGTTTGAATGCGATAGAGGCGATCAGGGAACTCGATAAAGATGGAGAAATTCTCCTCATAACTACAGAAAAGTACGTTGGATACTCCAGACCTCTCATCACCTATCTTCTAGGAAGAAAAGTCACAGAAGAGAAGATGTACTACAGAACAGAGGATTATCTGAAAGAAATGGGAGTTTTGTTAAAACCTGCCACGAGGGTAGAGAAGGTGATCCCAAAAGAAAAAATCATTGTAACCAGCCAGGGGGAAAGGATAGCATACGATAAACTTCTTCTTGCCGTAGGCGGAAAACCCTTTGTTCCAAAGATAGAGGGCCTTGAGGGAAAGAAAGGAGTTTTCACCTTCACCACCTGGGAAGACGAAGAAGAAGTAGAAAGATATATAAAAGAAAGCAACGTGAAAGAAGCTGTTGTGCTTGGTGGAGGATTGATCGGTCTTAAGACGACAGAGGCGTTGATGGAACTTGGAGTGAAGGTGACCATCGTTGAGCTTGCAGATAGAATTCTCTCCGTTACGTTCGACAAAAAAGCCTCTGAGATCATCACCAATGCGCTAAAAAGAGAGGGATGCGATGTAATCACAAACGACACCGTTGTGGCAGTGAGAGGTGAAAACACAGTATCTTCTGTTGTTCTGAGAAGTGGAAAGGAAATTCCCACCAAACTTCTCATCGTTGCTATAGGTGTTAGGCCAAATGTAGATTTTCTCAAAGATTCTGGTATAGAGATCAACAGGGGTATCGTGGTGAACGAAAAAATGGAAACAAGTGAAAAGGATATCTACGCGGCAGGAGACTGCGCAGAGTTCTACGACTTGATCGATGGTCAGCGAAAAACGATAGCCATCTGGCCCGTTGCCGTTGCTCAGGGAAGAGTCGCAGGCTATAACATGGCAGGTGGGAACGTGAGATACCCCGGTGGTATTCCTATGAACTCTGTCGAACTTGCAGGAATTCCCACCATATCCGTTGGACACACCAACGTCGAAGGTGACGAGTATGAGATCCTCACTTACGAAGAAGGAAACACCTACAAAAAGATGGTCATAAAGGACAACAAACTCATAGGTGCTGTTCTCGTTAACGATATAGACAGGGCGGGAATTTACACAGGACTCATTCTTCAGAAACTGGATGTGTCTTCTTTCAAAGACAAACTACTCAACGAAAACTTTGGCCTTGTGTACCTTCCGAAGGAGTTCAGAAAGAAGATGCTGGAGGGGGAAGTCAAGATATGGTTAGAATAGACGCAAAAGGAGTTCACTACAAAAAGCTGAACGACATGATATGGGAAGCGATAGAAAACGGTGAGACAGAGATCATTCTCGATAACGTCTGTGGACAGAGATACATAGGAGCAGGTATCAGAAAGAAGGTCAAGATAGAGATAAATGGGGTCCCAGGGAACGATCTTGGTGTTTTCATGGATGGTCCGGAGATCGTGGTGAACGGAAACGCTCAAGACGGTGTAGGAAACACCATGAACGCCGGCAAGATCGTGGTACACGGCCATGCGGGAGACATCATAGGATACGCCATGAGAGGCGGACATATCTACATAAAAGGAAGCGCTGGATATCGAGTGGGTATACACATGAAGGCTTACAAGGAGAACTATCCCGTAATTGTGATTGGAGGGTTCGCAAGAGACTTTCTGGGAGAATACATGGCAGGAGGTCTACTCATAGTTCTGGGTTTGGAAAAAGATGAGGATGAAAGCATCGCTGGCAACTATGTTGGAACGGGAATGCACGGCGGAGAAATATTTTTGAGAGGAACCATAGAAGAACACAAACTAGGGAAAGAAGTGAAGATCTTCCAGCCCTCTGAAGAAGATATGAAACGAATCAGACCGTATATTGAAGAATTCTGCAAACTCTTCGGATACGATCTAGAAGAAATACTGAGTGAGGAATTCATACTCCTAAAACCATACACCCACAGGCCTTATGGAAGGTTGTATGCTTATTAAAAATACTCCCGGCAGATGCCGGGAGTTTTCATTTCAAAATGTCGGAAAGGTACCTCTCAACAACCGCCCGAGCCGCGCCGAGCATCCAGCTTGCGCTCGCCAAATGATATTCCACTTCGTCTATGAACTCTCGATTGAAACGCTCTTTAATCATTTTCTCTAGCAACTTTGCCATGTCTTCACTCACAGCACCTTCTCCTACAAGAAAAACCTGAGAAACACCCGTGCTCATGAGAACATCGCCCACAGCAACAGAAAGATGTTTGAAAGCTTCTTCGTAGTGTTTCTTCACCGACTCAAAATTCTCCTTCGCCTTTTTTCTTATCTCTTCAATGAAGGATCTGTATTTTTCCTCTTCGTTCGAAATGAAATCCTCAAAATCAATCTCTGATCCAAGATAGGACTTCAAGACAGCGTACTCAGACGAGTGATACTCCAGACATCCTGTCTGTCCACAATAACATTTCCCGTCGGATGATACTATCACGTGGCCCATTTCCAGATGCTCGATCCTTCCGTTTTTGAAAAGACTTGCACCTATTCCCACTCCGTAGCTTATGAGAAGAAAGTCAGAATCTGTTCTTTGAGAAATCTCACGACACAAAGCGTCAGCATCGTTCATTACAATTACTCTTTCAAAATCTTCCAGAACATCCTTTGGCCTCCAGTTTCTCACGTTCATCACATGAGAAACGACTACCTCTTGATCCTTCACAAGTCCAGAAGAGCAAATACCTATTCCAAGCAGATTCTCCGAGAAAAGATTCTCAACCGTTTCTCTGAGTGCTTCCGTGTAACCTTCGTTGTTTCTCATCGGTGCGAGAATACTTACTCTATGCTCTCTAATAGGATTCAGGAATGCATCAAAGAGCACACCGCGCACTTCCTCTCGACCAACTTTCACTCCGATCACACTGAATCTTTCAGGATTTACACTCAAAATCTGATAAGGTCTTCCTTTTTTTGATTTGACTTCCTCGATTAAGAGAAAGTTTTCTTCGTTCAACTCATCGATAATGTAACTCAAAGTGCTGTGGGCAAGTCCCAGTTCTTGCGAAAGATCGCTCCGGGTAACCTTTCCACTTTCCAGTATGTGTTTTATAACCTTCAACTTGTTCTCTTTTCGAAGCAAAGGAGAGGGCACACTCTCACCTCAGAAGGTCCAGAAAAGTTTTCAGGTAATTCTTAAGATGCACGGTGATGATGAAGTTCTCAACGACGGTTTTCTTTCCGTTTTCTCCCATTCTTTTTCGAAGCTCTTCATCTTTTATAAGCTTTATCACATATTCTGCCAGCTTTTCTTTTTCCCATGCCAGATAACCATTCTCTCCGTGCTTCACTTGTATCTTAACTCCTCCAACAGGTCTTGCAACAACCGGAACCTTCTTGTAAAGTGCTTCACTTATCACAAGACCGAAACCTTCCCTTGTTGCCGTGTGTAATGCGACAGTTGTAGCCCTTTGGATGGCGTTCACTTCTATGTTTCCAACCCCTTTCAAGTTGGTGCAGAACTTTATATCTTCGTCAATTCCTGCGTAACGAAGCACTTTCTCGTAGAAAAACCAGCCCTCCGGATCATCCGTTGCCATAGCGGAAACTATAGCAAGTTGAACCTCGGGAATTTCCTTTTTCACGAGCCTGTAAACATCTATAGCACTGAAAAGATCTTTCCAAGGGTCAAAACGCGCAACGACTGTGATCAGTGGCCTTGTTGAATCTATTTCCAATCTTTCAAGAACACTCTTTATCGTATCTTCGTCAAGATCGCGGTTTTTTTCACTCAGTGGATCTATGCTCGGTGGGAAAGCAATGCTTTTCTCTTTCCAGTCTTCTGGAAAGTATTCTTCCAGATGAAACACGAGTTTGTCGTATCCTTTCAGATAATGGGAAAATCTCTCCCAGATCTTTTTGTTTGGAGTGGAAAGATCGATATGGCACCTCCAGATCCACTTTTTATCGTTCGAATCTACATACTTTCTCACTGCGGCGGGCTGAGGATCGTGTATCACTATCACTTCTTCATCTTGGATTAAACCAATGTTCTCTTGACAAACCTTCTCGTAGAAGTCCCATTCTTCGTCTGAAATTTCTATCTCTGCACCCTGCAAAGTGTTATGGAATTTCTTTGTGACGTTGAAAAACTCATCAGGTGCTTCTATAACTCTCCATTTAGCGTCAAGACCCACCGATTTCATTAATGGAACGAGGTTGTGGAGAATTTCAGCGACTCCTCCTCCGTAGGCCGTTGCGTTCACGTGGAGTATCTTCATACCTTTCAATGGTTCTGCGAGTTTTCTGATCGTGTCCACTTCGTTGTGAATTATTGGCCTGTATTCTTCTATACTTCTTTCCCTCAGTTTGACATCCATACCGACTCCTCCTTATTTATTCGTAACCTGAATTAATACACATTTAATCATATCACACTGAAGAAAAAGTTCAATAGGGTATTTCTACTTGTCTGTATTAGACAAAATATTGTAAGAATAACAAATTATAGTTTTATTCACTAAACCATGGTAAGTTCCATTCATTCACAAAGTAGGGTATGTTTGTATTTAGCATTAGAAAGGAGATACAGAGTATGCAATTACCGGTAACGAAAAATTTCATGCGCCTTTGTGGTACCGGAAGCTATGCAATAAAAAAGGAATAATGAGCGAAAAAGGAAAACAACTACTCAGAAATAACTTGAACATAAACTTATGATTTGACGACAAATAAAGAAGCGACATACTTATCCTTTAACACTTTAAGGTAGACCTTTTTACGAGAATTTGTGAAAACAAGAACTAGTTGATTTTCCCCTGAAACACCCCAAAATGGCCTGACCTAGGTTAGGGTAATTTATCTTTTGTTTTTGCTATGGTTTAGGCTTTTCATTGACTATGCAATTATTCCATTTTTCCAAACAGTACTTGACTGACCCTTTCTGTGTGTTAGAATCACTTATGATGAAACACCCTCTCTATCTTCTTATATACTCTTGCTTTCTGATATGTTCTGTGGTATAATTTCTTTGAAATCCAATGGGTTTCAATACTTCCTTAGAGGTATGGAAACACATTAATGGAAAGAGGGTTTTGGTAACACCACCTACGTTTCAATACTTCCTTAGAGGTATGGAAACCTTGCGCTTCCAAAAAGATCGAAGAACGATCATTATAGTTTCAATACTTCCTTAGAGGTATGGAAACTTCTGCTTCTTCTACCCATTCTACTACCTCCTCAAGTGTTTCAATACTTCCTTAGAGGTATGGAAACCATTTTTGCATACCCCGAGCTTGAAGAATGGGAGGAGTTTCAATACTTCCTTAGAGGTATGGAAACCCAAAGAGGGAACATTTTTTGGCAGATGTCCCCCGTTTCAATACTTCCTTAGAGGTATGGAAACATAGTACTTTCCCAATCTGATACTCCTCGTATTCTGGTTTCAATACTTCCTTAGAGGTATGGAAACGGTGACAAACAAAAAGCTGAAGGTCTTGCACAACAGGTTTCAATACTTCCTTAGAGGTATGGAAACACCAGTCGTGACCGTATTTGGAGTTGAGTATGAACACGTTTCAATACTTCCTTAGAGGTATGGAAACTCATATTTCCCGCCGGTTGCCTGTTGTACCTGGTGATGTTTCAATACTTCCTTAGAGGTATGGAAACCATATACTCCAGAGAGCAGTTAGAAAGAGAAGTAGAGTTTCAATACTTCCTTAGAGGTATGGAAACAAAAACAGAAGGGGCAAGAATAAAAAAAGCGGGTACCGTTTCAATACTTCCTTAGAGGTATGGAAACACCGTTGTCCACTGCGGTATTTTCTGCGCAAATTTGCGTTTCAATACTTCCTTAGAGGTATGGAAACGTGTCTATATAATATGTATCCTCCTCTGGATCCTCAAGTTTCAATACTTCCTTAGAGGTATGGAAACTGTCCTCTTGTGTGACTTCCAGTAGCAAAGATTCCTTGTTTCAATACTTCCTTAGAGGTATGGAAACACTCCCCGGCGGAGATACTTCCGCTTGTGTCTATGAGTTTCAATACTTCCTTAGAGGTATGGAAACCTACTGCTTCGGCGTAGTTCGGCATAAGTTTGGCATGTTTCAATACTTCCTTAGAGGTATGGAAACAGGATATAGTCCTCGGCATCTGAGCAGTCGAGAAAGGTTTCAATACTTCCTTAGAGGTATGGAAACCCTGAGATCAGAATCCAAATCCTCGAGCAAGCCCTGTTTCAATACTTCCTTAGAGGTATGGAAACAATTCCTGCGGTGACATTGAAAGGGGCTTCCAGTCAAGTTTCAATACTTCCTTAGAGGTATGGAAACTGTAATAGCCATCTAACCATCCCCCCTTCCCACAATCGTTTCAATACTTCCTTAGAGGTATGGAAACGGAATCATGTTCTCACCCCCACGCGATGAACTTTTTGGTTTCAATACTTCCTTAGAGGTATGGAAACATGGGTTCGTTTTGCGGGGAAAGGGAGTTGAGCATGGTTTCAATACTTCCTTAGAGGTATGGAAACTCTCCTTTTCTGAAACGCTGATTAAATGTGCCTATGTTTCAATCCTTCCTTAGAAGTAGTACAGAGTCCCACCTTTTTTTCGCTTGCTGCACTGTGTTTCGATAATGCATGTAAACGCTTTTCTTTCGGTTTCATTTCAATGTTTCTATACTCCTTATGGTTCCCTCATTTTTCATTAATTTGCTAAAATTTGAGAAAAAAGCATTCAAGGGGGATATAAGATGAGATTTTTCATCCTCGGTGCTGGGAGTTGGGGAACGGTTTTTGCACAGATGTTGAAGGAAAACAACGAAGAAGTGGTGTTGTGGGCAAGAAGAAGAGAAATTGCGGATTTGATAAACAATTATCATACAAGTCCCTATCTCGAAGGGTTAAAAATCACTGTTCGAGCAACGAACGATCTTGAAGAACTGAAAAGTAGCGATATTCTGGTTATTGCCACACCTGTACAACACGTAAGAGAGTACCTTAACAAACTTTCTGTGAAACCATACATGGTGTTGAATCTTTCCAAGGGAATTGAGATAGAATCAGGAAAAAGAGTTTCTCAAATTGTCGAAGAGATCTTAGGGTGTCCTTACGCGGTTCTTTCTGGACCTTCCCACGCTGAAGAGGTTGCCAGAAAACTTCCAACAGCCGTCACACTCGCTGGAGAGAATGCCAAAGAGCTTCAGAGGAGGATTTCGAACGAATATTTCAGAGTTTATACCAGTGAAGACGTCGTGGGGGTGGAAATTGCTGGCGCGCTGAAAAATGTCATAGCGATAGCCTCAGGGATTCTCGACGGACTCGGCGGTTGGGACAATGCAAAGGCTGCCCTCGAAACGCGAGGAATCTATGAGATAGCAAGATTTGGGATTCATTTTGGAGCAGATCAGAAAACCTTCATGGGACTTGCAGGTATTGGAGACCTTATGGTTACATGTAACAGTAAATACAGTAGAAACAGACGGTTTGGTGAGTTGATTGCAAAAGGATTCGATCCACAAAAGCTTCTCGAAAGTTCCCATCAAATTGTAGAAGGTGCCTTCACAGTGAAAGCTGTGGTGAAAGAGGCTAGAAAAGAAAAAATAGAGATGCCTATTTCGGAGGAAGTGTATCGTGTCATTTATGAAGGAAAATCTCCTTTTCAATCGATGAAAGATCTGATGGGAAGAAGCCTGAAAGAAGAATTTTGGAGTGATTGATGCCAGGAACTTCAAGAAAAATTTCTACCTTTTATGTTGAAATTTAACTTGAAAACCCTTATAATGTTTTATGGTTGATTGTGAAAATTTTCTCTTTATATGGGAGGTGAAAATATGAAATACGATGTGGTTGTTATCGGTGGAGGACCTGCAGGACTCGTGGCAGCGTTCACCACCAGAAGGTTCTACAAAGACAAAAAGGTTCTCGTTGTGAAGAAAACAGAAAAAGAAATGGTCCCGTGCGGGATTCCCTACATATTCCACACACTCGGTGGTGTTGAGAATGACTACATGGGTATTGAAGAGCGCTTCAGAAGCGCAGGTGTGGACCTTCTGATAGACGAAGTTGTTGATGGAAACGTTGACGAAAAGAAAATCTTCACAAAGAGTGGAAAAGAGATCTCTTATGAAAAACTGATCATCGCAACCGGTTCTGTACCGAATGTTCCAAACATTCCTGGTGTCGATCTGGAAGGTGTGTTTACTGTGCCAAAGGATGAAAATTACCTTAAACTATTGCACGAAAAGATAAGGAACTCAAAGAACGTGATCATCATCGGTGGCGGATTCATAGGAGTCGAAGTGGCAGACGAGTTGAAGAAATCCGGAAAGAACGTCACACTGGTTGAGATCATGGACAGTTTGCTTCCTGTGTCCTTTGATCCCGACTTCGGTGAGATCGCAAGAAAAGAAATCGAAGCGGAAAACCTGAAGGTTCTGACAGGAAGAAAAGTAACGGAAATCTACGGATCAGGAAAAGTAGAGGGTGTCAGGCTCGATAGCGGAGAAACGATACCGGCCGATTTTGTCATACTTGCAACGGGATACCGGCCCAATTCCGATCTTGCGAAGAAACTGGACCTGAAAGTGACAGAGTACGGCTTCATAGAAACAGACGAATACATGAGAACATCCAAACCGGATGTGTTCGCCGCAGGAGATTGTGTGCAGCACAGAGATTTTCTTACTGGAAAACCCTCCAGACTCATGCTTGCTTCTGCCGCCGTGTTCGATGCAAGGATCGCCGCATCAAACCTCTACGGACTGAAAGTCATAAGAACAAACAAAGGCTCACTGAACGCCTACTCAACGGTCATCGGAAACAAGGCGTTCGGCTCCGTTGGTATAACTGAAAGGGTCGCAAAGGAAGAAGGCTTTGAAATCGTTGTTGGAAAAGCAGAAGCACCAGATAGACACCCCGGAAAGTTCGAAGACACCACCAAACTTATCGTGAAACTGATCTTTTCAGAAGACAGCAAGATATTGCTCGGTGCACAGGTGTGTGGAGGAAAAAGCGTTGGAGAGATCGTGAACATCCTCAGCCTTGGAATGCAGAAAGGAGTCACAGCGAACGATCTGTTCACCATGCAGATAGGAACTCATCCACTTCTGACCTCTGCCCCAACGGTTTATCCTCTCGCAAAGGCGTCCGAAATGGTCCTGTGATAAATCTTTTATTGGGAGGTGTTTTAAATGGCAGCGAAGGAAAAACTCAGCAGATCAGAAAACAACTCCAGGAAGTTATAGGCAAAGCCCCTGAGATTGGAAAGTTCGCAGAGTACGTCCATGTAGCAGAGAGTCCAAAGGCACTCGATACGAAGACAAAGGAACTCATCTCTCTTGGCATTGCCCTAGCAGTCAGATGTGAACCCTGCATCGTATGGCATACAGAAGCAGCCGTGAGGGTCGGTACAACAGAAGAGGAAATCCTCGACACGATAAAGGTGGCAGTTTGTATGGGTGGAGGTCCTGCCCTGATGTACGGCCTGAAGGCTTACGAAGTGGCTCTGGAATTTCTCGAAAAATAACCTCACCCCTCCCACACGAGAGGGGTTTTCTCAGGAGGGAAAAGCATGTACGATGCCGTAATTATCGGTGGTGGTCCTGGAGGATACGTCTGTGCCATAAAACTCGCCCAGTTTGGAAAGAAAGTGGCACTCGTGGAAAAAGAGGCTCTTGGTGGAACGTGCACCAACAAAGGGTGTATCCCAACGAAAGCGATGCTCACGGTATCTCACCTGATGAGTGAAATAAAGGATAAGGCTTCAAAGTACGGATTGAAGATCTCCGGTGTGGAGTTTGATGTCCCCTCCATAATGAAGCACGTGGAAAAGAGCGTTCTGATGTCAAGAAAGGGAATAGAGTATCTTATGAAGAAAAACAACGTGGACGTGTTCATGGGAACAGGAGTAATTGAAAACAGAAACACCGTCGTTGTTGAAGAAACAGGGACAAAACTGGAGACCAAGAACCTTGTTCTTGCACACGGTTCTGTTCCCAGTGTTTTTCCTCCCTTCGATGTGGAAGACGTCTGGACAAGCGATGATGTTTTCAATCTGAAAGAATTTCCCAAGTCTCTTCTGATAGTGGGCGGTGGTGTCATAGGTGTGGAGTTTGCAACGTTCTTCAGCAGTTTTGGAGTGAACGTCATCGTAGTGGAGGTTGCCGATCACATTCTTCCCTACGAAGACGTAGACGTGGCAGAAGAAGTCAAAAAATCTCTAAAACGAAATGGCGTGAAAATCCTCGAAAAAGCAAAGATAACTTCACTGAAGAAAATAGAGAGTGGTTTTGAAGCAACCCTGGAAACGGGAGAGACGCTGGAGGCAGAAAAGGTTCTGCTTGCTGTGGGAAGAAAGCCAAACATTCCAGAGGACGTGAAGGCCCTCGGAGTGGAAATAAAAAGAGGTGTTGTGACCGACAGGAAAATGAGAACGAACATCGAGGGGGTCTACGCGATAGGGGACATCCGCGGAGAGATCATGCTGGCACACGTTGCCATGTACGAAGGAATAGTTGCTGCAAAAAACATAGCAGAGATGGAAGAAGAGATGGATTACTCGGCAGTTCCGAACATAATATTCTCCTCACCGGAAGTGGCCTCAGTTGGTTTGAAGGAAAAAGATGTGAATCCGGAAGAAGTTGTGATCTCCAAGTTTCCCGTGTCTGCCAACGGTAGAGCAAGAACGATGCTGGAAAACATCGGGTTCGTCAAAGTCGTTGCCGACAAAAACGGTGTTGTCCTTGGAATGAGCATCGTTTCTCCATCGGCAACGGATATGATCATGGAAGGGGTCATAGCGGTGAAATACAAAATGAAGGCAGAAGACCTCGAAAAGGCCATTCATCCCCATCCAACACTCACCGAAACGATCCTTGGAGCCCTGGAGGGAGTCTCAGGAAAGCCCATTCATCTGTGAATAAAAACACTCTTTATTCAACGGACACTCTCCGCATTTTGGTTTTTTGCTACAGAATCTTTTGGCGTGTTCCACTATGAGACCGTGCAGTTCCTGATAGAGGAAAACATCGGGCGGATAGTAAGACATGAAGAGTTTCTGTATTTCGTCGTAGTCTTTCAACTCGATGTTGAAAATACGCAACAGAAGCCTTTTAGTGTAACTGTCGACAACGAAGATGGGTTTCTCAAGGGCATAGAGCAGTATGGCATCGGCTGTTTCTTTGCCGATGCCTTTTATTTTTAAAAGCAACTCTCGAAGATTCTCTAGAGGCATTTCTCTCAGAAGTTCCAAGTTGAAGTTGTATTCTTTCAAAAACTCAAGCAGGGTCTTCAATCTCTCAGCCTTTATGTTGAAAAATCCCGCAGGTTTTATGAGATGTGCTATCCTTTCAGTGGAGAGGGAGGACAGTTTTCTTAGAATATCGTTCTTTCCGAGAGTTTTTTCTATGTTCTTCATTGCGCGCTCGACGTTTTTCCAGTTTGTGTTCTGGGTGAGAATGGCGGTCACCATGATTTCTTCGGGTGTTCCCGGCCACCATTTACCGACCGAACCGTGGATCGATCTCAGTTTCTCATAGAGTTTTTCCAGTTTCATACTTAAAATTATAACGGGGGTGATTCTATGAGCATCGTATACAAACGAAGGAGCATCAGAAAATACCAGAAAAAGGACGTACCAGACGAACTGGTAAAAGAAGTCATAAGGGCGGCCATGCACGCACCTTCTGCCTGCAACCAGCAGCCCTGGCACTTTGTTGTGATCAAAGATGCCGAGACCAGGAAGAAAGTGGCGGAGATACATCCTCATGCAAAGATGATACTGGAGGCACCGGTTGCCATTCTGGTTTGCGGAGATCCCTCTCTTGAAAAGTGCAAGGGGTTCTGGGTTCAGGACTGTTCTGCTGCGGTGGAAAATCTCCTTTTGAGAGCGGCAGAACTCGGCCTTGGTGCTGTGTGGTGCGGTGTGTATCCGAGAGAAGACAGGGTGAAAAGTTTCCAGAAACTTCTTGGAATACCGGATCATGTGATCCCCTTTGCACTCGTTCCTATGGGATATCCTGCAGAGCAACCCATCTTAGAGGACAGGTTCAAGCCCGAGAGGATCCACTACGAAAAATGGTAACAAACATTAACAAAAAGAGCCACCATCTTAGAATCTCCATCAACAATTTATTGAGATGTAACTCATAATACCACAACATATTGTGGTATAATCTCCTCAGAACCCGCCGAAAGGGGGATCTTCCTTGTACATAAACAGAATCGGTACTCTCCGGGATCATCCAGATCTCTACGGGGTGTCTGTTTACTTTCAAGGTTGTGATGCAAAGCCCAAGTGTCACATGTGCCACAATCCGGAAACGTGGTACCTCTCTGAGAGATTCAAAAGAGATCCAGAAGATGTGGTGAAAACCATCGACGAGAAACTCTCAGATCTTCTGAGGTACTTTCCAAAGGTTGCACTCGTTCTTCTGGGTGGTGAGCCCCTTGCGCCTTACAACAGGGAGGATGCTCTTTTTCTTTCGAAGACCTTCAAAGAAAAGTTCAAGAACAGACTGGTCGTTGTTCTTTTCACCTGGAGACTTCCAAAAGACATCGTGAAAGAGAACCTTCTAAAATACGTTCAGTACGTGGATGAATTTGTCATGGGAAGATACCTTCACACCTATCGCAGAGAAGGCTTTCCTGCTTCCCAAAATCAACTTCACGTAAACAGAGAAACCTTTGAGAAGATGATCAGTGCTGTGAAGAGGAGGGAACATCATGGTAGTTCGTTATTCGTTCGAAAGTGATTTCGAAGAGTTGTTGAAGGAACTCCTTTCCAGATACGGCTACGAGATGTTCCAGATGGATGGCCTGGGTGATCAACTGGATGTGGTGAAATTCACAGAAAACTTCGTAAAGCAAGGAATCATCGAATCCACCATCGACGCTAATGCAAACGTCAGGGTTACCAACATCAGCACTTATTTCATCGAGATCTCAAAACCTCACACCTACCTGTACTCACTCTACAGAATCTGGCAGAAGATGAAGGAGATGTACGGCAAAAGCGTAGCAGACGAGTTCGTAGAGTCACAGATAAACGGTGCCATATACCTTCACGACAGGCACCATGCAGCACTCATGCCTTATTGTTTTGCCTACACCTTGAAGCCGATCGTGGAGAGGGGGCTTCCCTTCATAAAGACGATAAAGTCCGAGCCAGCAAAACATCTTTCCACGTTTATTCAGCATGTGATACAGTTTGTCATGTTCGCCTCGAATCAGAGTTCAGGAGCGGTTGGCCTTCCTGACTTTTTCGTGTGGATGTGGTATTTCGTCAAGAAAGACCTTGAAGAGGAAATCATTCCAAAGGACAAACTGGACTGGTACATCGAGCAGCACTTCCAGATACTCACCTACTCTCTGAACCAGCCGATCAGAACAACACAGTCTCCATACACGAACTTCACCTACCTTGACAGAAACTACATAAAGGCCATCTTCGAAGGTGAAAGATACCCAGATGGCTCTCTGATCACGGATCATGTGGAGGACATAATAAAACTTCAAAAGCACTATTGGGAGTGGGTGTCAAAGGAAAGAGAACGTCAGATGTTCACCTTCCCGGTTCTGACTGCAAGCCTTCTCTACAAAGATGGAAAGTTCCTCGATGAAGACAGTGCCCGTTTCATAAACAGAGTGAACATGAAATGGCAAGACACGAACTGGTACATCTCCGACTCAATCGACGCGGTGGCCTCTTGCTGCAGACTCACCTCTTCCACACAGACGCTGAAGAAATTTTCTCTCTCCAGTGAAAATGAGAAACTCAAGGGAAGAATGAACTCCATCGGTGGCTCAGACCTGAACATAGGATCTTTCAAAGTCATCACTATCAACCTTCCAAGGATCGCTCTCGAAAGCAAAGGAGACAAAGACAGGTTCCTTCAGATACTGAAACGAAGAGTTGATCTTGTCAAGAAGTCACTTGCTTCGATCAGGGAGATCATAAAAGAGAGAATATCAGAAGGTCTTCTTCCTCTCTACGAGAACGAACTCATGCTTTTGAGCAGGCAGTACGGAACGATCGGTATCACCGGTGTGTGGGAGAGCGCCACTATCATGGGTTTGACAACAGAAGACGTCGACGGCCTCAAATACACGAAAGAAGGAGAAAGATTCGTGAACACCGTCCTCGATCTGATAAGAGAAGAGGCAGAAAAAGGGTACAGCGAATACGGCTTCACCTTCAACATAGAACAGGTTCCGGCAGAGAAAGCCGCGGTGACACTTGCACAGAAAGATAGATTTCTCTTTGGTGAAAAACAACCGTTTGAGATTTACTCCAACCAATGGGTACCGCTTGCCGCAAACACCGATGTTTTGAACAGAATACGCTACTCTGGCATGTGGGACAGAAAGGTCAGCGGCGGAGCGATCCTTCATATCAACCTTGGAGAACCTTTCAAAACGGAAGAGGAATCCTTCAACATGGTGAAGATGATCGCCGACATGGGTGTGATGTACTTTGCGTTCAACACGAAGATCAGCGTCTGCGAACACAACCATGCGTTCTACGGAGAAAGATGTCCCGTCTGTGGAAAAAAGAAGGTAGATGAGTACGTGAGGATCGTTGGGTATCTTGTTCCTGTCTCGGCCTTCAACAAAGAAAGAAGAGAGATAGAATATCCCAGAAGACAATTCTACAGTTCAACGATCGTGAGAAAGTGAAGTGCGCCCCGCCATCGGCGGGGTATTTTTGTGGTACAATAATTATTGAGAATTAGTTTCAACTTTCTGGAGGTGAGTACCATGAGAGTGAAACCTTTCGAACTTCTGACGGACGAAGGAAAGCCTTTCACCCATGTCGATCTTTATGGAAAGTACACGATCCTATTTTTCTTCCCAAAGGCAGGAACGAGTGGTTGCACAAGAGAGGCCGTTGAATTTTCCAGGGAAAACTTCGAAAAAGCCCAGGTTGTGGGCATTTCAAGGGATAGTGTTGAGTCTCTGAAAAGGTTCAGAGAGAGAAACAACCTGAAGATCGTTCTTCTTTCAGACCCAGAAGGAGAACTCCACGAATTCTTCAACGTTCTAGAAAACGGAAAAACAGTGAGATCCACGTTCATTCTGGACAGATGGGGGTTTGTGAGAAGAGAGTGGAGAAAGGTGAAGGTCGAAGGACACGTTCAGGAAGTGAAAGAGACACTTGATCAAATGCTAAAAGAAGACCTTTCACTCAACAGACACATAGAATGGAGAAGGGCAAGAAGGGCTTTAAAGAAAGACAGGATACCAAGGGACGAGATAGAAACACTCATAAGGGCTGCACACCTTGCTCCATCCTGTATGAACAACCAACCCTGGAGATTTGTCGTGGTGGACAACGAAGATGTTCTCAGAAGATTACACGAAGCTCTGCCGGGTGGAAACTACTGGATGAAAAACGCCCCCGTTCTGATAGCAGTCCACAGCAAAAGAGATTTCGACTGTGTTCTCTCGGACAACAGGGAGTATTTCCTATTCGACACAGGCCTTGCTGTTGGTAACCTTCTTGTTCAGGCAACACAGATGGGACTTGTGGCACATCCCGTCGCAGGCTACGATCCTGTGAAGGTAAAAGAGATTCTTGGGATACCAGAAGACCATGTCCTTATAACTCTGATCGCTGTGGGGTATCTGGGAGACGAAAACGAACTTTCAGAGAAACACAGGGAAATTGAACACTCAGAAAGGGTGAGAAAAGATCTTTCCGAGATTGTAAGATGGAATCTCTAATCCTCCTTTCTCAGGATGAGAGAAGAAGTGTAGAAAACAAAGACAAGACCCGCACCAAACATGATGGAGACGGTGAAAAGATACCTAGTGAACGGAAAGATCTCAAAGCCAAGTGAGTATCTGATGACCTCCACACCGTACTTCACCGGAAGAAAGAGAGCAACTGTTCTCAGATAAGCGGGAAGGAACGAGATCGGAAAGTAAACTCCTGAAAGGAACATCATTATGGTGAACAGGATAATGGAAACCTGTGTTGTAACCTCTGATTTTTTGAACAGAATAGAAATCAGAGCACCGAATGCTATAAAACACAGAACAGAACTCATGACTGACAGCAAAAATAAAGGGACGTTCAACTCGTATCTGGCTTTGAAGAGAAGCACTCCAAGGATCATTATGATAGTTGTGCTCAAGATGCCGTACGCCATCCTT
Organism: Thermotoga sp. SG1; assembly: GCF_002865985.1. NCBI lineage: Bacteria > Thermotogati > Thermotogota > Thermotogae > Thermotogales > Thermotogaceae > Thermotoga > Thermotoga sp. SG1. The sequence goes on from NZ_LNDD01000001.1 coordinate 51,540, forward strand.
GCCGATACAAGACCAAAGACAAAAGAAAAGTTTCCAACGGGTGTTGCCCTGAGTCTTTTCAGAAATCCTCTCTCCCGATAGTGAGAAAACACATCCACCGTGCCAAAAAGCCCGATGGAGAGCAAAGAGATGGCTATAACACCCGTGAGAGTGTAATCGAAGGCCGCGAGTTGCCTTGTGGTTTCCAAAGGTTTCTTTTTCACCACGATCACAGGATTCAGCCCGTTGAGGAGCCGTTCTACCTTGTTTTTGAGTGACATCTCCCAGGAATCAAGAAGAGATTGGTAGTATTCGTCCGTGGTGTTTCTTATGAAGACGATTCTGTCTCTCTCCACCACGGCCACTTCATGATAGTAACCTTCCACTTCCTCCAGAGAAAGGTACACGTCCCCAAAGTCTGAAAGATCGTATTCGACAGCCACAACGGCCGTCTTCACCGACTCTCCAGATCCACCGAAGATGAAGCCAAATATCAAAAGAAACATCACAGGAAAAGCAACGCTGAAAAAAGTGGCGATTCTGTCCCTCCACGATTCTTTCCACATCGCCGAAAAGAGCGAGAGAAATTCACTCAACTACCATCACCCGCCTCCAGTTCAACGAAAAGAGGACAAGAGACACGACAATCCAGAGGATAGGAACCAGAAAGTGATTTGTGTAAGCCATTTTGTAACCAAGACACCCTCTCAAATAGTCCACAAGGTAGGTCGCTGGATTTCCAACAACGATCGCCTTCAGCGGCCAGGAGATGTTTGAAACATCGAAGTAGAACCCTCCCATGAACATGAACACCTGATTGAAGACCTGGGAAGCAGCGTTCAGTGCAGAAAAACTTTTAAAAAGAGAAACCATGAGCAAAGAAACACTCAGAAACGTCAAAAAGGAAATCACTGTTCCGATCAGAAAGGAAGAACCAGAAACTGAAACTCCGTACAGTATCTTCGCAAAGACGATTATAAGGGAAGAAGATATCACCATCGCAAAAAAGCCGCAGGTTATGGTCGAAATGAGATAGTGATAGCTTTTCAGATGAGAGGCGAAGAACCTTTTCATAACACCCTGTTCCCTATGAAGGGCGATCTGGTATGGAACGGTGAAAAGACCTACGGACATCACACCCACAAGCAGTATGGCAGGAAACACGTAGTGTGAATAGTTGAAATCTTGCTTTTCTTTCCTTCTGTACTCCACCTTCACCTCGCTTGCTTTTCTGATGTAGAGATCGAGTGACTCCAAGATGTTCGCCACAACGTTTGCAAGGATCACAGATTCCCTTCTTTCTGGAGCGTAGAGAACCTCCACTTCAACCGGCACGGAAAGTTTCGTTCTGGAAAGAAGAAGCGCTCTTGTAAAAATAAAGTCAAAACTCTCAGGCAAAACGATGCACACATCTACTTTTCCATACTTCAGATCCTGCTCTACATCCTTCACTTCGACGACTTCTATGCCGGAGGGAAGGCTTCTGAGGACACTCTCCAGCGTTTCACTTTTTCCCACAACACCGATTTTCAGGTTCATGTTCGAACCCATGTTCCCGAAAATCGACACAAGGATCAGATAGAGAAGCAGCGGAAACAGAAAGTTCCAGAAGATAGCGCCTTTGTCTCTGAAGTAGTCGTTCTTGAGAATGGAAACAATCAGAGCCTTCATTCTCTCAAATCCCTGCCTGTGAGTTTCAGAAAGACGTCTTCGAGGTTGGGTTTTCTTATCACTATGTTCGAGACATTCCATCTTCTCAAAAGTTCTTTTATGAGGTCTTCGGGAGTGTCTGTCTCAACAACGTAATGACCGTCTTTTTTCTCCAGATATTTCACATCCACGTTCTGATCACTGTCGAATTCAACTACGGTTTTCAACCCGGAAGAGTTTATGAGGGAAGACGGCGATCCTTCTGCTATGATCTTTCCGTGGTCCATTATGCAAACGTGATCGGAGAGTTTTTCTGCTTCTTCCATGTAGTGAGTTGTGAGAAAGATCGTTTTTCCCTGATTTTTGAAGTGTTCTATGACGCTCCAGATCTGTCTTCTTGCCTGTGGATCAAGCCCTGTTGTTGGCTCATCTAGGAACACGATCTCAGGATCGTTGATGAAGGCAACGGCAACAGCCAGTCTCTGAAGTTGACCTCCAGAGAGTGTCTTAACTCTTCTTCTTTCGATCTTTTCCATTTGAAATAGATCCACCACCTCTGACAGTTTCAGCCCTTTTCCGTAAAGGCCACGGAAGAGTTTCAGCGTTTCCAGAACGGTAAGGTTGTCGAAAAAAGCACTTTTCTGAAGACACACACCGATTTTTCTTTTGGTTTCACTGTCTAGAGACTCTTTCTTTTCCCCGAAATAGTAGATCTCCCCCTCATCTTTCTTTCTGAGACCCTCAAGGATTTCCACAGTTGTGGTCTTTCCAGCACCGTTGGGGCCAAGAAGGGAAAAAACAGTCCCGCGTTCCACTGTGAAACTTATTCCATCTACCGCTTTCACATCACCATAGTACTTCTTGAGGTTTACAACCTTCAGAATTTCCAAACGTATCCCTCCTTTGAACATAATGCTATCATAACTACTGTGATACATCAAAAGAGGAGGTGCCTGACTGTGCTATTTCTGGCTTTTCTTGGAGGAATCCTCGCTGGGTTTTTGAACGTGATGGCAGGTGGTGGTTCCATGATAACACTTCCTATCCTCACAGCACTCGGCCTGGGAATAGACGTGGCAAACGGCACGAACAGAATAGCAATCATTCTCCAAAACCTCGTTGCCATCGAAAGATTCAGATCGAAAAATGTCCTGAAAGCAAAAGAGGCACTTCTGGTTTCCATACCAACCATCGCAGGAGCACTGATCGGAAGTTCCATAGCGGCTCAGATAGAAAAGGAAGTCCTTCAGAGAATTGTGGGTGTTATCTTTCTTGTCATGGCGTTTTCGCTGGTGTGGAAACCAAAAATCTGGGTGGAAGACAGGGAGGTTAAAAGAAACTGGATTCTCATATACATCGTCTTCTTTTTGATAGGAATATACGGTGGATTCATACAGGCGGGAGTGGGTTTTCTTCTCATGCCGGCGATTGCGCTACTTCTTGGATATGAACTGGTCAAAACGAACGCTGTGAAGGTGTTCATCGTGGCCTCTTACAACTTGGTGTCGCTGGTAATATTCTTTTTGAACGGGAAGGTGAACGTTCCATACGGTCTGGTCCTTGCCCTTGGAAACATGACGGGAGCCTGGATTGCAGCCAGTTTTTCTGTTAAAAAGGGAGCAAAGTGGGTGAGATGGATCGTCTTTGCAGCAGTGATCGTCGTTGGAATAAGATACGTTTTTTAATTAACTTTCAACCAGAAAGAAATAGAAAAGTGAGATGATAACGGATGGAATAATGCATAAGGTTAGGGAGGTGCATCAATTGCTCAAGAAAGAACCAGGGATAATCGTTGGAGTGAGCAACAGACACGTCCATCTTTCCAGAGAGGACCTAGAAACACTCTTTGGAAAAGGTTACGAGCTAACACCGGTGAAAGAACTCAGACAGCCCGGTCAGTACGCTGCGAAGGAAACCGTCACCATAGTTGGTCCAAAAGGTGCTATTGAGAACGTTCGTGTGCTTGGTCCCGTTAGAAAAGAAACTCAGGTGGAGATCTCCAGAACGGATGCCTTCAGGCTCGGTGTGAGACCTCCCGTTAGAGACTCTGGGGATCTTGAAGGAACCCCGGGAATCGTCATCATAGGCCCAAACGGAATCCTGGTGAAGGAAAAAGGAGTCATCATAGCAAAAAGACACATACACATGCACCCAAAGGACGCAGAACACTACGGTGTGAAAGACAAGGACATAGTAAAGGTGATCGTTGAAAACGGAGACAGAAGGTTGATATTCGACGATGTTCTCATAAGGGTGAGAGAAGATTTTGCTCTGGAATTCCATGTGGACACGGACGAGGCAAACGCCGCCATGCTCAACACAGGAGATTTTGTCTACATTGTGGAGTTCTAGAAAGTGAAAAGGGGAGCGCACGCTCCCCTTACTCCTGAACCTCCACCTCGATCACTTTCTTTTTCCTCTCTTCTTTCTTCGGTATTCTGACTGTGAGGACTCCGTTCTTGTACTCTGCCTTGATTTTTTCCACGTCTACGTAATCTGGAAGCCTTATGGCCCTTTCGAACTTACCTGCGCTTCTTTCGACGAAGTAGTAGTTCCTGCCTTTTTGTTCTCTTTCGATCTTCTTCTCTCCAGAGATCTTCAAAATGTTTTCCTCAACTGTTATTTTGATGTCTTTTCTGTCAAGACCTGGCACTTCCACTTCCACCACTACTTCGTCGTCTGTTTCGTACACATCCATGTCCGGTGCAAAGACCTCCCTGGATGGTCTGATCTCAGTTTTGAAGAAGTCCTCGAAGAGTCTATCTATCTCCCTCTGGAGTTCCCTGAACGGCCTGAAGATGTCTTCCCTTCTTCCAAGGAGCATCGTGTCACCCCCCTTCACTGGTTTGTTGCCTCTCCTCCTGTTGCAGACTTGTAGAGGTATTCTCCTATCTTCATGCTTTCTTTCTGGAGATCATCGAAGAGCATCTTCACCCTTGGTATGTCGTTTCTGTTGATGGCGTCTCTGAGTTCTCTGATCATATCTTCAAGCCTGGACTTGAGATCTACCGGTATTTTGTCTCCATGTTCTCTGAGGGTCTTTTCCACACTGTACGCGAGGTCGTCTGCTCTGTTTTTGAGTTCGATCTCCTCTTTGAGTCGCCTGTCCTGTTCTTCGTATCTTTTCGCGTCCTCTATCATTCTCTTTATGTCTTCTTCAGAAAGTTTGTGTCTTCCCGTTACCACCATGGATTGCTCTTTTCCAGAACCGAGGTCTTTTGCTGAAACATGGACTATTCCATCGCTGTCTATGTCGAACGTGACTTCTATCTGAGGAACACCTCTTGGTGCCGGTGGTATACCAACAAGCTTGAAGCTTCCAAGGAAGATGTTTTCTCTTGCGATCGGCCTTTCACCCTGATAGACTCTGATCTCAACCTCGGTCTGTCCGTCTTCAACAGTGGTGAAGATCTTGCTCTTTCTCACAGGGATCTTTGTGTTTCTCGGTATGATCGGTTCAAACAGACCTCCTTTAACCTCTATTCCAAGCGTGAGCGGTGTGACATCCACGAGGACGATATCTCTTCCCTTGGCACCCTCTGTTCCTGCAAGGATGGCTGCCTGAATTGCTGCACCGATGGCAACCGCTTCATCCGGATTGACACTCTTGTTCGGCTCTTTTCCGAAGAACTCTTTTATAAACCTCTGGACCATCGGAACCCTGGTCATTCCACCAACGAGTATGATCTCGTCTATGTCCTTTGGTGAGAGTTTTGCGTCGTTGAGTGCCTGTTCTATCGGACCCCTTGTCATCTCGACGAGGTCCTTCGTCAGCGACTCAAAGAGACTTCTGGTGATCCTCATTTCGAGGTGAAGTGGCTGTCCACTTGGAGAAACCGCTATGAACGGAAGACTCACGTCTGTCTCCATCTTCGTCGAGAGTTCTATCTTGGCTTTCTCTGCAGCGTCCCTCAATCTCTGCAGGGCCTGCCTGTCCTCTCTGAGATCTATTCCATGCTGTTTCTTGAATTCCTCAGCCATCCAGTCTATGAGCCTTTGATCGAAATCATCTCCTCCGAGGTGGTTGTTACCCGCGGTTGCGATAACTTCAATGACACCATCTCCGATTTCCAGGATTGATACATCGAACGTACCACCACCGAGGTCGTAGACTAGAACTTTTTGCTCCTTTCCCGATTTGTCCAGACCGTACGCGAGAGCGGCTGCGGTGGGTTCGTTGATGATCCTCAACACTTCAAGCCCGGCTATGATTCCTGCCTCTTTTGTGGCCTGCCTCTGAGCATCGTTGAAGTAGGCAGGACAGGTGATGACAGCCTTCTTTATTTCGCCACCGAGGTACGCTTCAGCATCGTTCTTGAGTTTCTTCAGGATAAGTGCGCTGATCTCCTGCGGTGTGTACTCTTTGTCATCTATTTTGACCTTGTAGTCGGTACCCATTTTTCTCTTTATAGACTTTATTGTTCTTTCGGGATTGAGAATCATCTGTCTTTTTGCGGGTTCTCCCACAAGAATTTCTCCACTCTTTGTGAAGGCAACGATGGATGGTGTTATCCTGCTTCCCTCTGCGTTTGGTATCACTTCAACTGTACCATCTGGTTTCATCCAGGCAATCACGGAGTTCGTCGTTCCAAGGTCTATACCAACAACGAATTCTTTCTTTTCCGCCATCGTTCCACCTCCTCGATTTCTTTCTCCGTGTGAAATTATAGAAAGCCTTGAACGATGTGTCAAGATTCCGGTTGATAATTCGTTCGTTTTTGAATTGTGTTTTTTATCTATTAATGAGATGTCATAATTTATTTGTAATTATATCGTATAGCAAACGAAACTTATGAATGATAATGAGTTTTCCTTCAAGGAATGATATATAATTGAACCGGCCGGGGAGGGATCCAGATGAAACTAGCAGAGATATCATCGAAAAGACCAGTAACAATATTGATGCTGTTGACCGCTATAGTGTTCCTCGGATTCATATCTTTCCAGCACCTCAAATTAGATCTTCTTCCACAGATCGAATATCCCTATGCGGTTGTTCTGACTACTTACATGGGTGCAGGTGCGGAAGAGGTAGAAGAACTCGTGACTTTTCCTCTTGAAGAGTACATCTCGTCCACACCGGGTGTTAGAAGGTTTACCTCTATGTCCATGGATTCTGTTTCCTTCATCCTTGTAGAGTTTGAGTGGAATGTGAAAACAACCGATGCTGTGGGAAGGTTGTCCAGGTATGTGGAACTTGCTTCTCGAGAACTCCCGGAAGAAGCCAAGCCAGTCGTTGTGGAATTCGATCCGTCTCTGCTTCCGGTGTATGCTTTCTCAACTGAAGAAGATTACGAAGAGGTTGTCTCAAAGATCAGAAGACTTCCGGATGTTGCCAGCGTTGAAGTGATGGGCGAACCGAAGAAAATCGTCGAAATCGTTCTGAATCACGAGAAGATAAAGAAGTTCGACGCTGATCCTTCACTGATAGAAACCATTCTCTCAGGAAATCTGGTTTATCCGTTTGGATACGTGAAGGATTCTGAGGGAAACATCTATCCTGTTTCTGTCGATGGGCGTTTCGAGAACCTCGAGGATCTGAAAAACACCATCGTGGGTTTCAGAGGAGTGAAATACCAGTCCCTGCTTCGAGGTGAAATACCAAAACTTTTGATTCCAGTTCGCCTGAAAAACATAGCAGAGGTGAAGATAGCAGAAGAGAGCGCTCAGGGAGAAGTCAGGGTCAACGGGAAAAAGGCATCTCTCATCGCCATCTACAAAAGAAGCGGTGCGAACACCGTCAAGACCGTTCGTGAGATAAAGAAAATACTGAGTGATTCCAAAATAGGTTACATAGAGGCCATGAACCAGGCTTACTACACGGAAAGAGCCATCGACAACCTTCTCAAGAATCTGTTCTATGGATTCATAGCAGCATTCGCTGTGGTCCTGATCTTCCTGAAGGATTTCATCTCCACACTCGTCACGTCCTTTTCTATACCGCTTTCTCTCACCGTCACCTTCGTCTTTCTGTACGCGTTCGGGTTAAACCTTGACACACTGACCCTCGGTGGTCTCATCATGGCACTGGGAATGCTGGTGGACAACTCCATCGTTGTCTTTGAGAATATATACCGCCATCGTTCTCTGGGAAGGTCCATTCCAGATGCCGCAAGAGAAGGAACGGGAGAAGTCTGGCTGGCAATTCTTGCTTCCACACTCACCACCGTTTCTGTGTTTTTACCCATAGTGTTCTTCACCGGCTTTGTGGTGAGGCTGTTCAAATACTTTGCTCTCGCTTTTGTTCTTGCCCTTTCTTCTTCTCTTTTCGTTTCAACCGTCATCGTTCCAGCCGGTACAAGATGGATAAGACCAAGGAAAGGAAAACTCACCGAAAAGCTTCAGGAGTCCTATCGAAAAGCTTTGGAATGGTGTATGAATAGAGAGGGCCTGGTTCTTGCAGTGGCTTTCACCCTCGTTATCGTGTCGGCTGTGTTTCTACTTTCAAAACCCATGGGATTTCTTCCTTCCTTCCAGACAAACCTTCTGGTTATAGACGTGAAACTGCCACCTCAAGCTTCCTACGAAAGAACATCCGAAGTGGTTCAGAAAATAGAAGAATATCTTAACGAACATAGATCCACCTACAACATTTCTTCTTTCTACTCAGAAGTGGGAATAACCAGTGAGTACTCACAAATAATGGGGCGAGGACAGAACGAAGCAAGAATAATGGTGAACCTCGGAGGAAGCAGAAAAGAGTTTGCAAAAAACAGAGAAAGGTTGAAAGAAGCCATCACATCTCTGAAGATCCCCGGTACAAAGATAGAGGTTCTGGAACAGTCACAGCAGTTGTACGAGGTTCTGGGCTATCCGATAACGGTTGAGGTAAGAGGAGAAGACCTCTCTCTCATTCAGGAAAAAGCCGAGGAGATATTCGAACGCTTGAAGAACCTTCCCGAGGTTAAAAAAATCCAGATCCGGAACTCTTATGAAAAGAGCGTTTTACACGTGAGGATAGACAGGAACAAATCCCTCATGAACGGTGTGGTGGCAGGCCAGGTTTTCCTGGACCTGCAAACCTACATGCTTGGGAAAAACATTGGAACTTTGAAAACGAGTCAAGGAACATTGCCGATCGTTCTTAAAAAAGCAGAGTCGTTATCCTTGGAGGATCTTCCCAGAACACCCCTTGAGGGATTGAAGGGAGAAGTTCCGCTCGGAGCCATTGCGACCGTCACTCAAAAGGATGTTCCTTCGATGATTGACCATTCTGATGGCGAGCGTGTTATTTACGTGGATCTAGTGAGTATAGATGGTGCGATAGGTGATGTTTCAAGGAAGGTAGAAGAAGTTCTGAGTGAAATAAACCTCTCAGGCGTTAAAGTGGATATTTCAGGACAGAAAGAATTCATGGATGAAGCCTTTTCAGAGCTCAAATCTGTGGTCTATATGGCAGTAGCCCTTGTCTACATGATCCTTGCAGCTCAGTTCGAATCCTTTGTGCTGCCTTTTGTCATATTTTTCACCGTTCCTTTCGCGATCGTTGGAGTTGCTTTTGCCGTACTCGTGAACGGATATTCTCTCGACGTTCCTGTTCTTGTAGGGCTTTTGACCCTCTCTGGAACGGTTGTGAACAACGCCATCGTGATGTTAACGAGAATAGAACAGATAAGAAGGGAAAAAGACCTGTTGGAATCCGTTTTTGAGGGTGCTCAGAGCAGATTGAGACCCATTCTTATGACCACCTTCACCACCATCGTGGCCTTGCTTCCCACCGCGTTGAGTCAGGGAGAGGGTGCAGAGATAGAATCACCCATTTCGTGGGTTGTGGTCTTTGGTTTGTTAATATCCATGCTGTTCACACTCTTTGTAATACCCGTGATCTACACCCTTGTGAGAAAGAAAATCAGAGTATAGACGAGAGTTTTTCCACGATTTTCTCACAACTTTCCGGATCTCGTACGGCAACGAATATGGTGTCGTCTCCTGCCAGCGTTCCAACGATTTCGTCTATGTCGAGTCTGTCTATGACACGGGCGATTCCACTGGCGGTTCCCGGTATCGTTTTTATGACTATGAGGTTCCCAGCCCTGTCTATGCTTTCAACAAAGGACTTGAAGTTTCTCTTCAACTCTTTCCAGGGATCGATCACCGGTGTTTCATCCAAGAGTCTGTAAACGTAATTACCGCTTTCATCCATTATCTTCACCGCTCCGATTTCTTTCAGATCCCGAGCGATGGTGGGTTGAACGGCCTTTATACCGTATTTTTTCAGTTCCTCGACGATTTGAAACTGGTTGCTTATTCTTTTTTCGTGTATGATCTTCTTTATGAGTTCCTGTCTTCTTTTTTTCGACACCTTCAAGTCGAACACCTCCATCTTTCAGATTGAAAACACATACAATTATACAGCATAAATATAACACAGTTGGAAGAAAAATTCATTTGTTTTTGTTTTGGTAATTAAAGAGTAACATTTACTTTTATCAATCGATACTAATGAGTGCTAATATATCTTAGGGGTGAAAAGAATGATCAAGAGGGTCAAAACGGGTATACCGGGGATGGATGAGATCCTTCATGGGGGAATTCCAGAAAGAAATATAGTTCTCATTTCCGGAGGGCCAGGTACCGGCAAGACGATCTTTTCACAGCAGTTCATATGGAACGGACTTCAGATGGGAGAGCCTGGAATATACGTGGCTCTCGAAGAACATCCGGTGCAGGTGAAAAAGAACATGGAAGTCTTCGGCTGGAAGGTTGATGATTTTGAAAAGGAAGGAAAGTTCGCCATAGTGGATGCGTTCACAGGAGGGATAGGTGAGTACGCAGAGAAAGAAAAGTACGTGTTGAAAGACATAGACGATGTCAGGGAACTCGCTGAAGTTTTGAAAAGAGCGATAAGAGAAACCCAGGCCAAAAGGGTGGTGATCGATTCTGTCACGACCCTTTACATAACAAAGCCGGCGATGGCAAGGAGCATCATATTCCAGCTCAAAAGAATCCTTTCAGGACTTGGCTGCACCTCACTCTTTGTGAGTCAGGTGTCAGTAACGGAGAAGGGCTTTGGTGGACCCGGTGTCGAACATGGTGTGGATGGAATCATCAGGCTCGATCTGGACGAAATAGACGGTGAACTCAAAAGAAGCCTGATAGTCTGGAAGATGAGAGGAACGTCACATTCCATGAGAAGGCACCCGTTCGAAATAACCGACAGAGGTATCGTCATACATCCCTCGGAGGGGGGTGAAGAGAAATGAAGCTCAACTTCAACCCGTTGACGAAAGAGGAAATTCATCAGCTCGAAACGGCTCTGCTTGTCGGAACTCTTTTCAGAAAGGAAGTGCTTGAGGAGATCAGGAACTCCTCTGAAAGGCTCACCTGGGTGGATAGCCTGGCGGTTGCGGCAGGAGCACTTGCAAGGGCAAAAGCAGGAATGACTGTTTCTGAAATCGCAGAAGAGCTCGGAAGAACCGAAACAACGATCAGAGAGCACGTGAAAGGAGAAACCAAAGCTGGAAAGTTGGTGAACGAAACCTACGAACTTCTGAAAGAAGGAAAACTGAGCGCGGAAGGATTGATAGGTGAAGGTATTTCGGCAACGACCACAAGCGACGAAAAACTCCAGGAGATCAAAAAAGAACTCGAAGAGGTGAAACAAAAATTGGAAAACGTCATTCAGAAACTTTAAGGCGGGGATTCATTCCCCGTCTTTTGTAAACAACAGAACAACTACTCCTCCAGAGAGAATGGCAATTCCCAGAACCAGAAACATGAGTGAATACGACTTTTCTGCGAGAACACCTGCCAGGAAAGGACCCAGTGTGGCTCCAAAAAACCTTGCAGAACTCAAAAGTCCGAGTGCTCTTCCCCTCTGAAGATAATGGAATCTTCTGCCAAGAAAGTTACTTGAGCCGTTCATAAACGCACCAAAGCTTGCCCCTAGGAAGGCATAAGCCAGTATCGGTGCCCAGGTTTTCGGTACCATCATGAGAAAAGGAGTCAGAGAGGACATGAAAATTCCAAGAGCGCTTATGAATTTCGGTTCTACCTTCTCGACTAGCTTTCCGAAGAAAAAGTGAGAGGGTATCTGTATGAGCGGGTTGACGGCGGTGATAAAACCGATGGTTGAAGCGCTATAATGAAACGTGTCGTTCAGATAAACAGCAATCAAAGACATGGATCCAGAAGTCCCCATCTGCCTCAAAAGACTTCCCAGATACAGTGCCCATGTTCCGTGTTTCAAGATCTGTTTTCTAAAGTGTGTTTTCTCCTTTTTTTTCTGAACACCTTCCTCTTTTATCCTGAGGGCAGGAATCACCGCCGTCGCTACAACTATCGAAAAGAAAACGAAAGCAAGCTTCAAATCCATGAACACCAACAGAAAACCAATGAAGAGTCTGCTGAGAAACATTCCAAGTGAATTCGAAGAGTTGTAAAGTGAAAACCCAAGTGACATTTTCTTTGCAGTACTGCTGAGTGCCATCGCGGCAGGAGGATACATTCCGTTGAAAAAGGCTATGATCATGGAAACGATCAGAATGGCAAAGGGAACATCTATGACCGCGTACAGAGGATAAAAGGCAGATGCCAGAACAAGGCTTGATATGATGAACACTTTTCTTTTTCCAGTTCTGTCCGAAATTCTTCCCCAGAATACGTTTGAAAAGGTGTTCACCGCTCCCCTGAGGCTGGAAAGAAGGCCTATCAAAAAGAGGGTTGCTCCTATTTCTTTCATGCGAAGTTGAATCAAGAGATTGAAGCTCATCGTACCCATCGATCGAAGGACATTGGTGAGAAAAAGCATTCGCACGACCTCCAGCAATTTAGTTCGGTATGTGAATTATTTTACCACAACAAAGACAAACATCAAACATCAGAAGAGCAGAATCTAAAAAACCTTGTATATGTAAAATCACCTGCTGCCCGTCTGTCTGGGAACAAGTGACTTTATCCAATCAACAAAAGCGGGGTAATTCCTCGTCTGGATGTACACCCTTCCTGGTCCAGTGAAGGTGCACACGAGTCCCTCTCCACCCAAAAGCGTGGATTTCAACCCTCCAAACGTTCTGACATCCCACCTCAATGTACCGTCGAAGGCAACAACATGTCCTGTGTCAACCGTGATCTCTTCTCCCGGTTGAAGGGTCACCGACCTGATTCCACCGAAAGAAGAAACCGCTACATCTCCTTCACCAAGCAGTTTCAAAAGGAATATTCCCTCTCCTGCGAAAAAGCTCTTGAAACCACCGAAAGAGACATCTATCTCCACAGAAAGATCACAAGCTAGGTAGGAGGTTGATTGAACGTACAGAATTCCGCTCATAGGAATCACGTCGATGTCTCCGGGAAGTTGTGGAGCAAAACCGATCTCACCCTCCCCACGGGAAACGTATGTGTTCATGAAAAAGTTCTCCCCTCCGAAGATAGCCCTTTTGAGTGCCTTCCACACACCCCCTACCGCTGAAGTTTGAACCTCGATTGGTCCTTTCACGTAAACCATCGCACCGGGCTCTGCCACAACGCTTTCTCCACCCGATAAGAACACCCTCAGGAGAGCGTAACTACCCTTCAGGGCTATTTCGTACCTCATCGTCTTTCCTCCTTTTCTGATAGTACTCACAGTGCTCCTTCAAAAAACAAACTTCACACTTGGGATTCACGGGCCTGCACACATTTCTTCCAAACTCCACCATAGAGCCATTGATGGGGCCCCAGAGTTTCTCTGGAAGGAGTTTTTTCAGTGCTTCTTCTGTTTCCTCTGGTGTCTTCGTTTTCACCCAGCCGAGCCTGTTGCTGATCCTGTGAACGTGGGTGTCGACCGCAAGGGCAGGTTTCCCGTATCCCACCCAGAGCACTATGTTCGCTGTTTTTCTCCCAACACCGGGTAGTTTCAACAGCTCCTCCAGGGTGTCAGGAACTTTTCCACCGTACTTTTCCACTATGATCTTCGATATCTTCACAATTCTCTCTGCCTTCTGTCTGTACATTCCTGACTCTTTTATCAAATCGTAGAGATCCTCGGGTTTTGACTTTGCCAGATCTTCAGGGGTTCTGTACACCTCGAAGAGTTTTTCTGCTGCTTTTTCAGTGTTCTCATCGCGTGTTCGCTGGCTCAAAACAGTTGAAATAAGGACCTTAAAGGGATCCGTTTCCTTGTGATCCCTTGGAAAACGCTTTATGATTTCTTTTGCGATTTTTTCTATCAAACTTTCACCTCACAGATCTTCCAGTAAAGCCCTGTAGGCTCTGTATGTTTCGAAAAGATCCGCTTTCGAAGAGAGCTCAAACGGAGAATGCATACCAAGAAGAGCAGGTCCCATATCGATCACGTCTGCTCCTCTTTCGGCAAAGAACTTGGCTATCGTTCCTCCACCACCCTGATCAACCTTTCCAAGCGTTGCCACCTGCCAGATGACACCTCTTTCGTTGAGAACCTGTCTCACACGAGCCACGAATTCTGCGTGGGCGTCGTTCGTTGAGTACTTTCCCCTTGCACCTGTGTACTTGACAAGGGCCACACCGCATCCCAGTCTTGGTGCGTTGTGAAGATCGTGAACATCCTTGTAAGGTGGGTTCACGGCGGCACAAACGTCGCCAGAGATCACGGCAGATCTTTCCAGTACTTCATCGAGGGCAAACTCTGAATCCCTGGCACCCTGAATCTTCAAAATCTGCCTGAGAACTCTCAAATAAAATCTTGCCTTTGCACCGGTGTTTCCGTCGCTTCCTATCTCTTCCTTATCGAGAAAGACCACACCGATCGATTTCTTTGGGTTTGCCTCCAGAAACGCTCGAAGTGCTGTGTAGGCACATATCCTGTCATCCTGGCCGTAAGCTCCTATGAGACTTCTGTCTATTCCCACTTCCCTCGGTGGAAAGGCAGGAACCACCTCTATCTCACCGCTCACGAAATCTTCCTCCGAGATGCCGTACATTTCGTTCAGGATTTTAAGGACGTTCATCTTCACCGCTTCTTTCTCCTCTCCACTGAGAGGAATGGTACCAGCGATGAGCATCAGGTTTTCGCCTTTGAACTTTTCAGAGATCTTTGCGTCCTCCTTGTCGAGGTGCGGAAGAAGGTCCGGAATTGTGAAAACTGGATCTTCCGGTTTGTCTCCTACATGAATCTCTATCTCCTCTCCATTCCCTCTGAAGAGAACACCGTGTATCTCAAGAGGTATGTTGAACCAGTGATATTTCTTTATACCGCCGTAATAATGTGTTTTGAAGAGTGCTATCTGCTCATCTTCCACCAAAGGACTTGGCTTGAAATCCAGCCTAGGAGAGTCTATGTGTGCGACAACAAGGTTCAAGCCTTTTTTTAGATCATCAACTACCCTGAAGGCTGCGATCGCCTTTCCTCTGTTCACCGCATAGACTGCCATATCCATGGGATCTCCTGCGAAATCTTCAATGGGAACAAACCCTTCTTTTTCTAAAAATCCCCTGATTTCTCTAACGGCGAGCCTTTCTGTTTTTGCTCTGCCCATGAAATCCATGTATTCTTTCGAAAAGGATTCGACCTCTTCTTTGTTCCTATGATGCCAGACATTCTTCTTCTCCATCTTCATTCAAACCACCTCCGTGCTGTAAGGTTGTACACGCACCCCTTCGAACATCACTTCCTCATTCGACAGGTTGTGGAATACCTTCAAAGAACGTTCTTTGTCAGACAATCTGTACACAAGCAATTTTTCTTCTTTGCACAGAAATTCGATGTTTGCCCTATCCAGCCAGGAGTTTTCCCTTCTGAACCTTGCCCACCTCATTGTGTGTGAGAGGATCGAATTATGATCTTTCTTCTGGTATTCTGCGGAAACACCGGAAAATGGACCGTTGAAGGCTGGCCATTTCCAAAATGTCTGACCCTCGACACACATATTCTCACTCCAGGGAAATGGGTCCAGTACGACTTCTGTGTTCGGTTTCTGGTATATTCCTTTCATTCCCAATTCGTCTCCATAGAATATGAGAGGGACTCCAGGAAGTGTAAACAGGATAGAAAGCGAGAGTTTCACCTTTTCTTTACTCAGTCCCCCCTCGAAGCTTGCAAGTCTTGACATATCATGGTTCGATGTGAAGTTCACAGGCAGGTAATCTTTCTCAACCAGAGCCCTTTCGATCGACTCGATCAACACTTTGAAGTTTTCTTTCCACACTGCTTCCTTGATGCAGTGCGAGGTGTCGAAATTCAGCATGTAGCCGAATATCCTGCCGTGTTCGTCCACAACTCTGGCTTCTGCCCAGATCTCCGCAAGGAATATTCCCTCAATATCAGAGAGAAAATATCTCCAGAAACGAATGTTCTGTTCCAAAGTGTCTCTCATATGCTTTGCCGCGTCGAACCTGAAGCCATCCACTCCCATGTCAAGAAGGTGATGAGCTACTTTTTTCATCTCCTCAAAGACCTGTGGATTGTCGTAGTTCAGATCGGGCGAGAGAGGACCGAAGAGTCCTCTGTAGAACCTCCCGTCCTCCAGAGGATGCCAGATCCTTTCGTTGTCCCACTCTCTTCTTTCATCCAGATCCGTTTTTTCACTCGCCCATACGTAATAATCTCTGTAGCGTGAGTCTCCTTTCAGAGCCTTCTGAAACCACATGTGGAGGAAACTGGTGTGATGAATGGGAAAATCCAGAACGACTTTTATGCCGTTGTTGTGAAACGCCTCGATCATCTCTTTGAAGTCTTTTTTGCTTCCATACTCGGCTTTGAAGGAGTAAAAATCCACCACATCGTATCCGTGGAAGGAAATGGAGGAAAAGACAGGCATGAGCCAGACAAAATCAACACCCAATTCTTTCAGATAAGGAATCGCACCTTTCAGTCCCTCAAAATCTCCCACTCCATCGAGATTCCCATCCCTGAATGATCTCACGTAGATCTGGTAGCCTATCATCCCTCTATCCTCCTTGGTTCAACAAAGATGGTTTTGTAGTTCGTGTATATGACCATACCCGGTTTGAAACCCTTTGGCTTTCTCACGTACTTTATGAAAGTGTAATCAACCGGTACCTTTCCGGAGTTTTTTCCCTTCGAATAGCCTGCAGCAAGACTTGCAGCGTACTCTATCACCTCTTCAGGAATCTTTCTTCCGTTTGTTTTCACCACCACATGGGCACCTGGCATCTCGTGGGCGTGGAACCACAAGTCCTCTTTTGAAGAATTCCTCACGAGTTCGTCGTTTTGTCGATTGTTCCTACCCACCAGGATTTTAAAGCCCATGTAATTTGTTTCTCTGAAGTGAGACTTCCGTTTCTCTTTTTTCTCTTCTTTTTTCTCTTTCAAAAGTCCAACCTCTCTCATCTCTTCTTCTATCTCTTCAAGTGTTCCTGTGTCCTCTGCATCTTCAATCGTCTGCCACAACTGGTAGAGGTATTCTTTTTCTTTTTGGATCTCCTCGATCCTTTTTTTCAACTGCTCTCCTTTTCTCAGGAGTTTTTTGTAAGCGTTGTAAAGCTTTTGGGCCGTTCGAGTGGGGTCTTTTCCCACATCCACAACGATCTTTTCGTTCGTTTCCCAGTCTGTGAGTTCCACCTCACCGGATTTTCCCTTTATGTTCCAGAGGTTTTGAACGATGAGATCTCCGATCTTTTTATACTCCTCCGCTTTTTCTACTTCGGCAATTTCTTTCATAAGTTTCTCTTCCAGATCCTCAAGATCTTCTATTCTCTTCATGATCACCCGAGTAAGACGGTTTTTGGTGTTCTCGAACGTGGATTTTTCCTCTTTCCAGCGTACAAATTCGTTGATCCCTTCGGAGAGCCTTTCGAAGTAGCGTTCTTTGAGGTTCAGCATGGTGAGTCTGAAAGCAGATACCTCTACGGGATGACCCTTTTCGTAATAGACGAACACACCGGGAATCTCCAGTTCTTTCTTCACCTCTTCAAGAACTCCAAGAATTCTTTCATGTTTCACATCCTTCCATGGAACGTCCGGGTCGTACCCGGCACGATGGATCACTTCTTCCACAGATGTCGGTGAAAAACCTTCTAGAGTGGAAAGAAGAACGTTTCGAACGCTTTTTTCACTTTCACCGGGAAGTTCCTTGAGATCGAAAATGGAAATCTTCCCGGAAGGAAAGATCGAAAAGTCCTTTCCTGGAAGGATCTCCCTTCTTCTCGTCACTATCTTTTTGTGTGCATCGGCAATCCTTCCATCCTTTACAAGGATCATGTTAGAATGCATACCCATTATCTCGACGAAAAGCTCCTTCCGAACAACTCCCTCTATCTCATCGAACTTTTCAAACAAAAATCGGATCGATCTGTCCATACCGATCTGTTCCACTTTCAGAAGTTTTGCACCTTTCAACTCCTTTCTCAGAAGCATTGTGAAAGAAGAAGGCATCTTTTCGGATGCCTTTTCCTTTTCGGCCAGCGAGATGTGAGAAACGTCTGGTTTCAAACACACCCTCACGGTGGAACTTCGAAACAGAAAGTAGTAGTCAACCGATGTGGGTTGATAGATCTGCCTGAGATGTTTCCCTTCTATTTTCTTTATCTCTTGAGTCACTTTGTAAAGCAAAACGCCATCTAGCGGCACTTCAATCGACCTCTATCCCATATTTTTCTATGATTTCAAACACCTTCTTAATGTCTTCTGCATGTTCTTCATTCCCACCAGGTGTTTCTAGTATCCAAGGAACCTTTTGAATCTCTTTGAAGGAGAAAAACACCGCAAAACCTTCTTCGCCAATGAAACCACTTCCTATCCTCTCGTGTCTGTCCTTTGCTGCGCCGAGTGGATACTTTGAATCGTTGAGATGTATCATTTTGAGCTTCTCCAATCCAAAAAGATCTTCGATCTCATTCAAAAAGGCTTCTACCCCATCTTTCTTTGTTATGTCGTATCCGGAGTCGAATCCGTGGCACGTATCGAAAGTGATCGCAACACGATCTTTCTGATCAACAAGATCGATGATTCTCTTCAGATGCTCCAGTCTGTAGCCGATGTTTCCCCCTTTTTGAGAAACGTTCTCAAGGAGAATGATCACATCCTCCGTGGCGTTCAGTACCTCGTTCAATCCACGGGCGATTCTGTCTATTCCTTCTTCTTCACCTGTTTCAAGGTGGCTTCCTGGGTGGATGTTAAGGTATTTTATGCCCAGTTTTCTGCAGATTCCTATTTCTGTCTTCAGAAGATCTACAGATTTTTGCCAGATGTCTTCTTTTGGACTGGCAAGATTCACAAGGTATCCACAGTGACAGAAGGCGTTCTCCCAGTCGATTCTGTGCTTTTTCATCTCTCTTTTGAATTTCGTGGCCATTTCATCTGCAGGGAGTTTGGCCTGCCAAGATCTGGCGTTATGAGGAAAAATCTGAAAGGAATTTCCTCCGATATCAACCGTATCTTTTGGTACCCTGTCAAATCCCTTCGAAATCGGCATATGAGCGCCTATTTTTATCATCTTTTTTCCCCCTTTTTGACCATCGGCCGTGGTATTATTCTCTCGGAGGTGAAAACATGTGGACCGTTGCTCTCATAGTTCTTGGCTTCACCATATATTCATTCTACACCTGGGCTTTTCTCATTCGTCACAGAAGAATCATAGGTTACATAGAAAGAGATATCATGGAACTCGAAGAAAGAGAAAAACTGTTCAGAAAAGAGATAGAATCCGGCAACACCTACGTTGAAGAAAAGCACAACGAAATCCTGAAACTTTTAAAGAAAGCAAAAGAGGAATACAACTCAGAAGTTGAAAAGTTCAACAAAAAACTCTCTTCTCCAGTGTTCTTCCTTGTCGCAAAACTCTTTGGAGAAAAACCCATGGAGAAAATGGATTAGCCTCTGCTTTTTCGCTCCTTCCAGATTCTCTCTGCTTCTTCCAGTGAGATCTTTTCGTCCCAGAACAGCCAGGGCTTTCTATGAGAGATCTTCTCCACTACCCTCTGAATGGCCCGCTCGAGATCAACGCCGTAATCTCTCTGGGCCACCGCTCCTACAAGAAAGGCATCGTAGATGAGGTCTCCTATCTCTTCTTCAAGATTGGTCAGGTCTTTTTTCTTTACCGCATCCTTTATCTCTTTCACTTCAGAGGCGAGTGCGTCAAGAAGAGAATCGATGCTCTGTCTTTCCAGCCAGGGGCACTTTTCCAGACTTTTTTCGATGATTTCAAAAAGTTTTTCTACCATCCTATCAACTCCTTCAGCCCATCGATGAGTCTTCTATCATCATCGTAACTTCTTCCTTTCACAGTCAAATAGCCTCCTACGATCATTCCATTTGCACCGGCAAAAAAGGCGAGCGCCTGAAAATCTCCGAGTTTTTCTCTTCCTGCTGCGATCTTTATCGTCACGTTTTCACCGAGAACGATCCTGAACGCTGCTATCGTCTTTATTCTCTCTACAACATCAAGTTCCGGGAAGTTCTCAAGGGGAGTTCCTTTTATCGGGATGAGAAAGTTGATGGGAACAGAATCTACCTCCAGATCCTTTAAAATTTTCGCCAGTTCCAGACGATCCTCAAAGCTTTCTCCAAGTCCGAATATCCCTCCACTGCAAACCTCAAGTCCGGTGCTTTTCGCGTTTTCCACGGTCCTCATTCTGTCATAGAAAGTGTGAGTAGTGCAGATGTTCTGGAAAAACCCCGGTGAAGTTTCCAGGTTGTGGTGGTATCTGTCAAGGCCGTGGTCTTTCAGATAACTGAGTTCGTCTTTCTCAAGGGTTCCAAGAGAGGCACAGATTTTCAAACTGGTGGTAACTTTCAAAAATTCTATGATACTTGCTATTTTCAACACCTCATTCCTGGTGGGTCTTTTCCCAGAGGTGACAATACCGAATCTTACAGCTCCCATTTTCTCAGCTTCTTTTGCTCTCTCAAGGATACTTTCTTTATCCAGAAGAGGGTATCTCTTCACTCCAGTGCTGTAAAGAGAACTCTGGGCGCAGAATTTACAGTCTTGATCACAGATACCAGATTTTGCGTTCACAATGCTACAAATATCCAATCTGGTGTTGCTGACCATCGTGCTGGCTTTAAGAATCAGTTCTCTTGTTTTCATACTCAAAATTTCTTTCAAAATATTCAACCTCCTGTATTAGACGTGTTCTATACTATATTATAGTTTCTCTTCGAGATTTACGGCCACAAAACAATCCAAAAAAGGAGGTGATCACATGAAAATCGGCTTTCTCAGCAGGTGGGGTGCCACATGCGGGGTTGGTATGCATGCTGAGATACTCGCCAGAGAGTTCATCAACATGGGACACGAAGTGGTGGTTTTCGCTCCGACCGAAGGGAGTGCTAAAAAGGAAGTCAAATACTACAAGAGAACCGAAGCTCAGGATCCGGATTTTGTCAAAAGGGAAATCTACACGGAAGTGGACAACGTGACCGAAGAAGGCTGGGTGAAAGAGGAGGAGATTTTGAAAGAAAACCTGGACCTGCTCATAGTAGAAACCTTCTGGAGAATTCCTGTGAAGCCTCTCACAAAACTCATAGAAAAACTGAAAATTCCTGTCATTTCTGTCTTTCATGAAGCGAACATTTTCAAAGCAAAGGAAGTGGTGAAGTTACCTTGCGATAAAATTGTCGTGTTCGACAGAAGGTTTTACGATGAGATTCTCGAGTTTTACGAAATTCCAAGAGAAAAGGTGGAAGTGATCAGTTATCCTGTGATGAAACCCTACATAGTAGAACCGGAAAGACCTGTTAGTGATGATAAATTCCTCTTCTTCTCTTTTGGAAGACAGCCTATCGAAGAGTACAGTGATTTCCTGAACGCTTTGAAGAAACTGAAAAAGAAATTTGACAACCTTCACTACTGGATCATCAGATCCGATGGAAAGGTTGAGTATGAGGCGGAATGGATCACACAGTGGCAAAAAAGACCACCCGTTGAAAAACTCTACAGCTATCTGAAAGGATCGAATGTACATCTGCTCCCGAAAGGAAACACTCCAAACGTTGTGGTCTCTTCCACCCTTTACCAGGTCATAGCAAGTGAGACTCCCATCGTTATCAGAGACAGCAGATTCGTCGAAACCATCGAGACTGATGCGTACGGATTTGGTCCCATTGTGAAGTACAAGAACATACACGACCTGGTACACAAATTGGAACTTCTGATATTGGACAAAGAACTAGTGGAAGACATAAAAAAAGAAGTGAGAAACTTTGTGGAAAAGTATGGTGGGGATAAAATAGCACAAGAGTTTTTGGTCCTTGCAAGATCGATCAACAAATGAGGGGGGATATCCCCCTCATTTTTTCACAAGAACATTCAACACTCTTGGCACGATGGAAAAAGATGCTCTCTTTGCCCAAAAAGACTCCCCATCGAGTTCTATTGGTTCATCTCTCTGAAATTCCACGATTACTTTTCTTGCCTGATAGCCTTCCACCCCTGGATGTTCAAGAAGCGTTCCGTTGAACACCCTGTGCAGATTCGCCAAGATTTTTAGCTTTCCTATATCGTTTATCACGGTAACAGCCAAAAGCCCATCGTCTGGAACGGCATGGGGAAGTTGATTCATACCTCCACCGTTGTACCTGCAGATTCCAACGTTCATGGAGAAAACCTTCTTTTCCCAAATTTTCTTGTCTATCTGAATCCTTGCGATAGGCGGTTTGTAGGCGACTATGGAAGAGAAGATCTTTGAAAAGTAAGAGACGCGGTTTTTCTTCTTCAGAAGATTCGTCCTGTGTGTTACAAAACCATCGAAGAAGAGTCCGGCAACGTTGACGAACGCTCGTTTTTTTGACTCTCCAGCGGACGTTTCGTACTCGACAACTCCGAGATCTTGAACGAATACCTTTCCATCTTTCAAGGTTTTTATCGCATTTTCAATCGACAAAGGAACACCGATTGTTCTTGCCCAATCTCTTCCACTTCCGAACGGAATCCATCCAAAGGTGACTCCTTCAAGATTGAATTCACCAAGAAAGATACCGTTCACCACTTCGTTCACAGTGCCATCGCCACCGAACGCCACAATCTGTCTGTGGCCCTTTTCAAAGGCTTTTCTTGAAAGATCCATTGCATGTCCTGGCCTTTCTGTGAAAACAACTTCGTAGTCTATTTCGTATTTTTCCAGAAGATCTTTCACTTTCGTCCAGAATTTCTTGGCCCTACCTCCACCTGCAGCAGGGTTGTATATCAAAAACACATCTATCCCCTTCCAAAAAGTGCCAGCATTATAGATGTTGCAAAGAAAGCAAGACTTGCAGCGAGAAATTGCCATCCTTTTTTGTCGTAGAACTTTTTCTTCCGGGGCTGCTTTTTCTTGATGGCTCTTGTTCCAAGGTCGAAGAAGACGATCGAAACAAAAAGGGTCCCAAAGCCTGTAAAGAAAAAAAGATCTGAGATGAATCTCAACCTTTCACCTCCGCAGAGGATATTCTACCAAAAAAGGGCAGGATCTTCCTGCCCTTTCTTTTCCTTCTTCTTTTTTCAATACGGTCTCAAGGATTCTCTGTAGATCGCTTCCACCAGATCTTCGTTTACTTTCATCGGAGCCAGATTCAAAAGAAGATCCAAAGCAGGAGTTTCAAAGGTGAGTTTTACAAGTTTGGGGATATCTTTTTCGGAGAATCCAACGTCTGCCAGTTTTTCTTTGACGCCAAGTCTGAATATCCACTGCTCAAGCTTTACCGCAGCTTCTTCAGCTTCATCCGGTGTTCCTTTCAAATCAGGTATTATCGGTTGATACACATAAGAAAGTATCTGCGGCTTTGCCTTGTAAGTGTATTTGAAAACAGCAGGAAGTAACATTGCAAGTCCCAAACCATGAGCAAGATCAGGTTTGACGGCACTCAGTGGATGCTCGAGAGCATGTGTAAGATGTAACATACCGTTATCGAAGGAAATACCAGCGATTGCAGAAGCGTACATTAGAAAGTAACGTGCCTCAAGATCATCGGGTTTTTCAAGAACCCTTGGCAAATATTCAGCTATCAACTCTACTGTATTCCTTGCAAGATTTATAGAGAAGGGATTGCCTAGGATAGTTGTAGCAGCCTCCGTTATATGATTCAGAGCGTCCAGAGCGGTGTAAACACTCTGCTTTTCTGGAAGGCTCTTGGTCAGTTCTGGATCGTCAATGGAGAATGTGGGATAAATGCAGTCGTAAGCTATTGGTGGTTTGTATTCTTTTTCCAGAATGGACGCTACAGCAAATCTGTCGACTTCTGTTCCTGTGCCGTGTGTTGTGTTTATGGCAATTATGGGTTTCGCTTTTTCGGGTGCAAACTTTTGTTCATACAGCTCTTCAGCGGTTTTTTCAGGGTACTCAAGCAAGATTGCAACACTTTTTGCCGTATCAATGGGGCTTCCTCCTCCTATTCCCATCACAGCCTGTGCATTTATTTCAAGCGCCTTTTTTGTAGCTTCGTTTATTTGTTTGGTTGTGGGATTCGGCGTGACATCGTCGTAAACGACGTATCTCATACCTCTTTTTTCCAGAGCGGGTTTCACCCTATCCCACGCACCTGTGACTTTGTACGCAACTTTGTCACTGACAACCACTATAGACTCTATTCCTTTTCTTTTCAAAAGATCCAGTATATCTTCAATCTTGTCCAGAGCGCCGATTCCAAAGTAACAAATCGTTTTTGTTCTCAATTCGATCACATTTTTGATGTTGATCTCTTTGGTCCACATAATTTATCACCTCCCGATTCTTATAGTACCACTTCTCTCATTTATTGTGAATTTCATAACAATTACATATGTGAAACTTTTCTCATACAATGATTCTCACCTCATACCCCTTTGCAATAAGAACCCTCTCTATCTCCTCGACGTGTTTTTCATCAACCGTCTCAAGCTCGAGTTCTATCTTCGCAAATCCGATAGGAACGTCCTTTGCGGACCGGTTGTGGAAGACAGAGAGCACGTTTGCACCAAGTTCCGCAACGATTCCGAGAAGTTCCTTGAGGGCACCGGGTCTGTCCATCACAAACGTTTCGATGAACACCTTCCTTCCACTCTTTACAAGTCCCTTGTTTATAATCCTGTCTATCATGTTCACATCTATGTTTCCCCCACTTACAACAACCGCCACTTTTTTCCCACTCACATTCAGTCTGTTCAAAAGCGCAGCTACTCCCACTGCTCCTGCTCCTTCGGCCACTACCTTTGCCTGTTCCAGAAGGAACAGAATGGCGTCCGCTATCTCTTCTTCGTTCACCACAACCATGTCATCGACGTACTTTTTTATGATCTCAAAAGTCAACTCTCCAGGCTTTTTCACTGCAATCCCGTCGGCCAGAGTGGGTTTACCCTCTATTTTCTCCACCTTTCCTCTTTTCAAAGATGCGATCATGGAGGGCATGTTTTCTGTCTGGACACCTACTATTCGAACGTTCGGATTTATGGATTTGACAGCAATGGAAATACCGGAGATCAGACCTCCTCCACCCACTGGAACAATTATCATCTCCACATCAGACAGGTCTTCCATTATTTCAAGCCCTATGGTTCCCTGACCCGCTATTACATGAGGATCGTTGAACGGATGAACAAAGATCGCACCTGTTCTTTCCTGAATCCTCAGTGCCGCTTCGTATGCCTCATCGAACACATCTCCTTCTAGAATCACCTGGGCTCCGAGTTTTTTCGTTCTTGTGACCTTTGAAAGTGGTGCGTACCTTGGCATCACAATTGTTGCGGGAACACCGAAAACCTTGGCAGCGAGCGCCACCCCCTGAGCGTGATTTCCGGCTGATGCTGCAACCACACCCTTTTTTCTCTCCTCTTCACTAAGATGGGCTATTTTGTTGTAAGCTCCTCTTATTTTAAAAGCTCCCGTCTTTTGAAGATTTTCCATCTTCAGGTAAACCTCGCTGCCTGTGATCTCGCTCAGAACAGAACTGTAGGTGAGAGCTGTTCTATGAACAACACCTCTTAGAATCGTCTGTGCTTCTCTGATATCTTTCAAAGTGACCACAAAAACACCTCCTTTCAATCCCATTGAATTGTACACCTCAGAAAGAGCTTCACGTTTTTTTCACAGAAACCGGTATAGAATTTCATCAGCAAACATTTTAAAGAGGAGGTATAAACATGAAAAATCTCCTTGTAGCACTGATGCTGGTCGTTTCTGTGGCAGGTTTTTCTGCTTCATTGAACGATGTCCTTCAAACCGCTCTTGCAAGTAGTACAGACTATCAGATTGCCCAGATCGATCTAGAAACAGCTACGATGGACTACGAAAAAGCTAAACTCGAAGCAGCAACCAAGAAAGCTGAACTTTCTGCAGAACTCAGTTACTACAACAACTTGCAGAGCTACAGGAATTCATTGAAATCATCCTATCAGGACATTCTTGGAAGGATCTTCGATCTTCTGATCGCCGAAATTTCTCACGAGAGTGCCCAGATAAACTTTGAAAACGCTCAGGAAGATCACAAAACAAATCAGGAACTGTTCAAAAAGAATCTCATCTCAGAAAACGATCTGAAAGGCTCCGAACTCACCCTTGAGGAAGCAAGTAACAGCCTTCTTTCTGCAAAGAACGATCTTGATGAGGCAAAAAGAAACTACGAAGAACTCTTTAGCCTAAACGTAAGCGAAATAGAACTTCCTTTGGTTGATTTCCACGATCTTGTGAGCGAAGATGAATACCTGGATAACCTTCTTTCTGTAAAGATTGCAGAGACAAACATGAAGATCGCAGAGTATGACCTCAACAACCTCTCCGCCGCCGCTTCCAGGTACGAGAGAAGAACCGCAGAACTGGCTTACCAAAAGGCAAAGATGAACTACGAAGAGGCATTGAAGGAGGCAAAGAACACTTACAGAAGTACCATCAACTCTCTTGAAGTTATGCTTTCAAATCTTAAGGTTCTGAAGGAAAGAGTGGATCTCAATGAGGACATTTTGAAAGACTATCAGGACAGGTATGAAAAGGGCCTTATCTCGAAAAAAGAACTGAACACCCAAAAGATCAATCTTCTCAATGCAAGAAAAAACTACCTGAGCGCACTTCAAAACTACTACAACACAATCATAAATCTTCTCATAGATGCTGGAAAAGAAGTTTCTTTTTGAAGAAGGTGATAAATAATGAAAAGGTTTCTCCTTTTGTTTCTTGTCTTTCCAGTTCTTCTTGCAGGAAGCGTGTTTGATCTGTTTGAAGAGAATTTGAAAAACTCATCAAGTTATTGGACCAGTGTGGAAAAACTCAAAGAAGCAGAAATTTCCTACAAGCGTTACACGAGTTT
The DNA here is from genome assembly GCF_002865985.1 of Thermotoga sp. SG1. Lineage (NCBI taxonomy): Bacteria > Thermotogati > Thermotogota > Thermotogae > Thermotogales > Thermotogaceae > Thermotoga > Thermotoga sp. SG1. Next base: position 78,283 of record NZ_LNDD01000001.1, read on the forward strand.
CTGGAATCCGGCGGTTTCTGTTTCGCTTGGAACAGATGGAATCACCATAACAGAGGATGGAATTCAGAATTTCTCCGTGATTCCCAACGTAAACTTTGTGAACGTATATGGATTTAAACTCGGACTTTCTTTTCCGATCTCGGTGAACCCGAAAGATTGGTCAATTAATTTCGAAGGCACACAACTGAGCATCTCAAGGGATCTCAAAGCAGATTACACTGTAAACAGACTGAAAGCAGAAGCAGGGTATCTTTCTGCGCAGTATTCTCTGAAATCTACGAAAAACAGTGTCTTTCTTCAGACAGTTCAGGATGTGTTCGACTGGTACTACTACACGAAAAAGAAAAAGATTTTCTCGCAGAAACTTCAGGTGTTGAGAGAAAAGCTCAGTAAAGCGATCGACGAAGATGAAAGAGAATCTTTGGAAAAGCAGATTCTCTCGGTTGAGCAAACTCTGAGAAACGCGGAGCTGGAACTTAAGTCCATTCACACAAAAGGCATAAACGAGGAAATCTATAAAGAAACAAAAGAGTCTCTATCAAAAATTACACTTCCTGCCACCACACTGGAGCACAGAGAAGATCTGAAAGCACTCGAGTTACAGAAAAAAGCAGAAGAAATCGAAAAAAAGACGTGGTTTTTGCCTTATCTTCCAGATCTTAGCTTTTCCTTCAACTACGATTTTGAAGAGAGCAACTGGTCGATAAAAATCGGTCTTCAACTCACTCTCTGGGATTTTGGAGAAAGAAATCTGGAATCAGAGAAAAGAAAATCTCAGATTTCTTTGCTGGAATACGAGGAGAAAACAAGAGAAGTAAAAGATTCGATAAGCAAAGTACTGATAAACATCGAAAACCTTCAGTCCCAGATGAAACAAGAAGAGATGAATTTAAACGACCTTGAAGAGATCTATGAAACGAACAGGCAACTGTTTAAGAAAGGCTTTTTGAGTGAAGAGGATTTCATCCTTTCAGAGCTTGATTACATGGAAGGAAAACTCACCGTGGAAAATCTGGAAAATTCGCTGATCCTGGAGAAACTGAACTACATAAGCACCCTGGGATATGATCTTGAGAAATTTCTCAAGGAAGGTGATCTGAATTGAAAAAGTGGATAACACTTCTGATCATAGCGATACTCGTGGTTCTGCTGATCGTTGTGATCTTTTTGAACAAAGCCAGTGCTCAGAGCATTTCTGAAAACACCGCAACCTCCACACAGCTCCCTGTCTTTCTCACCTACACTGTGACGAAAGAAAATGAAACCGTTGAGATCGTAGGACAGGTCACAGCCGATACTAGAAGCGTTTCTTCCAAGGTCTCTGGAGATGTTCTGAAACTCTACGTTCAAGAAGGAGAGCGCGTTCAGGAAGGCCAGAAGATAGCAAAGATAGACGACACAGATTATCAGATCGAATATCTTTCTGCTTTGAACAGCTACAAAACCTCTCCCACTGAGATCAATCGTTTGAATCTAGAGAAGGCAAAAAAGGACCTAGAAAACACCATCGTGACTTCTCCGGTGAGTGGAGTGGTGCGATCTGTCAATGTGGAAGAAGGAGACAGGGTCTCTGTGGGAACAGCCATTGTTGAAGTTGTGGAAACCGATACGCTGAGAGTCGAAGGATCGATCGACGAATACGATCTGAAAAACGTCAAAGAGGGAATGAAAGTAATTTTCACCTTTGAGCAGCTTGGACTCACCCTAACCGGGAAGGTGAAGAGAATCAGTCCCGTTGCAGAAACTTCTGGTGGAGTCACAGTGATACCCGTTGAGTTCTCTTTCGATCAAACACCACCTGAAATTGTGATCCCGGGACTCACCTGTGACGTGGAGATCATCGTGAGGGAAGCCACAGATTCTTTCTTTGTTCCTAAAGAAGCAATCAGACAAGACCAGGGTGGATACTACGTGATGAAACAAACACCTGAGGGGCCACAGAAGGCATACGTGGAGATCGGAGAGGAAGTGAACGAAAAAATAGAGATCAAAGAAGGTGTCTCTGAAGGAGATGTCCTTCTTCTTGTCCCATCTCAGGAGGAGATACAAAGGTTGAAAACAAGGCAGGGGCTTCCAATATTTGGCCCTGGAGGTCGAGCAAGATGAAAAAGGTGATGGGGCTCGTCGATGTATGGAAAGTCTACGATCTAGGAGAAGTAAAGGTGGAGGCCCTGCGTGGAGTTTCCTTTGAGGTTTTTCAGGGAGAGTACGTGATCATAATAGGACCTTCTGGAAGTGGAAAATCTACACTTCTTCACATACTGGGCTGTCTTGATCGGCCAACGAAAGGAAAGGTTCTCATCGAGGAAGAAGATGTATCGAAAATGAATGATAGGAAACTCGCCCAAGTCCGAAACAAAAAGATTGGATTTGTCTTTCAGAGTTACAACCTTCTTCCCCGTCTCAACGCTCTTGAAAATGTGGAACTTCCCATGATATACGCGGGTATTCCAGCAAAAGAAAGAAGAAAGAGAGCAAAAGAACTTCTGGAACTCGTCGGACTTGGTGATCGACTCCATCACCGTCCCAACCAGCTCTCAGGTGGTCAGCAGCAAAGGGTGGCGATAGCAAGGGCACTAGCAAACGATCCTGTTTTCATTCTTGCTGACGAGCCCACGGGAAATCTCGACACAAAAACCGGAGAAGAGATCCTGGAACTTTTCAGAAAACTTCACGAGATGGGAAAGACCCTGGTTGTCGTCACACACAACCTTGAAATGGTGGATGAAGGAACGTGCATCGTGAGAATAAGGGATGGGAAGATAGAAGATGTAGAACGCCGAGGTGTTGTGTATGGAGATACTTAAAGAGGTCTTGAGATCTCTGCTTGCCAACAAGATGAGAACGTTCCTTTCTATGCTCGGCATCGTGATCGGTGTGACTGCCGTTATCATGGTCATGTCCCTTGGTGCTGGAATGAGAGAAAGTGTAACTGAAAGACTCACTTCTCTTGGTTCGAACATCATCATGGTCACACCGGGCTTTGTTGGAGGAAGAGGGGGAACGATAGCCCAGTCAGTGGAAGCTCTCAACGAAGAAGACGTGTCAGATATCCTGAACATGTGTCCCAGTATTGACAAAGCCATCGGTCTTGTGAATGGAAGTTTCCTCGTTCAGTACAGTGAGACAAACTCAAGATCAAACGTCTACGCAGCACCTTATGAGATATTTCAAATATTGAATCTTAAAGTGTCCTCTGGCAGAACCTTTACAAAAGAAGACAGCACGGCCAACGTTGCCATCATTGGCCAGGAGGTAGCGTACAACCTCTTTGAAAGTGAAAACCCTGTGGGAAAGAAAATCTATCTTGTTCAGGGAAACAGAAAACTCATCTTCGAAATTATCGGTGTTTTCGAAAGAACTGGAAGCATTCTCATGTTCAATCCAGACAACATGATCCTCATCCCTTACGAAACTGGAAAGTTCAGAGTTTTCCAGACACACGGAAACATTTCGATGATTCTTGCGACGAGTAAATCACCAGAGGTCGCTCAAAGAGCTGTTATGGAAATAGACCATTTACTTTATACAAAATTCCACGAGGAAGAAAGCTATTACAACATCATAAGTCAACAAGCTATCTTGAATGTTGTGTCTGAGAGTGTTTCTATCATCAATCTTGTTCTTGTTGCGATCGCTGCTGTGTCACTGGTCGTTGGCGGTATAGGTATTATGAACATCATGCTGGTATCCGTTGTTGAAAGAACCCGAGAAATAGGTATAAAGATGGCAATAGGTGCTTCAAGACTCAGAATTCTCCTTGAATTTCTCGTGGAAAGTGTTGTTATCACCTTCGTTGCAGGTGCTATAGGGGTTGCCCTTGGAATACTCGGATCAAACACGATTGTCAACACCTTTGGAAGTTCCTATGGATTGAAAGCCTTCATAGATCCCATCTCTGTGATCATTGCCTTTGGTGTCTCCGCAAGTGTTGGTTTGTTTTTTGGATTCTACCCTGCATACAGAGCTTCCAGATTGAGTCCAATAGAGGCTTTAAGGTACGAGTAACAACCTTTTCCCTGCACCTCATTGGGTGCAGGGATCTTCTTTTTCCACTGAAGGATATTCAATCTTCAAGTGTTCCCACCTTGTTATGGAAAACTTGCAATGTAGGAAAAGTTTCCATATTTCCAAGGTATGGTTGAAACAAATCACCAAGAACGACTTGGTGTTCTGGGATTTCTTGCTTCCGTACCTTTAGAAGGATTGAAACAGAACCATAAATTGCCGGAAGGATGTAGGCTTGTGGTTTCCATACCTCTAAGGAAGTATTGAAACAAATCCGCCATATTCTCTTTGAAAAAGGTGGCGGCAGTTTCCATACCTCTAAGGAAGTATTGAAACGAGGGACCCAGAGTATTTCTAGCAATTGGAGATCCGTTTCCATACCTCTAAGGAAGTATTGAAACGAGACGGATTCATCGTCGGAGAAGGATACGGAAGCTGGTTTCCATACCTCTAAGGAAGTATTGAAACTCACTCCATCCTTTCGAGGCTCCCAGTTTCGCTTGTTTCCATACCTCTAAGGAAGTATTGAAACCTGATGCGTGTGGGCTGTGAGGTAGATATCGCCGTGTTTCCATACCTCTAAGGAAGTATTGAAACCGCTACTGGAGGGCGCATTGGAACTCGGCATCCTGGACGCGTTTCCATACCTCTAAGGAAGTATTGAAACGCTTATGCGGAAAGCGAATTAAAAAGATATGCTTCAGGGTTTCCATACCTCTAAGGAAGTATTGAAACATTGAGAGGAGGTGAGTGACATGAGGAACGAATTTAGTTTCCATACCTCTAAGGAAGTATTGAAACGCATCCCCGGCTTTTTTATTTTTGCACGTTCAGTTTGGTTTCCATACCTCTAAGGAAGTATTGAAACCGTCTACACCTGAGGAGCCCGTCAAGGTTTTGTCTGGTTTCCATACCTCTAAGGAAGTATTGAAACGTCGTCAATTGGGCAAAGGACCTTTATTATTCCTATGTTTCCATACCTCTAAGGAAGTATTGAAACGTTTTTCCTCGTGACGGTCCCTTCGTGGTTGGGATAGTTTCCATACCTCTAAGGAAGTATTGAAACCTGACCTGTTCTTCCGTGCTTTTTGCGATGCCTTTGTTTCCATACCTCTAAGGAAGTATTGAAACAATTGCAAGACAGCGCGGTTGGATAAAAAAGAAAAGTTTCCATACCTCTAAGGAAGTATTGAAACCGTAAAGCACTCCGCCTTCCCAAGTTTCCAAATTTTGTTTCCATACCTCTAAGGAAGTATTGAAACAACTTCGTCAAGCGCGGGGTATGAAAAAACATAAAAGTTTCCATACCTCTAAGGAAGTATTGAAACCGGGAGGGTTTATTCCCTCCCGCGTTTGTTTTTTGTGTTTCCATACCTCTAAGGAAGTATTGAAACTTGTTGTAGCTTCAACAGGTTCAACTGTTGTTGGGTAGTTTCCATACCTCTAAGGAAGTATTGAAACTCATCCTCGATTCAAGGTATTATACCCCGAAGGAGGGTTTCCATACCTCTAAGGAAGTATTGAAACTCATTCAATCCCTCCCTTATCGTTCTTGCCTATATATGTTTCCATACCTCTAAGGAAGTATTGAAACAGACTATTGCGGGAAATGGGGTTGGGGTACAACTAGTTTCCATACCTCTAAGGAAGTATTGAAACCACCCAAGGATTACAAGAAGATCATCGGTGAGCATGGTTTCCATACCTCTAAGGAAGTATTGAAACAAAGTGGAACTGAATCTCTTGTGCAAGTCTCGATTGTTTCCATACCTCTAAGGAAGTATTGAAACGGGAAAACTCCCCGGTTTTCTTTTGTCCCACCTTTTTTGGTTTCCATACCTCTAAGGAAGTATTGAAACTCTGCGAGTCTCTCAAGGTCGACACGGTCAAGAAGAGTTTCCATACCTCTAAGGAAGTATTGAAACCCGTTGGATTTCAAAGAAATTATACCACAGAACATATCAGAAAGCAAGAGTATATAAGAAGATAGAGAGGATGTTTCATCATAGGTGATTCTAACACACAGAAAGGGTCAGTCAAGTACTGTTTGGAAAAATGGAATAATTGCATAGTCAATGAAAAGCCTAAACCATGGCAAAAACAAAAGATAAATTACCCTAACCTAGGTCAGGCCATTTTGGGGTGTTTCAGGGGAAAATCAACTAGTTCTTGTTTTCACAAATTCTCGCAAAAAGGTCTACCTTAAAGTGTTAAAGGATAAGTATGTCGCTTCTTTATTTGTCGTCAAATCATAAGTTCATGTTCAAGTTATTTCTGAGTAGTTGTTTTCCTTTTTCGCTCATTATTCCTTTTTTATTGCATAGCTTCCGGTACCACAAAGGCGCATGAAATTTTTCGTTACCGGTAATTGCATACTCTGTATCTCCTTTCTAATGCTAAATACAAACATACCCTACTTTGTGAATGAATGGAACTTACCATGGTTTAGTGAATAAAACTGTGTGTTTCTAAACCAATATATTTCACACTAATATTTAGAAATAGAGGATGAGTGGTAGAATTTTTCAAAAAGCATGAAGAGGGAAAAGCATGCTTTCCGTATTCCTTGGGAGTTTCCTTGTTGGGCTTTCCGGTGCGATGGCACCAGGACCCCTAATGGCAATTGCCATTTCAAAAAGTGCAAAAGACTGGAAAGCACCCCTGAAGTTGATAACAGGTCATGTTCTTCTGGAAGCCATTCTGGTGCTATTACTGTTGGTCGGTGTTCAGGCAATTTTTCCACTCTTCATGAGGACGATTTCCCTGGCAGGAGGGAGTTTTCTTCTGTATATGGGAGTTTCCCAATTTTTTGAAGCAAAAAATCCATCTTTGAACATGAAAGCAAAAGACACAAAACTTCCACTGCCTATTCAAGGAGCTCTTGTTTCTCTTTCAAATCCCTATTTTCTTCTGTGGTGGTTTTCGGTCGGCAGTACATTCCTTTTTCAGACAAGAGAGTACCTTTTCCTTGGTATTCTTCTGTTCTACTTTGGTCACATACTTTCAGACATAAGTTGGTATGCCTTCCTGGGTGTTGCTGGACAGTTTCTTAAAAGGCCTTCATGGAAAAACGTGTACAGGATTGTCCTTGTATCCATGTCGATGATCTTGATAGGGTTTGGTGTTTACTTCTTAATCTTTGCTTTCAAAGGAGACTTTTTTCACGTACTCTAGCGCAAGTATGTAACCGTAAACTCCCAGCCCACTAATTTGACCGTCACAAACTTCCGCGGTGACGCTCTTTCTTCTGAACTCTTCCCTCCTGTGTATATTAGATATATGAACTTCGACCTTGGGAACTTTTACAATCTCAAGAGCGTCTCTTATAGCGTAACTATAATGCGTAAACGCACCAGGATTTATCACAAGACCGTCGAAATCAAATCGATGTAGTCTATCTATAATCTCTCCTTCATGGTTCGACTGAAAGATCTCCACTTCCACACCGTTCTTTTTGGACCAGTCTTCTATCATCTTCACCAGATCGTTGTAGGTAAAGCTTCCATACACATTTTTGTCTCTTTTTCCCAGCATGTTCAGATTCGGACCGTTCACAACGAGTAGTTTCAATCTATCACCTCCAAAAGCTCAACAGGGTCTACTTCAAGGAACTCCACCTTTCCAATTTCCTTCACGTAAGGAAGTCTCACTCTAGTTCCTTTCACAATCTTTTTGTCGTTCAGGATGAGATCTCTAGCCTTTTCTTTGTCAACGGATGGGACAGGAATGGGCAAGATCTCTTTGACTTTTTCAACGATCCACCTGAAGGTCTCCTTTGGAACGATCCCTCTTCTGTACAGATACATCGTTTCTCTTTCGATTCCCCACGCTACTGCTATACCGTGTGGGACCCCTTCAAGCATCTCGTAGACATGCCCAAGGGTGTGTCCCAGATTCAGAGCGTGTCTCAAACCTTTGTCGCAGGGATCTTCTATTACTATCTTTGCTTTTTCCTCCACCGATATCTTTACCATCTCACTGAGTATCCTAAGATTTCTTTTTCCTATCTTCTGTGGTTCATCGAAGAGTTCCAGCCCTCTCCCAGAAAGAAGTATCATCTTGAAGGCTTCCACCACCCCCTCTTCAAACCTTCCCTCATCCATTGAGAGAGTGACAACGGGATCTATGATCACGTAGTCCGGCATCCTGAAAGTCCCAACGATATTCTTTACCCCTGCAAAATCGATGGCGTTCTTTCCTCCGACGGAGGCATCAACCTGAGCAAGAAGGGTGGTGGGATAGAAAGAAAGTCCCACACCTCTTTTGAAGGTACTCGCCACAAAACCGGTGAAATCGGTAAGAGCCCCTCCTCCCACACCGGCAATGACCTTTCCTCTTGGAAAATCCATCTGTACAAGTTCATAATATGCCCTTGAAACATGCTCCAGCGTCTTCACCGCTTCTCCATCAAGAAAGACAAGGCAGTTTTCAGGAAGATATCTCCCGTAAATCTTTTTTACCCTCTCCGTGGTGAAAACCAGATCTTCGTTTTTTACCCTCTTGAATCCCCCAAGAACGATCTTCACAGGATGGGGCTTCTCCATCGCCGAAACTTCAACTTCGTCCATTGCCTCAAGCACAACAAGAGCGGTTGTTTCCCATTCGTTCAGTTTGGAAGTGTCGATCCTCTTGAACTCCGCGTAGAAGTGTTTTCTTTTCTCCCAGATCTCGTATATCTTTTCTTTACCCTCCTTGAGAAGAGGTCTGTTTTCCTCCGTCACCCTCTCAATCAGTACTTCGGGAGGAGCGTAGAGAAAAATGGTCTTCCCCCTCTTCAGGATATCCCTGTTTTCCGGATCTATCACCACACCTCCACCCGTTGACACAACGATGTTGTCCCTTTCAACGAGTTCTTTCAAAAGCGCTTTCTCCTTCAGCCGAAAGTATTCTTCCCCGTCCTCTTCAAAAATCCTTTTGATACTCCTTCCTTCTCTCTTCTCTATCTCATCGTCCATGTCTACAAATTCAAGATCGAGAACCTCTGAAACCTTCCTACCGATCGTACTCTTTCCAGAACCCATCATCCCAACAAGGAAAATCCTCATTCTCGAACCTCCTTTTCAGGTCGTTAATGTTTCCTTCGCCCAGGTGATCGAGCAAAACGGCCGAAACTACCACAGAAAGAGCCGCCTCGCACACAACAGAAGCGGGAGGCACTGCGGTCACATCCGACCTCACGTACGGTGTTTTTTCGGGTTTCATCGTTCTCAGATCAACAGAATCCAGAGGTTTTCCTGTGGTGGGAATGGGCTTTATGTAGACGTTCACCCAGATATCCTCTCCATTGGAAATCCCACCTTCTATTCCACCAAGGTTGTTCGTTTTTCTCTTTATCCGACCATTCTCTATCTCAAACTCGTCCAGATAATCAAACCCGTACCACATCTCTTCACTTCCAATCAAAACTCCCTTAACGGCAGGAATGGCAAAAAAGAGTGCGCCTATTTTCGAATCGAGCTTTTCAAACAAATCCGAGTAACTTCCCAGTCCCGCTGGAACACCCTTTGCAATAACCCTGACCTTTCCACCGAGGGTGTTTCCTTCTTCTTTCGCTCTATCGATCTCGGCGATCATCTCTTTCGTTGCTTCAGGATCGGGGCAGAAAACCTCCGATTCGTCTCTTCTTTTTTTCAATTCCTCGAAGTTATCTGGTATATCTCTTGCTTCGACGTTACCAAGTTTTGTGACGTATCCCAACACTTCGACACCGAACTCTCTGAGAAGACTCTTCAAGAGAGCACCTGCCGCTGTGAGAGCTACTGTCCATCTTGCACTGGATCGTTCCACGTAGATGTTCAGATCAGGGAGTTTGTATTTCACCCATGCGGCGTAATCGATGTGACCAGGTCTTGGGACACTTCGAACGTCCTTTACTGGGTTTGCCGCTTTGTTGGGAATGAGAATGGTCACCGGTGCACCCGTTGTGATTCCTTTCCACAATCCTGAGACTATTTCGAACGCGTCCTCTTCTATCTTCATTCTCTTTCCTCTACCGTAGCAGTTTCTCCTTCTGAAAAGATCCCTTCTTATGAGATCCTCATCCACTCTTATCCCCGAAGGCAGACCTTCCAGAATTGCGACCATGTATTTACCATGGGAATCCCCCGCTATTGTAAGCTTCATCTCAAAACCTCCCCGAATACGCCCCTGAATACTTCTTCAACGTAGATTCCCCATATCTTTAAGTTCTCCATCGCCTGGTAGTAGAACATGAGATTTCCCTTTATAACGTGTTTTACACCGAGTTCTCTCGCTTTCATAGTAAGCGGCGTGTCGAAGTAGATGACATCGTAAACAAGATCCAAGTTTTTCAACGAATCATCAGAAATGGCAAGCTTTTCTCCTTTCATACCAACCGAAGTTGTATTGAAAAGACTGTTTGCCTCCCTCACCATTTCATCGAGACGATCGAGGGAAAAGACCTTTACAGGAAAGCCCAGGTTTTTTGCCCTCTCGAGCGTTCTGTTCACTACCCAGATGTCTCTAACTCCCAGTTGAAGAAGAGCGTAAATCACTGCTCGCGCCGCGCCACCTGCTCCCACAACAACGACGGGCTCTTTCACCTTCACACCTTCAAGCGATCTCACAACACCGACCCAATCCGTATTGTATCCCTCTCTACGAAAAACGCAGTTGACCGCTTTTATTCTTCTTGCGTCTTCGGAGAGATTCACATAGCTAATCACTCTTTCTTTATGTGGAATGGTAACGTTGAATCCATCGTATTCTTTTAAAACTCTTTTTATCTCGGCATCGAAGTTTTCCGGTGGTATCTCTTCCATGGTGTACTGATGATCCATTCCTGCTTTCTTGAAATACTCGTTGTACAGTCGAGGAGATATACTGTGCTTCACCGGATATCCAATGATGCAAAATCTCATTTCATCACCTTCTCCAGCGTTTCGTAGAAATTCGGGAACGAAACAGCCACACATTCGTGGTTTTTCACCTCAACTCCTTCTTCACTCACAAGACCTGCTATAGAAAAGAGCATGGCCATTCTATGATCGCCTTCTGGATCCACCACTCCACCCTTTATTCTCTGCTTCCCAGTGATCTTAAAACCATCTGTGAACTCTTCTATTTCGATACCGATCTTCCTCAAATTTTCCACAAGCACCCTTATTCTGTCTGATTCTTTTTTCCTCAACTCTTCGGCTCCTCTAACAACAGTTTCACCTTCCGCGAAAACACCAAGGAGTGCAACAAGTGGGAGTTCGTCTATCATGAGTGGTACCATGTCTTTCGGTACGGTGATTCCCTTCATGTTCGGAGAAGTTTCCACCCTCACGTTTCCTATCGGCTCGAGATTTTCTTCTGTGACCTCCCACTCTATATTCGCCCCCATGAGTTTCATAACCTCAAGAAGACCTGTTCGAGTTGGGTTCAATCCCACTTCGGTTACTGTTATGCGGGCGTTTGGATGGATCGCACCAAGAACGATGAAGAATGCAGCAGACGATATGTCCCCCGGTATCTTCATCTCGAACCCTCTGAACGTGGCCGGCTCCAGAACCACTCGTGTTCCTTCCACTTCGACGGGAACTCCTAAATTTTTGAGCATTCTTTCTGTGTGGTCTCTACTCTTTGATGGCTCAATGACGATCGTTCTTCCGCTTGCCCTGAGCCCTGCTAGAAGAATGGCACTCTTCACCTGAGCACTAGCCACCGGTGTTTTGTAACTGATACCCGAAAGGTGATTCCCCTTTATGGCCATTGGAAGAAAGTTGTTCTGCCTTGCCATGAAGCGTGCGCCCATCATCTCCAGGGGTTCTATAACCCTTCTCATCGGCCTTCTGGAAAGAGAAGAATCCCCGTAGAGAACCGTGAACATCTCGTACGAGGCAAGAACTCCACTCATCAACCTTGTTGTGGTCCCCGAGTTTCCACAGAAAAGAGGTTCAATTGGCTCGGAGAACGGTTTTGGAAAGACCTTCATCTTTTCCCAATCACCTTCAAAACGTGTACCGAGCTTTTCTAGAATGTCATGTGTTCTCTCCGTGTCCAGACACCTCAGAAGGTTGTAGAGAGTGCTTTCGCTCTCTGCAAGGGCTGAAAGGATGAGCGTTCTGTGGGTTATGGATTTGTCCGGAGGAACACTCAGCGTTCCGAAGATTCTTTCTGTGGGAAGAATCTTCATGCTACCACTTCCTTTATGATTTTTTTCAGACTCTCGAAGTCTTCTCTCTCTATGAGATTGTAAAGAGTGTTCAGGAAATTTCTTGCATTTTCAAGGTACTTGAGGATGTTTTCTTTATTATATCTGATCATATCCATCGCCATTTCCATGTTCTGTCTTGAAAGCCTCGTGTTCGACTGATAGCCCGGTCCTGCGTATTCTTCAAAAGGCTTTCCCATGAACCGAGCGCTCAAAGAGATCAAATACTGTACATGACTCACAGCGGCAACGATCTTGTCGTGTTCTCTGTAATCTATCCAGACTGGCCTGGATCCAAGATCCTCCACAACACCTTCAACGACGTCGTCTTCCTTTCCATCGGGAGAACAGAGAAAAAAGATCCTTCCGATGAACATCTCGGGGTCCCATCCTGCTTTTCCCTTCCTCTCGTTTCCCGCCATGGGGTGTCCTCCGATGAAGTTCAGACCCCTTTCTTTTGCTATTTCCATGAAGGGGGTTTTCACGCTTGCCACATCCAAGATCTTTCCTGTGAACTCAGTCTCTCTCAAAAAGCGCTCTTCAGCAGCCATTGGAAGCGCCAGGATGAGAAGATCGGTGTCGAAGAGTTCTTCCTGTTTCGAAACAACTTTTATCCCTCTTTCCTCAAGGGCCCTTATCACATCCCTGCTTTGATCGAAGGCGAGAACCCGGTGCTTTTCGTTCAACTTCAGAGCGATAGATCCCCCTATACATCCTGCCCCCAGTACAGAGATCCTCAATTCACCTTCACCCCCAGGGCCTTGGCAAGTTCTTTCATCTCCCGGACCAGTTCCTCAAAGAGCTTGAAATCAAGGCTTTGTTTTCCGTCAGAAAGTGCTCTTTCAGGTTCTGGATGAACCTCTACCATGATTCCGTGTGCACCGACGGCTATTGCTGCGCGGGAAAGAGGGATGACAAGATCTCTTCTTCCACCCGAGTGGCTCGGATCCACAAGAATGGGAAGGTGCGATTCTTTCCTGATGATCGGAACAGCAGAGATGTCGAGGGTGTTTCTTGTTGCCTTCTCGAACGTCCTTATTCCTCTCTCACACAGGATGATCTTTGTGTTTCCTGAATTTGCTATGTACTCTGCTGAGAGTAAAAACTCTTCGATGGTGTTCATGAAACCTCTTTTCAGAAGAACGGGTTTGTCGTAACTTCCCGCTTTTGAAAGCAACCTGAAATTTTGAGCATTCCTTGCACCGATCTGGATGATATCGGCGTATTCAGCCACCTTTGGAAGTTCTTCCTCACCGAGTGCCTCTGTCACAACGTACATACCGTACTTATCTGCAGCTTCTCTCAAATACTCCAGTCCTTTTTCTCCGAGCCCCTGGAAGGAGTAGGGTGATGTTCGAGGCTTGTAGGCTCCTCCTCTCAACACCTTCACACCGAATTCGCTTAGAAAGTGTGCGATCTCCATGAGCATCTCTCTGTCTTCCACTGCACAGGGCCCTGCCATGATGGTGAAGTATCCGTTTCCTATCTTCACGCCTCCAAGGTCTATCACCGTATCTTCTGGATGGAACTCTCGCGAGACGAGTTTGTAGGGTTTGAGAACTCTCACAACACTCTCAACACAATCCAACGACTCGAATTTGTCTGCCACCACGTATCTGTCATCACCTATGATACCTATCACCGTACGCTCCTGACCTTTGGAAACGTGACACCTCAGATTGTAACTCTCTGCCAACTTCACCACCTTCTTTATATCTTCTTCCGTAGAACCGGGCTTTAAAACCACTATCATAGACCTACCACCTCCCGAAGTTTTGATAATAAAAAAAGGGCTCCGCTGCCCGGAGCCCTCTGGTGTTTTCTATCGCTCCGGGCAGATACCGAAAGAGGCACCTGCCCGGAGCGGTTGCACTCACGGACAGGTGCCCCTGTTAAACCAAAAGTAATAATAATTGTGTTCAATGGATTTGATGCATAACACATGTTCGTTTTGCATAATCTTTCACCCCTGTTTGGTTACTATTCTAGCAAAGCATGCCAGAAAAATCAAGTGGGAAGTTCTTTTCCTCTGAGAGCCACCAGAAGAAGCACAGCGATCAAAAAGGAGAGAACACCAACGGTGTAGTAAAGTAAGTGAATCGCTACCCTATCAACAAGATATCCGTAGAGCACAGATCCAAGTGGAGTTACTCCGTTTGCCACAAGAACAAGGAAGGAGAACGCCCTCGCTCTGATGTGCGAAGGTGTCATCTTCTGAAAGGCCGTGTCAAGAGGAACGTTGATTATTGGATTCAAAAAGCCCATTATCAAAAACGTCACGAAGAACAAAATGAAAAGAACCAGTCTTTCCACACTTGAGGAAAAATCTGGCATGACGAGAACACCAAGAAAAACAATAGGAAGTTCAAAGAGGAAGATGGAAATCTTCATTGCCTTCCACATGTTTCTTTTTGACAGGTAAGATGCGATCAGAAGGTTCCCAAAGAGTGCCCCCAGAGTGAACGAGGTCTCAAGAAAGCCAAACTCCTGAGCGGAAAACTTCATCACTTCCCTGATCGTGTAAGGATAGACAACCATGAAGAGTGGAGAAATGAGAAGATTCAGAAAGAGAGCAAAGATAAGGATGATCCTTATGAGCGAGTGATTCCAGATGAAAAGAAAACCTTCTTTGAGATCCAGAACTATCTGCTTGAAATGAGAAGGTTTCTTCTCAATCTTTTGCCAATAGACTATGAAGATCTCACTGATGGCAGAGAGAATGAAGGACACTCCGTTCACAAGAAACACGATCGCTATGCCGTAGAAACCGTAGATCACCCCTCCGAGTGCAGGTCCGAGGATCTGTGGGAAGATCCTCACCATACCCATTATGGAGTTTGCCCTCATGAGAAAATCTTCCGGTACGATGTCCGGAAACATCGCGCCCGTTGGTATATCAAAAAGGTTGTCCATGATCGCCATGGCAACCTGTGAAACGTAAAGAACAGAAAGAGTAATGGCGTTTCTGAATGCAAGAAACGAGAGGAAACATATGAGAATTCCCCTCAGAAAATCCATCGACACCATGAGAAACTTTCTGTTTCCTCGATCTCCAACGATTCCGGCTATGGGCATGAGTAGTATCCTTGGAAGCATATAGGCAATGCTCATTGTGGCAACTGCCGTTCCGGAATGTGTCAGATCAAGAACAAAGATGGGAATCGCAACCGCCTGGACGGAGCTACCAAGAATCGAAACAAATCTTCCTAGAGCAAGAAGGACAAAGTTTCTCTTCCAGAAGGTAATATCGTTCACCACACTCCCTCCTTGTTGAAATCAGGAACCTTCAGTCACCGTCGTACGGGATGTTTCTGTGATAACTGGTTCCTAAACCATCTGTGAAGATGAGACTGTTCTTGTAGCGGGAAAAAGTAGTACATACAACCATATCAAAGAAAACAGCCCTGCTACAAGAATCGCCGAAATCATCAGGTACACCCTCATGGGCAATCACTCCTCCCTTTCGCCTTTTTTCTTTCTCGAGGAAACGGAGATGTTGCTGATGAAGGGGGAAAACATCTTCATCATTCCGCTGATAAAGAAGTTCGATATTCTTGCAACATCCCCGTCCACCGAAGGTCTTCTTCCAGATTCTTTTGCACCAACGAGTGCAAGATCTCCCTTCACTTTTCCCCCGTTGAACTCGATCCTTCCACTGATGACGGCAAGGTCGCCTTCCACCTCCCCTGAAAAGAACGTCTCACAGTTGATGAGAACAAGGTCTCCCTCCACCTTACCTTTTATGAATGCTTTCTTTCTTGAGAGAACGAGATCTCCTTCCATCACTTCGTCTTCCCTCAGAACGAAATCCTTTTCCGAGAAATCCTCCGACCAGTTTTGTTCTTCTTTTTCCTTCTCTTTCAGGGCCTTTATCAGCATTTCTCCTTCCTCTGGACTGATCTCTCCTTTTGCCACAGCTTCAAGAATCTTTCTGATCTCTTCAGACATCGCCCTCCCCTCCTTTTTTCTTTCTTTTGAGAAGTTCCAGCGCCTCCTCGACACTGATCTTTCCTTCCTTCACCTGCTTGAAGAGATCCTCGTCTGAGACCTCTTCTTTCACCTCGCCAAGTGGCTGAAGTTTCATCTTCTCAAGAATCTTTTCCAGTTTCCCTCTCAAGGCAAAGTAGCCCTGTCCTGTATAACGTTCCATCTCCTTGAGGTTTCCTCTTGCTCTGAAGAAAAGGATGACGAACTCGAGTTCTTCTCTGTCGAGAAAGTCAAACGGACTCGCTCTGAATCGACCCTTCACCGTGACATCGTCTCTATCACAGTGAAGTTCCGTTACCATCATTTCTCTTCCGCATACAGGACATTTGGGCAACATATTTTGTCACCTCCCGCAAAAATATTTTACAATCTATCCAAATATTTTGTCAAGTACCCAAAAAATTTGGTCGAGCATCCCCGTTCGGATGGAACAGGATCTTTACGAATAATTAGCACGGCCTTATTGAATTCTTAAATTTCCGGTGTTATGCTTACATATGAGAAATGAGAATGATTCTCAAAAAGGAGGTGGAGAAGATGATCGTACTGATACCGGTGGACGTGTTGATAGCCATTCACAACGAAAAAGTAGGACAGACAAAGAAGAAGTAAACATCGCTCTCGTGTGCTCTCATTTTTTTTAAACCAGGCCTCGACAGGAGGCTTTTTCGTTTTAAAATACATAGGGTGATACCGTGTTCCTTCCTACAACGCGTGAAGAAATGGAAAAGCTGGGCTGGAAAGAACTCGACATAATCCTCGTTACGGGAGATGCTTACGTGGACCACCCTTCCTTTGGTGTTTCGCTCATCGGCCACTATCTTGTCTCTCACGGTTTCAAAGTGGGAATCATTGCCCAACCTGACTGGAAATCGGGAAAGGACATCACGCGTCTTGGAAAGCCTCGACTCTTCTTCGGTGTCACCGCCGGAAACGTTGATTCGATGGTGGCAAATTACACGGCCTCGATGAAGAAAAGAAAAACAGACGACTACACACCGGGTGGAACTTTCGGAAGAAGACCCGACAGGGCGACGATAGTCTACACCAACCTGATAAGGAGATTCTTTCCGGGTGTGCCTGTTGTTCTTGGTGGAATAGAGGCGAGTTTGAGAAGATTCGCACATTACGACTGGTGGAGCGATAGAGTGAGAAAGTCTGTCCTTGTCGATTCAAAGGCAGATCTTCTCGTTTACGGAATGGGAGAAAAAGCAGTTCTTGAAATCGCAAAAACCCTTGCTGAGACTGGCGACATAGAGAAGTGCAAGAGCATCCGTGGAGTTGTGTGGTGGACCTCTCAGAAACCCATTGAGGGTGTGGAACTTCCCTCTTTTGATGAAATCTCAGAAAACCCAGAAAAGTACGCAGAGGCTATAAAACTTCAGACCTGGTACACGGATCCATACAGGAACACTCTGATCTACCAGAGACAGGACACAAGATACGTTGTTCAGAATCCCCCGCAACCTCCACTTTCCCAGGAGGAACTTGACCAGATCTACCTTCTTCCTTTCGAAAGAGAAGTTCATCCGTTTTATGCGAGAATGGGAAGGGTGAAGGCAATAGAGACGGTGAAGTTCTCCATCACGGCCGTTCGTGGTTGTTTTGGTGGATGTTCTTTCTGTGCTCTTACGCAGCATCAGACCACGCACGTCTCCTATCGGAGTGAAGATTCCATACTGGAAGAAGTGAAACTTCTTACCAGAAGGAGAAATTTCAAAGGTACCATCACGGATGTCGGAGGTCCCACCGCGAACCTTTACGGTTCAAGATGCACCGTCAGAGAAACCAGAGGGCAGTGCCAGAAATTTTGCCTTTATCCTGGTGTCTGCAGGATCGTTCAGCCAGATCACGACAGGTTCATCGCACTCCTTGAGTCGATAAAAAGACTGCCCCGCGTGAAGAACGTCTTTGTCTCTTCAGGTATCAGACACGATTTTGTTTTCGCCGAGAACAACCCAGACATCTTCATCAGAGAACTCGTGAAATACACCCCCGGCCAGCTGAAACTTGCCCCGGAACACGCCCATCCAAAGGTGCTTTCTCTGATGAGAAAGCCTCCGGTGGAACTGTTTCTGGAATTCAAAAGAAGGTTCGAGACATTCGCACGGAAGATGGGAAAGAGAAAGTACGTGATCGGCTACTTCATAGTGGGACATCCGGGAGAGGGCTGGAAGGAGAACAACTATCTGAGAGATTTCATCCTGAAGTATCTTGGCTACTTTCCGCAGCAGATACAAATCTTTACACCCACCCCCGGAACGGTGAGCACCGCCATGTACTACTCCGGAATAGATCCGTTCACCGGCGAGAAGGTGTATGTAGAAAAATCTTTGAAAGTGAGAAACAGGATGAAGGAGAATGTTTTATTCAAGAAAAGGAGGGAAGAAAAATGAGATTCACCATTTTCTTTCTTGTACTTCTTGGGGTGATGGTCTTCGGTGCATTCGAACAAGAAGCATACCTCTTCGTTCAGAGACTCACAACTGAAGACTTCGAAACTGCCCTGTCCATGTGTACAGACCAGATGAGAAAGCAACTCAGTCTTCAGAACCTTTCGAGCATCTGGTATTCCCTGAAAAGTCAACTTGGTGACTTCAAAGAGATTATCGCTTACGAAAAGACCACTCAGGGTGAATACGAGATATACAACTTCACTCTAAGATTCGAAAAAGGTGAGATCTCAGCGCTGGTCACCATGGACAAGGAAGGAAAAGTCGCCGGCCTGTTCTTCACACAGTCTGCGGGGGCAGAGTACGAACCTCCCGATTATGCAAACCTGGAAAGTTTCGAAGAAAAAGACATTTCTGTGAACGGACTTCCTGGAAAGCTCACCATTCCAGAAGGAAAAGGTCCCTTTCCGGCCGTTGTTCTTGTCCATGGATCCGGACCAAACGACATGGATGAGACGATAGGCCCCAACAAGATCTTCAAAGATATTGCCTACGGGCTGTCTTCAAACGGCATCATCGTTCTCAGATACCACAAGAGAACGTTTGTGGAGAAGATGGATCCTGCCACTCTGACTGTTGAAGAAGAGGTCATAAAAGATGCTCAGGAAGCGGTGAAGATTTTGAAACAGAGAGAGGATGTCTCCACGGTGTACGTTCTCGGTCACAGTCTCGGTGCTATGCTTTCACCAGAGATCGCAGAAAGATCAAAAGCAGATGGTGTTATCATGCTGGCACCCCCTGCACGTCCACTCGAAGATCTCATGGAGGATCAGTTGAAATATCTTCAGTCTCTGGGTCTTGCAGAAAACATAGAAGAAATTTTGAAGACTCTGGAAAAACTCAGAAAAAAAGAACTTCCACCTGATGAAATTGTTCTTGGAGCACCTGCAAAGTACTTCTACGACCTGAGAGAAAGACAACCCGTTTTGACAGCAAAAAGGCTCTCTATTCCCATGCTTTTGATCTTCGGTGGAAGGGACTACCAGGTGAGCGAAAAAGATCGAAAAATCTGGTTGAGAGAACTTTCAGACAAAGAAAACGTGAAGATCGTAGTCTTTGAAGATCTCAACCACCTCATGATGACAGGAGAAGGGAAATCAACACCCGTTGAGTACATGAAGAAAGGACACGTTGACAGACGGGTGATAGATGCGATCGTGGAGTGGATGGTAAAATAGATGGAAAAGGAACTGGAGGGAACAGAGTGAGGATCTACGACCCATTCAGAGGAAAATGGATGGAAGAGGAAATAAAAACGCCTTTTCCTTCAAAAGGGCTGGTGGCCACATCGCCTTTTGTCGATCTTCACGTTCACGTTCGCCTCAACGGTGGAGAAGACTACGATTCTTTAGAAGAAGCCTCCCTTGTGGGAGGCTTTTATAAAGTGGTGATACAGCCAAACACCAGGCCGGCTATAGACAGAAAAGAGATTCTGGATGAACACCTGAAACTTTCCAAGAACAGAAAGGTGACGTTTCTTTTCACCGTGTCTCCCTTTGGCTCTCTTGAGGCAGAGGGTGAAAGGGTTGTAGGTTTTTCAACCGACGGGATAGAGTACGACTATCCCACACTCGTTGAGACGATGAAGAAAAGAAAAAAAGCACTCTGGTTCGATCACAGCCAGATGTACGAGATAGATGGGATCTTTTACGAGGGAACAGATTTTGACCTTCCGAAGCGTCCCCGCTCAAGTGAAGCGGTGGCGATTGCGAGAACCGTCCTCACAGGTATAGAGTACGGCTTTGAAAGATTCCACATCCAGCACGTGACAACCAGATACTCGGTGGAGATGCTCTCTTTTCTGAAAAAACTCGCCAGGGTCACCTGTGAGGTAACACCCCATCACCTGTTTTTCTGTTACGAAGACATCAAAAACACCAACTTCAAGATCAACCCACCCCTCGGATCCCCTGAGGACAGAAAATTCCTCATCGAAGCGGTGAAGAAAGATGTGATCGATGTTCTTGCAACAGACCACGCTCCCCATCCTGAAAAACCTGACGATTTTGCCTCCGCTCCTTATGGATCGACTTCCATAGAGATTGCCTTCTCTGTGTACTACACCGTTCTTGAAGACCTTGAAACGGTGATAGAAAAGATGACGAAAGTTCCCCTCGGCGTTCTTGGGATGAGAGAAAGTCTCACCGAGGAGGATCTTGTCTTCATAGATCCCGATGCGCAGTTCGTGGTGGATGCAGGGAAATTCAAGAGCAAAGGAAAGAACACGATGTTCGACGGTGTCAAACTGAAAGGGAAAGTCGTTGCGATGAAACTCAAAGGAAGATGGGTGATGATGGATGGAGAGGTTCTGCCTGACCAAGAAGAAAACGATCAGAGTGAACGAGGACACCTGGATCGTTCTCTTTGAAGAACAGATCGATTTTTCACCGGGGCAGTTTGTGATGCTTGAGACCCCCAAACTCGTCAGAAAACCCTTCGTCCTTGGCTGGTGGGAAGATAGTCTTGCTGTTTCCGTTCAGGTGAAAGGAAAGGGAACAAGATGGATCGTGGAAGAAGCAGAAAAGATAAAGGGACATGGACCCCTTGGAAACGGTTTCAAAAAAGACGGAAGAGGACTTCTCATCATCTCTCCAACCTGTCTCACTATGGCAAAAGCATTCGAAAGAGCCATGAACGTGGACGTTCTCGTTGGAAGCAGAACGCCTATTTTCATATCCCTGGAGTATGAAAGTGCTATCGGAAACGATGAATTTTTGAAAAAACTCTCATCACTTCCTGAGTACGACTGGTACCTCGTCTCTGGATCCAAAGGTATGGAGAAAGTTTGCTGGGAACACCTGAAGGGAAAAGAAGTCTACTTCTCACTCGAAGAATACATGGGATGCGGCATAGGTGCCTGCAAGTCGTGTGCCGTTTTCACAAAAAGTGGTGTGAAACACGTCTGCACGGATGGTCCGATATTCAGAGGTGATGAACTGTGCTGGAACTAACTCCCCCTCTTGTTCTCCTCTCTGGGCCGGCAGGTTTCGGGGAGTATTTAAAACTCATAGATCACAAATACGTTGGTGGAGCTATTTTGAAGACGATCACTTTCCATCCCAAAGAAGGAAATCCCACTCCTAGGATGGCAGATGGAGATTTTTACGTGATAAACAGGATCGGACTGGAAAACCCGGGAATACACAGATTCGTTGAAGATCTTCCTGAACTTCCTATCCCCATGATCGCAAGTCTTGGTGGTGACTCGTTCGAAGAGTACCTGGAAGTGGCACATGTGTTCAAAAAGGTGGCAGACAGATTCTGTGCTGTGGAATTTAACTTTTCCTGTCCGAACGTGAAGGAAGGAGGACTTTCCATCGTCAGAAACAGAGAAAGGTGGAGCGACCTTCTGAGAGAACTCAGAAGGGTACTCCCCGAGTCTTTTTTGATAGCAAAAGTGGGGATAGAAGGGATCTTTGTGGAAGAAGCAGCAGAAATGGTGAAAGACGCAGGGTGGGAAGGGATCACACTTGTGAACACGGTGAGGGGATTGCACTTTGAAAAAGACACTGTGATTCTGGGAGGTCTTTCAGGACCCATTTTGAAGCCCATCGCTCTCAGAGCGGTGTATGAGGTGAAAAGAAGGTTTCCAGAACTCTTTGTGATTGCAAGCGGCGGTGTGTACTCTGTAGAAGATGCAAAGGAATTTCTGAGTGTGGGTGCGGACGTGATAGGGATAGGAAGTGCCCTTTTCAAAGATCCCGGTATCGTCGAAGAGATAGGGAAATACTTGATGGAGGTGAGAAGATGATACCTGTTTTGAGCCTCGACATGGAGGATCCAATCGGATTCATCGAAGAAAACGGCAGTTTCGATGTGGTGAAGGTGGGACACAACCTCGTCGTTCATGGAAAGAAGATCTTCGACGAACTTGAAAAAAGAAACCTGAAGATCATCCTCGACCTGAAGTTCTGTGACATACCTTCAACCGTGGAGCGCTCCATAAAAAGCTGGGACCATCCGGCCATCATCGGTTTCACTGTTCACTCCTGCGCGGGATACGAAAGTGTAGAAAGGGCCCTTAAGGCAACGAAGAAACACGTGTTCGTTGTAGTGAAACTAACTTCCATGGAAGGATCTTTGGAAGATTACCTGGATAAAATAGAAAGACTGAACGAACTGGGATGCGATTTCGTACTTCCGGGGCCATGGGCAAAAGTTCTAAGAGAGAAAATCAAAGGAAAGATTCTCGTTCCCGGAATCAGAATGGAAGTGAAAGCAGACGACCAGAAAGATGTGGTGACACCGGAGGAAATAAAAGAAATCGCAGATTTTGCCGTTCTTGGAAGAGAAATCTACCTCAGTGAAAATCCAAGAGAAAAGATCGAAAAGATAAAGGAGATGATAATGTGATAGAGGAGATTCTAGAAAAAACGGGAGCGCTTCTTTCAGGACACTTCGTTCTCTCTTCCGGTAAGCATTCTTCCAGGTACGTTCAATGCGCCCGCCTTTTCGAATTTCCAGAGTACGGAGACATCGTTGGGAAGAAACTCGCAGAACTTTTGAAAAAGTACGATGCAGAGACGGTGATTGGCCCTGCAATGGGGGGAGTGATTCTTTCCTACGTTGTTGCAAGGTACCTGAAGGCAAGATCTCTCTTCACTGAGAGAGAAAACGGAGTAATGAAGCTCAGAAGGGGATTCACCGTGAAACCCGGTGAAAAAGTAGCGGTCGTCGAAGACGTGGTGACAACGGGAGGGTCTGTGAAGGAAGTGATAGAACTTTTGAAAAGTCTTGGAGCGAACGTGGTGTGTGTGGGATCGATCATAGATCGCTCTGGTGGAAGAGTGGATTTTGGCGTGCCTTTTGAAAGTCTTCTCAAACTGGATCTTCCAGTCTATGAACCCAATGACTGTCCTCTCTGCAAACAGGGAATACCCGCTGAAAAACCAGGAAGTAAGGGATTGAAATAAATGATCATAAAAGGTGCGCTGGTATGGAACGGTAGAAAATTTGTTCAAAAAGATCTGTTCGTAGAAAATGGAGAATTTGTTGAAAAATCGGCTGGACCCGTTCTTGATGCACGCGGATACTTTCTTGTCCCGGGTTTTGTGGACTCTCACGCTCACGTTGTGGGAACGGGTTTTGCCAGGTTCAGCGTTTCTTTCAGTACCTGGGACGAGTTCTTCAAAAAGAATCTGAAAGGTGATTTGATTGTCGGAAGAGGGTGGTTTGAAGAGCCAGATGAGGCAGTTTTTCAAAGACTGGACAGGATAGAAAAACCAGTTTTTCTCATCAGACGTTGCGGCCACAAGGCACTCCTGAACAAAAAAGCGATGGAAGTTTTGAATGTGAAAGAAAGATACCTTTTGGAGAACCTGGAAGCGATCTACGAACACGTGTTCAAGAAGAACATATCAAAATTCTACAGATCAGGTGAGGAAGAATTCCTCAAACACGGTGTGACCTTCGTTCAAAGCGACGATCTCTACGGTGTGAGTGTGGAAGAACTTCTTGGTGTACTGAAAAATTCCAGAGTAAGGCTCTTTGAAAAATTGAAACCCAAGGGACTGAAACCAGAATTCTTTGGAGACCTCAACTCGAAGGTCCATGTGAAGGGTGTAAAGGTCTTCATGGATGGTTCCCTGGGGGCCAGAACCGCTCTCATTTCAGGAAAGTACGATGACGGAACACACGGTGTTCAGCTTCTCACAAAAGAGAAACTCGAAGAACTTGCCAGATTCTGTGACAGGCACGGCCTTGTTCTGAACATCCACGCGATAGGAGATGAGGCGGTGAGTCTGGCCCTGGACGTTCTTGAAAGATACCCTGGTCACAGGATCGTACACGCCCAATTTGTGAAGGAAGAAGACCTGAAAAGAGCCAAAAATACATCCTTTTCCGTTCAACCACACTTCTACTTCGAAGATCAACCCCTTCTGAAGAATGTGAAAGTGAACGCTCTCTTGTACCCCTTCAGGAAGATGTTTGAGATGGGAATCTCCATTTCCTTCTCATCGGATTCTCCGGTTTCTCCGTGCGATCCAAAGTACATCGCTGAACATGCTTTGAAGATGGGTTTTTCCAGAAAAGAAACTTTCTATCTTCTGACAGAAGCGGGAGCAAAGCAGGTGGGGATAAAGACAGGAAGGATAGAAAAGGGCTTCAGAGCAGATTTCTGTCTGTACGAGAGAGATCCTCTTCTTTTCGAGGACGATCCCGTGGCTGTGTTCGTGGAGGGGTGGAAGGTTTATGGTTGATCCTCTGATAGAAATTTTCTAGAGAAATATCGAGAAGGTAGAAATTTTGGGAGAAGTCTGGGATGTTCTGTATTTTGAAGGAAACGCCCCGGACGTTGGAAAGAGACGTGAAAACTTCATCGTTGAAATGCTCAGAAAAGAATTTCCAGACGAGATTTTGTCTGTTGAACAGGCGCCCAGTAAAGAAAAAGGATGGGACATCAAAGTGACATTCCAAAGCAGCCTGGTGAAAAGATACAACCTCAAAACAACGGAGGGATTTTCAAGTATAAAAATGGCCTGGGATGGTTTCCCATCTGAGGAACGCTTTCTGAGTTTTGAATTTAAATCGAATCTTCTTTACGTTGCGAAAGAAGGAAACAAAATCAAGATATGTGTTATCGACGCAGAAACACTCAACTCCCTACAAAGAGAAATAAAGAATAATCCATCAAAATTGAGAGAATACTGGTCGATACCCAAAGAGAACACAAATCCCAGAGGATTCGGTCTCAGAAGAAGAACTGTGAAAAAACCCGTCGAGAAATTTAAAAACAGGGGAAATTACGTTGAAGTTGAACACAAACCGTTCACAGGGAAAGAAAAAGTTGAATCCCAAAAAGAATACTTTGAAAACTGGTACGACCTGGTAAAGAAAATTGCTGAAAAATATCACCGTGGAGAAAAGAGCGATGGTTGATTGATCGCTTCTTTAATCCTCTCTTCACCCTTCTTTGCATATTCTGGATTTATCTCTATTCCAATGAAATGCCTTCCCGTTTTTGCAGCCGCTACACACGTTGTTCCAACACCCGCGAAGGGATCGAGGACAACATCTCCTTTGAAAGTGTAAAGCTGTATGCATCTGTAAGGAAGTTCCTCCGGGAAAGGAGCGGGATGTCCCACTTTCTTTGCTGATTCTGGTGGAAAACGCCATATGCTCCTTGTGAACTCAAGGAACTCTTCCTTCGTTATTGTGGAAATTGCACCGTCTTTTTCTGGCCTTTCTCTTTTGAAGCTTCCTTTACTCAGAACGATGATGTACTCATGCTGATCCCTGAGAACCGGGTTCACTGGAGACATCCAGCTTCCCCATGCAGTAGAAGAACCACCCACTGCTTCTCCTTTGTCCCAGATGATTTCACCTCGGATTAGAAAACCTACTCGTTCAAACAGCTCTATAAGATACGCATGGAGCGGTATGTACAGTTTTCTTCCAAGGTTCGCCACGTTGAAACAAACCCTTCCGCCCCACACAAGGACCCTGAAGACCTCTCTCATCACGTCCTCGATGAATCCGAGGTACTCTTCGAGGGTGAGATCTTCATCGTATTCCTTCCCAACATTGTATGGAGGAGAAGTAACCATTAAATGAATGGAACGATCGGGTATTCTTCTCAAAACTTCTCTTGCGTCTCCGACGATTATTTTATCCAGAAAATCTTCAGAGAGGGAATTTTCGGCGAGGTCTTCCTTGGAAGGTTTTGGGGGGAAAATTCAGAATACAATGCTCTGCTGTAAAACGGTGAAGCATCGTGGTTTTCTCTTCCCTTCACACCGAAAGAACTCGTTCTTGTGCTCTTCTTTTTACCCATGTTACCATCTCCCAAGGTGGGGATGAAAATAAAAAATGGAGCAGGCGGTGGGACTCGAACCCACACCCTCCGCCTTACCAAGGCGGCGCTCCACCGCTTGAAGCTACGCCTGCTCGCTGCTAGGGTTATTTTAACACATTGTCGCTTGTGATTCAAGATATCTCCTGCAGACCTTTACGTTTCAAAAGATCTATCACCTCTTCATTTACCACATATTTGGGAATTTTCCCGCTGAAGAAATCCACCACTGCTTGAGCGGCCATCATGTTCATTCTGTAGATGGCCTCCTTTGTGTGAGCTCCTATATGGGCCGTGGTGATGAGATTAGAACATTCAAAAAGAGGAGAGTTGGAATCTGGTGGCTCTTCGGAAAAGACATCCAGTGCAGCTCCAGCGATTTTCCCCTCCTTCAAAGCCTTCACAAGTGCTTCCTCGTCCACCAGACCACCACGGGAGGTGTTGATCAGGAAAGCAGATTTCTTCATCAGGGAAATTTCCCTTTCTCCTATCATGTTTCTTGTACTTTCGTTCAGTGGAACGTGGAGCGATACAAAGTCACTCTCCCCGAGAAGATGGTCCAGATCGTCGACCGGAGTGGCCTCTGACAATCTCACACTGTCTTTGCTCACGTATGGATCGTAAACGAGTACGTTCATACCAAGGCACACTGCCTTCTTAACCACTTCCCTGCCTATTGCACCAAAACCTATCACACCGAGTGTTTTTCCAGAAACCTCCTGCCCAATTGTTCCTTCCCACTTTTTCTCTTGAAACAACCTGTTATGTGCCCACACAAGACCTCTGCTGAGTGCGAAGATGAAGGCTATGGTGAGTTCAGCAACAGAAAGCGAATTCGCACCGGATGTGATGGTAACGGGGATTCCTTTCTTCTTTGCCGCATTCAGATCTATGTTGTCCACTCCCACCCCGTGCTTGGCTATGATTTTGAGACGGGAGTTTTCTATCATCTCAGCCGTAACAGGATGTGTGCCTACGATCAAAGCATCCACGTCTTTCAAAACATCTGGATCTATGGTATCAGCTCTGATTGTCTCGAATCCATTTTTTCTGAGAAAATCAATGGGTTCTTGAGAATACTTGCCAAAAGTTCGTGTCACAATAAGTACTTTCTTCATATTTTTCCCTCCACGTTCAGTACTTTAGCTCTGAGACGGCTAGCCTGCTCTTGTTCAGATTCTCTATGGCTTTTGGATCTCTTGCTGCAAGAAGCGTGTAAATTGTGTCGAGTATGACAAGTTGAACGATTCTGGAGGTCATTGCGTCTGTTCTTATCTTCGTCTCTTTCGTGTTCGTTACAAGGACAACGTCTGAGTACTTTGCGAGGGTGGACTTTCTATTTCCCGTTATCGCAACAACCGGCATCTTCATCTCTTTGGCTTTCTTGGCGAAGTTCACCACGGATATTGTTTCCCCCGTGTGTGAAACGGCAACAAGGAGATCACTGGAAGACGCGGTGGCAAGGATGGTGGCTATGATGTGTTCGTCGTTGGAGAACAAACAGTTTTTTCCGATTCGAGTGAACTTGTGGAACGCATCGAAAGCAACGGCAGCAGAAGCCGCAAAACCAATGAATATGATCCTTTGGGCGCTTTTGAACATTTCAACGGCTTTTTCTATAGATTCCACTTCCAGTGAATTCAGAGTGTCCAGAATGGCCCTCACCGTGGCTTTGAAGATCTTTTCGGTGATGGTTCGAGTATCGTCCTCACTGGCGACATCTTCGTAGACGATCTCAAGAGGTGCCCTGGAGATACTCTGAACCAGAAGCACCTTGAACTGCTGGAAGCTGTTCAGTCCCAGTTTCTTGTAAAACTTCACCACGGAGGCTTCACTTTTTACACCCGCTTTTTTACTGAGATCACTGATGGAATCCTCAATGATCCCTCTTGGATCCGAAAGAATAACATTGGCTATTTGTTTTTCTGCATTCGTGAACTCATCGTATTTTTCCTTGATCATCTGAATGACATCCACGTTAAGACCTCCTCACACAGCAGTGGAACCTCCATCTATACTTATGATACTTCCGGTCATGAAACCCGCTTCGTCACACGCAGCAAACAAGATAGCAAAGGCGATTTCCTCTTCTTTTCCAAGTCTCTTCATAGGAATTCTGGAGGTCATTTTCTTCAGAAGCTCTTCAGGATTTGGAGATGCGTTCACCCTTGCCATCAATCCTTCAGATTGTGTGGTACCGGGACACACCGCGTTGACCCTGATACCATAATCTACATAATCGACTGCAAGGGATCTTGTGAGTCCAAGAAGAGCTGCCTTTGAGACACTGTAAACACATCTTCTTGGGATTCCTACAAGCCCCGCTTCAGAAGAAACGTTCACTATCACTCCTCCGCCTTGTTTTTTCATCTGCTCGACCGCGTATTTTGAGAGCAAGAACGGCCCCTTGACGTTCACAGCGATCGTTCTATCGAAGTCCTCTTCTGAAGTTTCTTCTATGTTTCCATAGGGAACTATACCCGCGTTGTTCACAAGGATATCGAGCCTTCCAAACGCTTCTACCGTCTTTTTCACTATCTGTTCTGCATCCTTTGTTACGTCTCCAAAGATGAACACGGCTTCTCCACCTTTGCTCTTTATCAGTTCCACAGTTGTGTTTCCTTTTTCCTCAGAAATGTCGTTCACCGCCACCTTCGCCCCTCTTTCTGCAAACATGATCGCAGCTTTTTTCCCTATTCCAGAACCTGCTCCTGTTATCAAAACCACCTTCCCCTGAAAGTTCATGGTTTCAATCCCTCCTTATCCAAAGATGAGGTTCGGTATGAACAGCACGATCTGCGGGAAGAAAATAATCATCAATATCGCCACTATTGTTACGAACAGGAACGGCCAGGATGCCTGTATGTACTCTTCTATTGTTGCACCAAGGACCGAACAACCCGCGTACATTGAAGCCCCTACTGGTGGCGTCTGATTACCCATGGCGGCAGACAGAATGAACACCAGACCAAAATGAACGGGATCTATTCCTACTTGTCTTGCCACAGGAAGAAGTATCGCCGTGAGCATGAGAATTAGAGCCGTTGCATCCACGAACAATCCAGCAAACACAAGGAAGATAGCGATCATTATCATCAGAATGTTTGGGTTGGAGGATATTCCAAGAAGGAATTCCGCCAATTTCTCTGGTATCCTCTCCCAAATCATTCCATAGCCGAATATGTTCGACATCGAAAGTATGAACATTACACTTCCAATATCACCGAGGGAATTCTCCAGCGTCTCCCAATAAAGTATCTTGAGAGACATTTCTCTATGAATTGCAAACCCTACAAGCAAACCGTATAACACAGCGAACGATCCTACTTCTGATGGGGTGAAAATACCTCCTCTGAGCCCCACGATCAACAGGACGGGAAAGATAAGTGCCCAGATGCTCTTTCCCAGCGTTCTAAATATTTCACCGATTGGAGTCCGCCCTTCTCTTTCTGGTTCCAGGTTCAACCTCTTCGCAACGAACCATATGGTGATCATGTACACAACCATCAAGAGGAGACCTGGACCTATTCCCGCTGCAAAGAGCCTACCTATGGAGACCTGTCCGATCGTACCGTAGATGATGAAAGCGATACCAGGTGGTATGATCGGTGTGATAAGAGATGTCCAGACATTGACAGCCACGGCAAAACCTCTTGGATATCCACGTCTTAACATTTCAGGTCCGAGCATCCTTGTTTCCATAGCCGCATCCGCTATACTCGATCCAGAAACTCCTCCCATCAATGTGGAAAGAACAGCCGAAACCTGACCGAGTCCTCCTCTCATATGACCAACGAGCGTGGAGGCGAAATCCAAAAGTCTTTTCGTCACACCTGCAGAATTCATCACATTCCCAGCCACTATGAACATGGGAATCGCAAGGAGCGTAAAATTCACCGTTTGAGACAACAATCTCTGAATCGGGATTGTGATGGGAAGTTCTGGATGTTGCAAGAACCAAAGAAAACCGGAGATTCCTATAGCAAAGGCAACGGGCATGCCTAAGATGAGAAAAACTGCGAAGGCGATGAGCACTATGATCATCTCATTTTTCCTCCTTCTTATTGCCCTTGAATTCTTCTATCAATTTCAAAACAGTGGTTCTGAAGAGAAGGAGTGCGCCAACCGGAACACTCAGAGTAACCCACGTATAACTGAAATTCGGTATTCCCACAAAGGTTCTGTACCTTGTTTTATAGGAAAGATAAAAGCCCCACACGATTAGATAGACAACGAAGGCAAGGATGATGAAGTAGTTCACTATTCTGATGATCTTTTGGGTTCTCTCGGAGAACTTCCTCACAAGGATGTCTACTGACATCATCTTGTTTTCCCGCCAGGCAACATCAACAGCAAAGAAACACGCCCACGCAAATAGAAAACTGCTGACATCGACAGCCCAATTTATTGGATGTTTGAGAAATCTCGCTACTCCAGAAGCAAAGACAAGAACAATCATCGCCATGAGGAGGATCTTAGCGGAGTGTTTTTCGAACTTCAAAAGGATTTGGTCCAGTTTTTTCACGTCTCTCACCTCTGACAGATAGGATGAAAGCCCGCCCCCGAAGGGGCCGGGCTGATGGTCACTCTCCCTTTACTTCTTTCATCAACTGATTGAGGGCGTTTTCAAGCCCGAGGTTCTTGTAAGCCTGTTTTGCTCTTTCTATGAAGGCTTCTTTGTCGATTTCAGATGCCGGTATCACCGTCATTCCCTTTTCGATACATTTCTGTTTGAAGTCTTCTTCGAGCTCTTTCATGATCTTGAGAGAGACTTCTATACCTGCTTTGTCCATTTCTTCCTCAACTATCTTCTGATACTCAGGTGGCAAACTGTTGAACCAGTCTGCGCTGACGATCTCGAAGTTGATGAGGAGGAAGTGTCCTGTCTCAGACATGTACTTCAAAACTTCGTACAGACCACCGTTGTAGACGTTCGCGTAGGTGAGTTCCACCCCATCGACTGTTTTCGTTTGGACTGCCGTGTAGATTTCTCCAAAGTTGATGGCAACCGGCACTGCTCCTAGGGCCCTTATGGACTCCTGCCACGCTGGAGCACCCGGTGTTCTGATTCTGAGTCCCTGGAGATCTTCAGGGTTTCTGATGGGTTTGTTCGTTACGAAGTGTCTGTAACCCTGCACCCAGTAGAAGGAGAGAACTTTTATGTTGAATCTCTGCTCAAGCTCTTTCAACCACTTCTGCATCGTTGGAGACTGTTTGATCTTCTTCAGTATCTCGATGGCTTCTTCAGGTGTTTTTGCCCCCATGAAATCGATGAAGTAGGCAAGGTTCATGACACCGATGTCTTTCACATACATTCCAAGCCTTGCGGAGTCGGTGTTCCATCCCACAGGTGCTCCCATTCTGATCTGCTCGATGATGTCTTCTTCCACACCAAGCTGAGAACTCGGAAAGACTTCAATTCTGACATCACCGTTTGTTTTCTCTTCAACGGCTTTTGCCCACTTCAGAAACGCCTGATGATAGGGTTCACCTGGAGCAAGAACGTGACCGAATCTCAGAGTCCACCTGGCACCGAACACAGCAGACACGAGAAATACACCCAGAATCACCGCTAGAAGAATCTTCCTGCTCACCATCCCACACCTCCTCACATAAAAATATTTTTTTCTTATGAGGATGCACATCATATTTTGCAAAAAAATTTTATGTCACTCAAGGATGCGAAGTCAATGGTTAACATCTCTGTTACATAGTGTGATGATAGGATATCGATGGGGAGGGATCAGTATGCAGATCTTTGCTTTTCTTGGTGACAAATACCACGATCACGATCTTTTTTTGGAAACGTTGAAAAGTGTCTTGAATGAAAACATTTATGACCTTTCACCAGACGGATTCTCTGAAATCAAGAAACTTCCAGATCTTCTTGTCATAGGAAGATGGAATCTTGTAGACGATGAGAAGACTTGGTTGGGCGAAGAAGAAGTGGGACTTCTTGAAGAATACATCAAAGCAGGCGGGAAACTCTTTGTCTGGCACTCTGGACTTGCTCGTTTTCCTGAAAGTTACAACAGACTCGTCGGCGGAAGGTTCATTCACCATCCTCCACAGAAAAGAGTGAAATACTACGGTGAGGGGATTGAATTCGAGTTGATAGACGAGCACTACTTTGTGGATTTGTACTCGGATGTGAAGATATTCCTCTGGAGTGAATCAAAAAACGGTGTTTCCATCGCTGGTTGGACAAGAAGATTCCACGAAGGAAAAATTCTGGCCCTCACACCCGCCCACGGTGAGGGCCTGAGGGATGAAACTTTCAGAAACTTTTTGAGAAATACTCTTTCTTCTTTCATAGTTCAAACTTCCTGGTAGCTTTCCACTGGATAGTCGATCTCTTCAAGTTTTTTCAGAACATTGTTCAGATCTTCTGTTTCAACAACAACTTTCTTTTCTTCCACGCTCACCTCGTAATTTTTAACTCCAAGTTCGTCCAGTGCCTTTGAAATCCTCATTTTGCAGTGGTTACAGGAAATATCTGGTACGTAGAGAACGTACTTCATTACAACACCTCCTCAAAACTGAGATTCTATTTCTTTTATTATCCTTTCTTCCTCGTTGATCTCCTCCACGACTCTGTTGAGATCTTCCAGAACCTCTTCAACATCCAGCCCTTTCTTTTCACAGGCGTCCTTTAAACTTTCCATCTTCGCACAGCAGGTGTCAAAACCGTATTTTCTAAGTACCCTTTCCAGTCTTTCATGGGCTTCCATGATTTCCTTGAGAGTGGTATCCTCTCTTATCTTCTCAATCACTTTCCTCACCTCCTTTTCTGGCAGTTATCAAACGTACCACATCGCCCAGAAGGTGTTTTTCTTCCTCGATCATAAACCCTGCTTTTTTTATGTTATCAACTGTCTTTCTGAGCATGCTCGTTCCCAAAAGCGACTTTGTGAAGATGTGCATCACAAACAGCATCGCGTTAACGTACCATTTTCTACTTCTCATGTGTTCGAGAAAAACGGCTCTTCCAGAGGGTTTGAGGACTCTGTGGACCTCCTTCAAACCCTTCATGGGATCCGGCACTGTACAGAAGACGAACGTGGAAACAACGCAGTCGAACTCTCCGTCTGAAAAAGGAAGATTCTGAACGTCCGCTCTCAACAACTTCACCTTTTTTTCTGGAAACTTTTTCAATCTCTCCTGACACACCCTGAGCATTCCTTCACTGACATCTACACCCACAACGTCCACATCGTCCGGATAGTACGGAACGTTCTTTCCAGTGCCAATACCGACTTCCAATATTCTCTTCCCTTCCACTCTTTTGAAGAGTTCTTCACGAAACCGTGAGAAAAACTTTTTCTCGATAAAACCTTCGAACCTATCGTACAGTGCTGCGAATCTGTCGTATTTCTTTTCGACACTCACTCTCTCACCCTCATGGAATTGAGGGTCACGGTGATGGAACTGAACGCCATGGCGAGTTCTGCGATCACCGGATGAAGCAGTCCCATCATCGCCATTGGAATGGCTATCACGTTGTAGAAGAAGGCCCAGAACAGGTTCTGTTTTATGATTCTGAAGGTTTTTCTTGATACTTCGATGGCATCGACGACTTTCGATATACCACCTTTTGTTATGATGATGTCTGCACTGTCGATAGCGAGGTCAGTCCCTGAACCTATCGCTATTCCAACATCTGCCCCTTTCAAAGCGGCGGCGTCGTTCATACCATCTCCCACCATTGCGACTTTCTTTTCCTGAGCCTGATAGGACCTCACAAGGTCCAGTTTTTCGGAAGGCTTCACTCCTGCGTGGAACCTCTCTATACCAAGGCGTCTTGCAACCGCTCTTGCAGTCTTTTCGTTGTCTCCCGTTATCATGACAGGTTCTATTCCCATCCCCTTGAGCCTTCTCACAGCCTCGGGACTGTCTTCTCGGATCGGATCTTCTATTGCGAGGAATCCCACAACTTCACCGTTTCTCCTCACCTCAACCACGGTCTTTCCCTCTTCTAGAAGAGACTCGTACCTTGAGTAATCCAGAGGCTTTCCAACAAAATACTCTTCTCCCTTGTAAAGTGCCCTTACCCCTTCTCCTGGGATCTCTTCCACGTTTTCTATCTCAATCACATCCTGAGAGAGTTCAGAAATTGCTTTTGCAAGAGGATGGTTCGAATTTCTCTCCACGCTCGCCACGATTCTCACCAGTTCGTCGGAGAGGTTATGATTCACCACTTTCGGACTACCTTCGGTGAGTGTTCCTGTTTTGTCTGTGAGCACCACTCCTATATCCTTCGATGTCTGAATCGCCTCGGCGTTTCTTATGAGGAGACCCTTTTTGGCTGCAAGTCCCGTTCCAGTTACAAGGGCCATAGGAGTTGCAAGACCAAGAGCACATGGACACGCTATGACGATCGTTGCAACGAAGACGAAGATGGAAAAGGTCAACGGGTCACTGGTTTGTATGATCCAGGGGAAGATTTCTCTTGCCTTTTCTACAAAGGGAAGGAACCGTTCGTAATTGAAGTACCACACCAGGGCACTGGCTATCGCAAGGGCGATGATCGTGGGGACAAACCACATGGTGATTCTATCGGCGAGAGCCTGAATCGGTACCTTCGAACCCTGCGCTTCCTGAATCAATTTGATCATTTGAGACAAAAAGGTGTCTTCTCCTACTTTTGTGACTTTTATTTTGATAGGACTCGATACATTCAAAGAACCACCGATCACTTCATCGTTTTCTCTCTTCAAAACTGGTATGGATTCTCCCGTTACTACGGATTCATCGATTGAAGATTGGCCTTCCACGATCACTCCATCCACGGGTATTCTTTCGCCGGGTTTTACCAGTACGATGAACCCTTCTTTCACTGCCTCTATCGGCATCATCACTTCTCCTTCATCGGTGATGACACGGGCTTCTTTTGCTTGAAGTTTCAGAAGGGCTTTGATTTCTTTGCTGGCCCTGTCACGCAGATAAGATTCTATGAAACGTCCTGTGATGTGGAAGGCCACGATCATGGCACCAATGGCACCAAAAGACATCACAGGAAGTCCAGCACTGTCAAGAACAGCCGTTACCCAGGAAGTCACCGCACCGAAGAAGATGAGTGTATCCATGTTTGTGTGTTTATGTGTGAGGGCTATCCACGCACCTCTGATCATCCCTCTACCCACATAGAACGTAACGAACGCACCTGCGAAGACCTCTATCCAGGTGAAATATGGCACCTCAGAAACAAACATGTGGTAAATCATGAGGAGGGCAAGAGGAGCCGTAACGAGCCAGGCGAGAATCAGGTTTCTTTTCGATTCTTCGTAACGCTTTCTTTCCACGTCCTCTGGTGATTCTGTACTGACTCCATAACCTACCTCTTCCACCGCTTTCCTGATTTCCTCGAAAGATATCTCTCTTTCTGCCACGATGAAACCCGTGGAGGTTGCCAGATTCACCGCTGCGAACTTCACCCCGTCGAGTTTTCTCAGAGCTTTTTCAACGGTTCTTGCACATGTGGCACACGTCATTCCCGTTACGGTGAAGGTCTTCTTTATCTCTTCATTCTTCACAGCACGATCTTCCATTGTCCTCTGATCGGCCATCCTGCCACACCTCCCTCGCCCAGGTTTCTGCAATGCATGCTCCCATGGTGATAGCAACTTCGAGGATCTCTTTTATTTCATCCTTTGTGGCTCCCATTTCGATCGCTTTCTGATAATATCCCTGAGCACAAGGTTTGCACTTTTCCACAACCGCTATGGCCAGGGCTGTTAACACCTTGTACTTTGCAGGGATAGAACCATCAGCGAAAGCCTTATTTCTCATTCTTACAACGGCACCGCTCACTTCAGGGAATTCCTTTCTCCAGCGTTCAAATTCACTCATCCTGGATTCTCCTTTTCATCCTTTCGTACTCCTCTTCGGTGATCTCACCGCGGGCAAACCTTTCCTTCAGTATCTCAAGAGCCCTTCTGCTACTGGTTCTTCCTTCCGTTTTCTCATGTCTTTCTCCTCCAAGCCACCTGAAGAGAAAGGCGAAGAGAACCACCAGAATAACTGCCCAGAAAATCATCATGATAACTCCTCCTCCCCAGTTCCAGGGCCAGAAGCCCCAGCTCCAAAAGCAAAAAGGACACATTGTTGACTCCTCCTTTCAAATTATGCTATACTAATTGTAGCACATTATGAGAGCCTAATTCAAGTCGAAATTTTCCAGCAAGGAGGTGGATTTTATGAAAGTGAAGGATCCCGTCTGTGGAATGAAGATCGAAAGGGAAGAGGCAGCAGAAAAGATCGAGTACATGGGGAAAGAGTACTACTTCTGTTCTCACGAGTGTGCTGAAAAGTTTAAAGACAATCCAGAACAGTATGCACACCAGGAAAAGTCACATGGTCACGGATGTTGTCATTGAAAGATTAAAAAAAGGCGCCGTTCGGCGCCTTTTATTCGTTCAGGATATTTTCTATCTCTTTCATCACATCTTCTGTGAGTTTCTCTTTTATCTCTACTGCCTTCAAATTCTCTTCCAACTGCTCTGGTTTACTCACTCCAAGAATCACACTGCTCACGTTTTTGTTCTTAAGGATCCACGCGATAGCGAGTTGCGGAAGGCTGGCGCCAAGTTGATCTGCTATCTTTTGAAGTTTTCTGAGTTTTTCAAATGTCTTCTCGTTGAGAAGCCCACCTTCTTCCAGCCACTTTCTCACCTGCGGGAACGTGGCAAGTCTCGATCCTTCCGGGATACCGTTGTTGTACTTTCCAGAAAGAAGCCCTGAAGCGAGAGGAGAGTAAGTGGTGAGACCCATGCCGTACTTTTCATAGAGAGGGGCGTACTCTTTTTCCACACGCTCTCTCACAAACATGTTGTACTGTGGTTGTTCCACGATGGGTGGCATGACACCCAGTTCTTTACAGACTCTGTGAGCTTCCTCTATCTCCCTTGCACTCCACTCAGATGTTCCCCAATAGAGCGCAAGACCTTCTTTCAAGATGTAATCCATGGCAAAGACGACTTCTTCCATGGGAACGTTCGGATCAGGTCTGTGACAATACAGTATGTCAACATAGTCCATCTGGAGTCTCTTCAAAGAATTCCACGTTCCCTCAAGAAGATGTTTCTTCGACAGTCCCAAGTCGTTTGGCCCACTTCCTCCCCAGAAGATCTTCGTGGAGACGACAAGATCTTCCCTTCTGAAATTCTTGAGAATCTTTCCAAGCATAGCTTCTGCTATCCCGCCTGCGTATGCCTCTGCCGTGTCGAAGAAGTTTATTCCACTGTTGAAGGCCTTTTTCACCACTTCAGTGGCCGTATCAAGATCTAGCTGTTTTCCAAAAGTGAGCCACGATCCGAGTGAAAGTTCGCTTATCTTTATACCCCATTTTCCGACTTTCCTATACTCCATACAAAACACCTCCTCACAACAAACTGGAAACAGACACTCTGCTTCCCTGAGATCTCACACATGCTTCTATGAAGGCAAGATCCTTCAGTGCTTCTAGAGGATCCCCCAGATCGTTCTTCTTTTCTCCTGTAATCACACGGTAGAAATCTTCAAATTCTTTTTGATAGCTGTCTTCATGATGAACTTCTATCTCTTTTCCGTTAAGAACTATCTTGTCCCAGAATATCTCCATCCTTCCCTTCGTTCCAGCGATCTCGAATCTATCGTTGCCTTTCAGAGAGTAAGAAACTGTGTAGTTCCCAACCACACCATTTTCGAACTCAAAAATCGACGAAAGAAAGTCCATACCGCCGAGAAGAGGAGAAAGATCCTTTACGATAGCAGAAACCCATTCTACCTCACCCAGGATCAATCTCATCGCCGCAACATGGTGTACTCCACCGTCCGAGAGAAATCCTCCAACGTGTTTTGGATTCCTTCTCCAGTCGGTATGAACGTATTCGTTACTTTCGTCCATACCCACCCAGATCTGCCAATTCATGTAGACCGGCTCTCCCACTTTTCCCTCTTCGATCAACTCTTTTGCTTTCCAGAAAGCAGGAACATGTCTGAAGCTCTCTGCGATATACACAGTTTTATCTGAATTTCCGGCCAGTCTAACAACCCTTTTTCCCGTCTCTACATCGATAGAAATGGGTTTCTCACAGATCACATGAACACCCCTTTGGAGAGCTTTTTCAATGAAAGGAAGATTCAACTCCACGGGAAGTGTGAGATCAACGGCATCGACAAGACCAGAGTCCAGAAGGTCCTCGTAGTTTTCGAAGACTCTGGGATTTCCCACCATTTCTGCAAACTCTTCTGCGTGTTCTTTCGTTCTGCTGGTGACTGCTGTGATTTCAAAAAGGTGAGAAAGCTTCTTCAGAGCAGGAAGATGAAGCGTTCTGGCGGCGATTCCACACCCCACGATACCGAGCCGTACCTTTTCCACAACCATCACCTTCTATCCTCTGATATTTTACCACATTATAATTTGAAAACGTTTCCATTTCAAGGTTCAACGAAAAGATCTATCCATGGTTTTTCAAATGAAAAGACGGTGTAAAAGATAACAGAAAGGACAAACAGAACCGTAACGACGAATCTGAAAGCCGTTCCCGTAGAATACCTCTCCAGTTCTCTTTCGAAGACAACCGCCATGATGGCAGACAGGAAAGTCACAGTGAACGCCCATGCAAGATCAACAGCGAGAGATTCGATGTGTCCAAAGAAAGCAGGGAGCATGTACCAGATCAACACGATGAACCAGGGAAGAAGCGTTGTGGAGAAGATCCGGGGATACCAGAACCTGAACTTCTTTTTCTTCGAGATGAAATATTCGACGATGTTCGTGAAAAGATACGCCCAGAAACCGATTTTCAGATGCTCGAAAACAGATTCATCAACACCACAGAAGGGTCTCAGAAATTCCCATCCGGAAAGTTCGTAACCAAAGTGAAGTACCGCATAGATACCAAGGAAAATCAGAGCCTTCCAGATCATTCTCTCTCCTCCCCAGGAAAAGTTAGTACAATTCTAACAAAAAAAAGGGCGGTAACCCGCCCTCAAAGATATACCGTTGAACTTGTCTTTATTCCTTTAAAAGAATCAAAACGTCACGTGGTCCCAGATCTGCCTTCTCTTCGTATATAGTACCCGTTATCATATCTTTGAATCTTCCCTCCGGAAGATCCACGATCCTTCTTTCACTGGAATGGTTGAAAAGAAAGTAGAACGTTTTTTCATCCTTGATCTTCTTCACCACTTCCACATCATCTGCTGGTGTGATGTCTGCCTTCAAACCATGCTCTTTCTCTATGAACTTCACGAGGTCCCATACGAGGTCGAAAGACACGGAAGAACCAACGTAGTAAACCCATCCTTTGCCATATTTGTTTCTCAAAACGGCAGGCTCACTCGCGTAGTAATCCTTCCTGAACCTTCCAAGAACCTCTGCCGTGGTGGCCTTTATGTAATCAAAAACAAGATTACATTCATAGGACCTACCAAACATCAAGATTTCGTTCTTTTCCTCTGGTGGTAAAGCATCTATCTCCTCCACATAGCCCCCCACAAGATCGTGAAGATAGCCTGGGTATCCACCAAGAACAATTTGGTCGTTCTCATCAACGATTCCACTCATGGTTGTAAGAACCAGAATGCCACCGCTTGAAACGTAATCTTTCAATTTCTGAGCAAGTTTTTTGTCAACCATGTAAAGTGCAGGTGCGACGATCAATCTGTATCTTTCAAAAGCTTGGTCCCTTCCCACAACATCTGCGCCAAGACCAGTCTTCATCAGTGCTTTGAAATATTTTTGCACCTCGCTTAAATATCTGAAATCTACATTCGGTGTGAGGGTGTCTTCCATCGCCCACCAACTTTCCCAGTCGAAAAGAAGAGCAGTCTGTGAGACAACCCGTGTATCAAGAAGATTCGATAGGGATTTTATTTCTTCTCCCAATTTCTTCACTTCCCGAAACACCCTCGTTTCAGTACTGTCAACGTGCGTGATGACGGCCCCGTGGAACTTCTCCACACCACCCTTCGACTGTCTCAACTGAAAGAACATGAGGGTCTCTGCTCCGTGAGCGAGGGCATGATAACTCCAAAACCTCATCTCCCCAGGTCTTTTCTGAGGATTGTACCATCTCCAGCACGCCTGAGAAGGGGACTGTTCCATCAGAACAAAGGGCTGACCTTCTTTCAACCCGCGTATCAGTGAATGTCTCAACGAGATCACAGAGAAATCTTCTCTGTATCCGGGGTAGTTGTCCCATGCCACAACGTCCATGTGTTTTGCCCATTCGAAGTAGTTCCACTCCTTGAACGTTGCTGCGATCAAATTCGTCGTGACTGGAATGTCTGGAGTGTGTTTCTTTATGGCTTGATATTCCTCAAGGAAGCACTCGAGCATGCTCTGAGTCATGAACCGTCTATAATCAAGATACAGCTCCGGTAGGACAGATTGGTATCGATCTTTTCTCCAGAAAAGGACGCTTTTTGTTGTCGGAACGGGAATTTCTTCCCAGCTTGTGAACGTCTGTGACCAGAATCTTGTGTACCACCTTCGATTCAGTTCATCGAGGGTACCGTACTTTTCCTTCAGCCAGTTCTGGAACTTTGCTTTGCACGTGTCGCAGTAACAGTAGTTCAGATATTCATTGTTCACATGCCACAAAACAAGCGCGGGATGATCCTTGAAGTGCTCTGCCAGTTTCTCTGCGATGTTTCTTGCGAAATATCTGTACTTTTCACTGTTGGGACAGAAGTTCTGTCTGCCGCCCTTTTCTCTTTTCACACCGTTCACATCCGTGAGGAGTATCTCCGGGTACTTCTGCGTCATCCAATGTGGAGGAGCAGACGTCGGTGTCGCAAGACAGACGTAGATTCCTTCTTGGTACAGTCGATCCATCACCTTTTCGAAAAACGAAAAATCGTAGGTGTTCTCATCCGGTTGCACCAGAGTCCACGAAAAGACACCCAGTGTTACCACATTGATCCCTGCTTCTTTGAACATCTCGATGTCTCTTTCAAAGGTTTTCTCATCCCACTGCTCTGGATAGTAGTCCCCACCGTACCAGATCACGGGAAGTTTCGGATTGATCACTCAGTGTTCACCTCCTAAAAACCCCGGCGAGCGCCGGGGTGAGTCGTCATTTCTGTTCTATGTAGAACTGTATCGGCATGGCGTTCCACGGACTGAAGAACGGAGTTGCGGTCACCAGTTCTTCGGGTACGTTTTTGAAGTTGTTCTTCACAATTGCAGGTGAAGTGTCTTCTCCGACCGTCCCTATCATCCAGAGGTTTTCTCTGTGGATCTTCGTCACTTCTTTCATGAGTTCTTTTATCTTCTCTGGATCGGGGGTATTCTGAATCTCTTTCCAGAGGTCGAGTAGTCTTTCGAGTGGCTCTCTTATTCCCTCAGGTGGCACGATTGCATCCTCCTGCTGGAGATACTCTTTTAGAGATTCTTCTCCTTCAAGGTAAGAGCCAGCCCATTCAGCCCAGCCGATGTACCAGGCAGCCGCGTACTCTGTGCTTCCGGGGATGATCCACAGGGGATCCACAAGAGGCTGACTCGCTCTGTCCATCACCCACGCCTGGGCATCGAACTCGTGGGCACTAAGCCTCGAATCGTAGAGGGACCTTTCGAGGTTTTCTATCTCGACCCACACACCGATCTGTTTCCAGTACTCCTTCACCATCGTCCAGACATCAACGTGTGTCTGACCTGTTACCTGTATCGTGAACCTCAGAGGTCTTCCATCTGGAAGGAGTCTGTATTCGTGTTTCTCGCCCCACTTCAGTCCCATCTCATCGAGCAATTTGTTCGCCCTGTCTGGATCGTACTCTGCGTAGGCTTTTTCCCACTCAGGATCGTAGTATGGAGATCCACTCACGAAGGATGCCTGTCTTGG
The DNA here is from genome assembly GCF_002865985.1 of Thermotoga sp. SG1. Classification (NCBI taxonomy): domain Bacteria; kingdom Thermotogati; phylum Thermotogota; class Thermotogae; order Thermotogales; family Thermotogaceae; genus Thermotoga; species Thermotoga sp. SG1. The sequence continues at coordinate 120,508 of NZ_LNDD01000001.1, forward strand.
TTCTGCAAGGCCGTTGAAGAGTATCTCGTTGATCTCTTCTCTGTTGATGGCAAGTGAGAGAGCCTGTCTGAATCTCACATCTCTGAAGACTTCACCCAGAACAGGATCTGGCGGATCAGAAATGTTCAGCATCACCATGCTCACAGATCCGTTGTCAGTTTTCCACCGCAGTACTTTGTATCCACCAGTTTTTGCGTTCTCAAGAAGGAGTGGCAGAACACCCGGACCAGGTCCCAGAAGACCTATGTGTCTCCACTGCATGTCGATCTCTCCAGATATCGCTTTCAACATTATGACTTCGCTGCTCTGAACGTACTCATGTCTGATCCTGTCGATATAAGGCAATTGATTCCCTTCGATGTCAACCGCCCAGAAGTACGGGTTCCTCTCGAGGATGTAGAACTGATCGGTGGGATCCGTCACTGGTTTCCACGGTGTCAAAACGGGAAGATCGAGACTTTCGAGGAAATCACTCTTGTCGTTGAAGAGATCAACCCATGTGTTGTGTACACCAGGTACCATCTTCTTTTCTATCTCCTCCATCGGTGTGTACTTCGGGTGGAACTGCTTCAAGAAGTGCTTCGGAGCACCCGTGAATCCTCTGTTGGCCACCTGAAGTAAGAACAGAGCGTAAGGCTGCTTGAATATGAACTTCACCGTGTAGGGATCAGGTGCTTCAACCCTATCGAGGAGTCTGTACCAGGCGGGCTTTGCAGGGGTGAGGTCATCGTTTCCTAGGATGTCTTCTATCCAGAACAGAATGTCTTCCGAAGTATAAGGATGTCCATCTGACCACTTCGTTCCCTCTCTCAGATGAAAGACGTAGATCTTTCCGCCCTCGAGAATGTCCCATCCTTTTGCAAGTCCCGGAACGAATTTTTCTCCGTTCTTATCCCAGAACACAAGGCTTGCCTGGTTGATCCTGGGAATCCCCCATCTGTCGGAAGGTCCTTTCCAGACCCTTCTCCATGTACCACCGTACTGCCCCACACTCTCTTCAGGAACCACAACGAGCGGCTCTTTTGGAAGTCTTTCTTCGATGGGTGGAAGTTTTCCCTGTTTTACAAGTTCTACAAGCATGGGTGCTTCGTGGAATTTCTCGATCTTCTTTCCTGTGGCTTTGTAGTAGTCTTCGGGCGTTGCGTAGACACTCCAGGAAAGTCCTACCGCAACAAGCAACGAGATCATCAAAAAAGTGAAGACCCTTCTCATACAACCACACCCCCTTTGACGAATGAGAGATCGTTTCTTTTTTTCTACCAAACAATTTTCCCGGCTATTATATTACCACCATTCCTATCAGAAAAACAAACACAGAAAAAGTCAATTTCCCCGGTTTATTCACCATTATCATAGATTATCGTCGTTTATCATTCGATCTTTAATTTGAAACAGTATTTCCTGATTTGAAAACTTCATCTTTGTATGAAAACATTTTCATGATAATCTTGATTAAAAATCAACATCGCTCGAGGAGGGATAACATGCGTTTTATGGAGGGACTCTGGAGGTTGAGGGAAGGGGTTCAGGTGTTCAGTGCGAAGCAGATATATGAATACTTCCATGATGAAAAAAACTTGTTCTTCACGTACCGTTCCAGAGAGTGGTGAGTCGCGGACAAACCCTTCAGGGTCCGGTTTTTGAGATCGAACTTTCCTCGCCGTTTGAAAACGTGATAAGGGTACAGTTCAAACACTTCAAAGGAGTTCAGGAAAGGCTTCCTCACTTTGAAACGTATCAGAATGAAAGTTTTGTTCCAGAGGTCACTGAAACAAACAGCACTCTGATTTTCTCCTCAGGAAAAACAAAAGCCGTTATAAATAAAGATCCCTTCAGTATCAAATTCTTTTATGAAGATCGATTCCTCACAGGATCGAGTCCCGGGTACGCAATTGCGCCGGAGGGAAGGTTCTGTTTTGAAAGACTCCATCTGAGTGTTGGAGAGTGCGTGTACGGCCTTGGGGAAAGGTTCTCTCCGTTTGTGAAAAACGGACAGAGGGTCATTATGTGGAACGAAGATGCAGGGACGATCTCCGATATGACGTACAAGAACATCCCCTTTTACGTGAGTAACAGAAAGTACGGGGTTTTCGTGAACGATCCTGGAAAGGTGGATTTCGAGATAGCAACAGAACATGTGGAAAAGGTTCAGTTCAGTGTGAAAGGAGAAACGCTGGATTACTTCGTCATTGCGGGAGAAAATCTGAGAGAAGTTCTGGAACGTTACACACTCCTCACGGGAAGACCAGAACTTCCACCTGCCTGGAGTTTTGGACTCTGGCTTACGACGTCCTTCACCACACAGTACGATGAAAAAACGGTGATGGAGTTTGTGGAAGGAATGAAAGAGAGGGATATCCCTCTTAGTGTTTTTCACTTCGACTGTTTCTGGATGAAAGAGTTTCACTGGGTTGATTTCGAATGGAACAGAGAAAATTTTCCTGATCCGGAAGGTCTACTGAGGCGACTGAAAGAAAAGGGATTGAAGATCTGTGTCTGGATAAACCCATATGTTTCTCAGTTCTCCAGTCTCTTTGATGAAGGGAAGGAGAAAGGATACTTTTTGATGAAACCGAACGGAGACGTCTGGCAGACAGACGATTGGCAACCTGGAATGGCTATCGTTGATTTCACCAATCCAGAGGCGAGGAAGTGGTTCTCCTCAAAACTGGAAAAACTGATAGATATGGGAGTTGACTGTTTCAAAACGGACTTTGGAGAGAGAATTCCCACAGATGTGATCTATTACGATGAATCCGATCCAGAGAAGATGCATAACTACTACACCTACCTGTACAACAAAACGGTCTTTGAAACCATTGAGAGAAAATTCGGAAAGAGAAATGCCGTTGTTTTCGCGAGGTCTGCAACAGCAGGAAGTCAAAAATTCCCCGTTCACTGGGGAGGAGATTGTCTTGCCTCCTACGAGTCGATGGCAGAGACCCTGAGAGGGGGACTTTCTCTCTCGCTGTGTGGTTTTGGCTTCTGGAGTCACGATATAGGAGGTTTTGAAGACATCACAACTCCTGATCTTTACAAAAGGTGGGTTGCTTTTGAGCTTCTTTCTTCACACAGCAGGCTTCACGGTAACTCGATGTACAAAGTTCCCTGGAACTTCGACGAAGAGGCAGTAGAGGTTCTCAGATTTTTCACGAAATTGAAATGCCAACTGATGCCGTACATCTTCTCCTGTGCAGTTGAAGCACACAAGAAAGGAATACCCGTCATGAGGCCCATGATTCTGGAGTTTCCAGACGATCCCACCTGCTCTTATCTGGACAGACAGTATATGCTCGGAGAATCGCTCCTTGTTGCACCGATCTTCAGTGAAACTGGAGAAGTGACTTATTATCTTCCAGATGGTGTCTGGACACATCTTCTCACGGGAGAAAAGGTAGAAGGAGGACGATGGAGAACGGAAAAGTACGACTATTTCGGACTTCCTCTCTTTGTGAGACCGAACACCGTTCTTCCCACGGGAAACACAGACAGCAGGCCAGACTACGACTACGCAGACGGTGTAACGTTGAACGTTTTTGAAATCTCCGAGAAGACAGTGAACGTCTACAACACCTCAGGTGAGGTGGAACTGTCTGTGAGAGTGGAAAGAAAGGAAAACGAAATACACGTTGAAGTCTTGAAGGACTCCGGAAAACCCTGGAAGCTGTTTTTCTGGAATGAAAAGATTGAAAACACTGAAGGAGCAGAAATAGAAGAGACAGAGAAAGGAACATCAGTAACTCTCAGATCTCAGAGAGCCATCTTGAAAACAAAATGAGGGCGCCATGCGCCCTCATTTCATCAGGACAAAATCGATACCAGTGATCTCACAGAAGATTCTGATCTCTTCCACATAGTCCCCATAGACACCGTGGATGTGGTTCGAAGAATACTTCGACAGAAACTCGTCTATCGGTGTTTCCATCTTCAAAAACGCGTGTGGCCAGTTGTTCTGTATGCTGTCTGCTATCTCGTAGTTCTTCTCCTCTCCAAAGTCCACAAACTCTCCAGGAACGACTGTGAACCTGTATCTTCCATCTTCCCTTGTGAGTCTTCCGAGTGTCACCCTTCCAGGAGCTGCTATGTGTTTCACCGCAGCTCCCCCTGCCGGGAAGTAGAAAGTCTGTGGATAGAACTCTACCTTCTTCATGTTTTCATCTGGATCGAACGATCTGGCCGCAAAGTATGTGGCGTGGTTTCCTGAGTTGCACAGGTCCAGTATGTTGTATTCTTTTACGTAGTGCCTCACGTCTGCAAAGAGCACCGGTGTTTTTGCAATCAGTTTGAATATCTGCATCGTGAGTGCACCGTCAGAATCTGCTTCTGTTGCACACACGATCGGCTCGTGCTTTCCTTCCCAGTCGTAGGGATCGTTCAGGAAGGCCTCTGTCACATCCATGGTGACGAAGTGTTCTGTGAGTTCGAGCTGACCCTTTATTCCAACAAAGTCCAATTCCATCTCCTCTACGATCTCTCTTACAGCATGGTAACTCTTTATCTGAAGTTCGAGCTTCTCAGGTGTGAGATACTTCCCATCGTAATGTACAGCTTTTGCCTTCTCTTCTATCCACAACCTTCCCTTCCTTGCTCTCTCGTCCGGTATCGACTGGCTCCTTCGAACGATCTCAAACTGGTCTATGTGTTCCACATCCACTCCAAAGATCTTGTTCCACAGATCTACGTTCGGTACCGCCGTGTACATCCCCATCGACCTTCCACCGAACATACCGTATCTTTGTCCTCTCAACTTCTTGTACGCACTTCCTGCCCTGATGAACGCCAGAACTTTTCTGAGAACTTTTTCGTCTTCTATGTCTCCCCACATCCTGTAGTGTTTCGTTCCATCCTGTTCCAGTGCTCCCGCTGCAGAAAGCATCGCCACCATCCCAGGATACTGGGGATTTATGTTGGAAAAGAGAAGAAAAGGCCCCGGTGCAAATTTGCTAGCAAGTACTGTAAAATGTGGAAACGCCCACACTGCGTAGTTGAATATCGTCACCTCTGCCCCCTCTTCTGCCAGCCTTTTTGCTTCTTTTTTCACTATCGATGGTTTCCACACGACTTCTTTTGCCCTGATGACCTCCACTTCACCTGTCTCTTCCAGTGTTTTTGCTATTTTGTCTTCGAAACCCCTCACGATTCTTTCCAATTCTTTGTGTACGTATTCTCTTCCATCGGAAAAACTGATGAGTCCTACTCTGTATTTTTCCTTCATTCTTCCACCGCCTCTAGGACAAGGGTTATGCTGTCTGTTTCAAGAAGTTTTCGTGGAACAAAGATTTCTACATTTTCTCCTGCGTTGTTGAATTTCACTCTTTCACCTGTCAGAAAATGCCTTACCGTTCCCGACAGAATGAGGTCTCTGATCACAACTTTCTCCCCATCTGGAATTCCAAGAAAGATGATGTAGTACCTGTTGTTCTTTCTGGTGAAACGAATTTCCATACCTTCTTCTGTTTTCGCACAGCATTTTCTCCAGACAGTGGTACCGTATATCACATCGCCGTACTTTTCAAGCCATTCTCCAAGGCCAAGGAGTCTTTCTTTCTGAAGATCGGGAATGGTTCCGTCTCCTTTTGGACCTACGTTCAAAAGAAGATTTCCACCTTTACTCACCACATCCACCAGTGTGTGCACGAGTTGCTCAACAGAGAGCATGTGTTCTGGGCCTTCGTTTTGGTTGTAGCCAAAGGAAAGCCCTATTCCCCTTGTGAATTCCCATTTGTAACCTGGTAGATCTTCTGGATAGTTCACATGGTATTCTGCCGTTTTGAAATCCCAGTGCGGGACACCCCACCTGTCGTTCACCACACCTTCTGGATGTTTGTTGTAATAGTAAGTGAAGAGATATTTCAAATCTTCTTTGCCCTTCTCGGGCCAGCCCATATCGTTCCAGAGAACGTCGGGCAGATACAAATCTATGAGTTCCATAACCTGTTTGTATGCGTAGTCTGCATATTCATAGGTGTTGGGTCTTATGTAGGAGAAATCCTCAGGATACCTTATCGGCTCGGTCGTAAAGCGCCAGTCCAGACCACCGGAGTAGTACACTCCGAATCTCAAGCCTGCTTTCCTTACGGCCTTTGCGAGTTCTCCTATGAGGTCTTTCTTTGGACCTCTCTTTACAGCGTTGAAATCCGTGTATTTTGTTCCCCAAAGGCAGAATCCATCGTGATGCTTCGTGGTTGGTATAACGTATTTTGCACCCGCTTTCTTGAAAAGATCCGCCCATTCCTGTGGGTCCCATTTTTCAGCTGTAAAAAGATCTGCAAAACGCTCATATTCAAAATCTTCACCGTAGGTTTTCACATGATATTCCCAGGTGGGGCTTCCCTTGATCCTGAGTGAATTTTCATACCATTCGGCGTACGGGTTCTGAAAAAACCACACATCCATCGGTACCTTTCCAAGTTCTCCCGTGGGTGTTGCCCAGCCAGGGACAGAATGGATCCCCCAATGGATGAAAATTCCAAACTTTGCCTCGTCAAACCATTTTGGAAGCACGTGTTCTTTCAGTGATTCCCAATAGGGTTTGTAGCGGGGTTTCATTGCTCATCACCTCTTTGTTACAGATCGTACCTCTGAACGATCTCCTCATATTTCAATCCATCGTGTATGATGGATTTTAAAGCCGTTAGAACTTCCTCCATGTTTTCTCTTTGGCACACGTTTCTTCCGAAAATCACCCTTTTTGCATCTGACTTCATCGATTCCTGGACTGTTTTCAGAATCTGCTTCAGATCATCCGACTTTGGCCCTCCCAGCATAAAGACGGGAACATGGAACCTATGAATTATACGAGAAAGACGGTCTTCTCCCAAGAACTGAATTTTCAAAATGTCCGCTTCCATCTCCACAGCTATCCTTGCAGGGGATTCTATGAGGTCAGAATCGCTTTTTCCTGAAGAATTATCCCCCCACAGAACCGGCTCGACCATCAACGGCATATCCCATCGCTCACACTCTTCGATGGTTTCAACAATCACCTGAACAACCTCAGATCGTGTGCTCTTTTCTAATCTCCATGGGAAAAGAACCTTCACATCATCTACTGCCTTTTTCACTGCCTGCTCCACAGAACTTATCAACTTATGGGCGAATACTTTTTCAAATTTTCCTGGAGTAGATGAACCCACTGGGAAATCTATTGTCAAAATTCGATCAGGGACATTTTTTCCCTCGAACAAGTGTTCCGTCAACTTCGCTATACCGGGACTCAACAGAACTCCATCCACACCACAGGATATCACTTTCTTTAAAGTTTTCACAGGATTTTCCAATCACTTTGCATTTCCAAATATTAGGCCGTGATCTAGAGCAACGATTAGAGATCTATCGGATTTCGGGTTTAAAAATGAGAATCTCATCTCTTTTTAAAACCCGTAAATTCTGTTTCTGAGTTTTAGATATTCAAGGTATTTTTTCTGGAAATAATCATTTTTATCTGGCTGGAAATGCTCGTACTCAAAGTTCTTCGAAGTTTCCTTGAAAAACTCTCCCCAGTTCTTCTGGCTAGTCTTTGCGATCATGGCTATCATGGCAGCACCAAGGGCAACACTCTCATGGACAGAAAGGACCTTTACAACACTGCCGAAGACATTTGCTTTTACCTCCAACCACTCCCTTAGTTGACTGCCACCGCCCGTTGCCACAATCTCATAGTCTTTCAATCCCAGTTTCTCGAACTCATTCAGACAGCTTCTCATTTCAAAAGCAGTTGACTCAAGAACAGCTGAGATGATAATATCTCGATCATCTGTATCTTTCAAGTTAAAGAACGCTCCACCGATCTCTTCCTTGTTGAACATACCACGAAGATAGGGAAAGAAAAAGACTGTGTTCTCTTGATACCTAAACGTTCTGAAAACAGAGTAATCCTCTTTGAGAATTTTGTTTAGAAGCCAATCGATACAGAACCCACCTGTGGGAAGTCCTGTGAGAAGATAGTATTTACCGGGGATACAGTGAAAGCCAGCCTAAAATATACTCGGAGCCTTTTTCAAGTACTCTTTTAGAGTTTCTTTGCTAACTGTCCAGAGTACAGCCTCTGTCGTACCGGAGGAGTCCAACACCTTGGTTTCATCGTGAACACCAGCAGCATAGGAAGCGGTTATATGATCCTGCCCAGCTGTGGTCACAACTGTGTTCTTTGGAAGACCAGTTTCTTCAGAAATCTCTTTTCTTATTCTTCCTCGAAGGACACCACTATCGACAACCTCTGGAAGATGCTCTTTCGGAATGCCAGATGCTTCCACCAGTTCTTCATCCCACTTCCCGGTAAGTATATTCATCAAAAGTGTTCTTGAGGAGTGTACCCTATCCATCGCGACGTTTCCCGTCAACAAAAAGGCTATTAAGCTTGTCACATCGAGCCATTTGTAAACTCTCTGGACCAGTTCTTCGTTTTTTTTGTAGAACCTCTTCATTTTGAAAACCGAGTATATCCATGAAGGCCACAATCCTGTTTTTTTGAATATCACATTTGATGGAACTCTTTTTAAAAACTCTCTGTACTCTTCCTGCACGTTCTTGTTGTACCACATCATCCCATCCTGTAGTACTTCTCCATCCTGCGAAATTGGAAACACCGTTTCCCCAAGTGAAGAGATACCGATAGCTTTTATCTTCTTTTTTATCTCCTCAGGAATCTCTTTGAGAGATCTCAATATCCTTTCAAAGAGCTTTTTTGCTGACAAAAGATCCCCCTCTTTGCTGGAAATCACCGGAGTTTTGAATTTTCTCAAAAACACAATTTTGAAATCATCATCGAACACCAGAATCTTTGTGTTGGTTGTCCCCACGTCTATCCCACAGTGCACGAACAGTCCCTCCTATCCTTCAGAGGGCAAAAATCCCTTTCATCAACGCCTTTTTATGAAACGACAGATACTCTCTTACTCCGTTGAGATCCAGTCGGTCGGTGACGAGTTTTTCAAAAGGGAACTCCCCCGATTCTATGATCTTCACCGCTTCTTTCATGGTGAACGGGTTGAGATAAGAGCCCAGAATTTTCATCTCCTTTCGATAGATCTCAAACGGTGAGATATCGACTGTTTTGTCCTTTGCTATGACGCCAAACTGAAGAAACATTCCTCCCTTTCCAACATGATCGAAACACACCTTGAAACCCTCTGCTGTTCCAGAACATTCGACGGCAAGGTCGTATTCACCTTTCGGTTCATCCACCCTCAACTCAAACGTTTGAGTGACGAATTCTGCCCGTTTTTCGTCCCTCTCTGAAAGGACAATCTCTGCACCTGGAAAGATCTTTTTGAACATCAAACCAAAGATCACACCTATACTGCCTGCCCCCACTATGAGGATCCTGTCGAAAAACCCGTGCTTTACCATCTTCACTCCTTCGAGAACGCAGGAGAGTGGTTCTGCAAACACCGCCCTCTCCACCGGTACATTTTCCAAGGGATAAACCTGCGAATTTTCCACAAGAACGTACTCCGCAAAACCACCCGGTTCTGTTACTCCCGTTGCCTGAAGACGCTCACAGAACTGAGGCATACCCTTTCTGCAGTACTCACACTCTCCACAAGCCCTGTTGGGATCTATCACGACCATCTGGCCCTTTTCAAAAGCATCGGACTTTTCGACAACACCTGCAATTTCATGCCCTGGAACAACCGGATAGTTCGCGTTCGTTTCTCCTGAGAAAATCTTGTAATCAGTTCCACAGATACCACAAGCAAGGACTTTCACAAGTGTTTGTCCTTTTCCAGGAACGGGCGTTTCCAGATCCACAACCTTCGAATCACCAGGACTTTCTATAAGAAGTGCTTTCATAACTTCCCCTCCTTACCAGACGGTGTACTCTCCATCTATTACAAGATCGTGACCGGTCATATAATCCGAGGCAGGACTTGCAAGAAAATGGTTTCTCCTCCCGGCACCGATTGTTTCAACACAATATTAACACACTACGATTGAATTCGCGTAAGTATAATTGAGTTAAAGAATACGCTTCTTGAACACAGGAGGTGTAAGGTGAATGAGCGTTCTCTGTACCGGTGAGATCCTCATAGACTTCATCTCGGAAGACAAAGGGAAAAATCTTTCTCAGAGCGAGCTCTTCAGAAAGAAAGCAGGAGGTTCTCCTCTGAACGTTGCCGTTGCACTTCGAAGACTGGGAAGGCACGTTTCTTTTCTTGGGAAACTCGGGAAAGACCAGTTCTCCTCGTTTCTCCTCGAAGTGATGAAAAAGGAAGGCATAGACACAACACACGTGGTTGTGGATCCTTTCTGCAAAACAACACTTGCCTTTGTAGCAAGGGACGAGATGGGAAACCCGGATTTCGTCTTCTTCAGGGAAAATCCGGCGGACACAAATTTGAGACCTGAAGAGGTGAAAATCAACCCGGAGGATTTTTCTTTCCTCCACATTGGATCTTACTCCCTCGCTGTGGAACCTTCCCGCAGCACCTATTTGAAAGTGATGGAAAAATTCCTCAAGGCGAGAAAGCCTGTCTCGTACGATCCGAACGTGAGGGCATCGCTGATAGAAGATAGAGAGTCGTTTGTCAAAGATTTTCTTGAGATCTCATCTAAAGTCGACATCGTAAAACTCAGCGACAAAGATCTTGAATACATCTTCCAGGAAGATCTGGAGACTTCTGTTGAGAAGATTCCGATAAGAGAAGATGCAGTGCTCTTTGTAACAATGGGAGAGAAGGGATGTCTTGTGAAGTTCAAGGGAGAAAAGCGTCTGGTACCTTCCTTTAAAGTGAAACCGATCGATGCAACAGGATGTGGTGATTCCTTCACAGCCGCTTTGATACATAAATACCTGGAGAAAAAGCCAGAAACGATTGAAGATGCCGTTGAGATGGGAAGGTTCGCAAACGCCGTTGCGGCCATCGTTATCACGAGAATAGGTGGGGTGGATGCGATGCCCACGTTAGATGAAGTCGAAACCTTTCTATCGAACCAGAAACGTTGAGTTGATATTTTATTAACCAAAAACCAACCAAAATTTCTAAAAATTCCCAGTCGGCTCTTAAAGAAGATGAGAGAAAATAGCCTCTGGGAGGTGGAAAGATGAAGATCTTTCTGGACACGGCAAATCTAGAGGAGATCAAAAAAGGTGTCGAATGGGGTATCGTCGACGGAGTGACAACGAATCCCACGCTGATCTCAAAGGAAGGTGCCGAGTTCAAGCAGAGGGTGAAGGAAATCTGTGATCTGGTGAAGGGACCTGTCTCCGCAGAGGTTGTTTCCCTCGATTATGAGGGCATGGTGAAAGAAGCAAGGGAACTTGCCCAGCTCAGTGAACACGTTGTGATCAAGATACCCATGACACCCGATGGGATCAGAGCGGTGAAGACACTCTCCGCAGAAGGTATCAAGACGAACGTGACACTCGTGTTCAGCCCGGCACAGGCCATTCTTGCAGCCAAAGCAGGTGCAACTTACGTGAGTCCTTTCATTGGAAGGATGGACGATCTCTCGAACGATGGAATGAGAATGCTTGCAGAGATCGTTGAGATCTACGAAAACTACGGTTTCGAAACAGAGATCATCGCTGCAAGCATCAGACACCCAATGCACGTGGTGGAAGCTGCTCTCATGGGTGTGGACATCGTGACGATGCCTTTTAATGTCCTTGAGAAGCTCTTCAAACATCCGATGACAGACCTTGGTATAGAGCGTTTCATGAGCGACTGGAAAAAGTACTTGGAGAACCTGAAGAAATAAAAAGCCCGCTTCTGGCGGGCTTTTTTCATGCAAGCCACATGTTGTCTATGTGCACGACCACCTTGCTTCCCTCGTAGCCCAGTATCTTCTTCAAATCAGAACTTCTATGGCCAGATATCCTCTCAAGATCCGATGAGGAGTAGTTCACGATCCCGCGGCCCACAAGTTCCCCTTTTTCGTTCAGTATCTCCACCACGTCTCCTACATCGAAGTTTCCTTCAACACGAACAACACCGACGGGAAGCAGACTCCCCCCGCTCTTGAGAGCCTGTTCTGCTCCCTCGTTTACGTATATTTTCCCGGATGGTTCCGAAAGAAAGGCGATCCATGCCTTTTTCGCCCTCAGTCGCTCCCTGGGTTCAAAGACCGTGCCAACGGATTCTCCTCTCACAAACCTGGTGAGGTTGGAGAGATCGTTTCCGTTGCAGATCGTCACCTTCACTCCACACTTTGAAGCCATCAAAGCGGCTTCTATCTTGGATCTGATTCCACCTGTTCCCCAGCTACTTTTTCCAAGATCCTTCAACTCCACGGATTCGTCGAACCTTTCGACGAGTTTTCCTTCTTTGTCTATAACTCCGTCCACCGTTGTGAAGAGTACAAGAATATCTGCATCCCACGCTATCGAAAACATCGCGGCGAGTGTGTCGTTGTCACCGAGCGTGATCTCCTCGGTCGCAACGGTGTCGTTCTCGTTCACTATCGGCACAACGTCGAACTCAGAAAGCCCTATCAGCGTGTTTCGGAGGTTCAGGTACCTTTTTCTGTCCGAGAAGGTGTCCCTTGTGAGCAGGATCTGTGCGATCTTGATGTCATAAAAGTCGAAAGCGTTCTCGTAGACCTTCATGAGTTGCACCTGTCCCACCGCACAGAGAGCCTGCTTTGTGTGAAGATCCTGTGTTTTTTTCCCCTTTCCAAGATAAGTAAAGCCCGCTGCGCGGGCACCAGAAGTGATGATGGCAACTTCGTGTCCCTGTTCTTTCAGGTGAGCGATCTCACGACAGAGTTCTGCGATGTAAGATTTCTTCAGACCAGAACTTCCAACAAGAAGGTTGCTTCCGACTTTCACGACGATCTTCATATCATTCCCTCACATGATAGTCACCGAGAACAACGAACTTGTACGTGGTGAGTTCTCTGAGACCAACCGGTCCTCTTGCGTGAAACCTCTGGGTGCTGATTCCAATCTCTGCACCAAAACCGAACTGTCCTCCGTCCGTGAATCTGGTGGAAGCGTTCACATAGACCGCCGCAGCGTCTATTTCTGAGACGAATTTCTTTGCGTTCGAGTAGTTCTCCGTCAGGATCGACTCCGAATGACCCGTGGAGTATCTCTTTATGTGTTCAATCGCCTCATCCACGTCCCTGACCACCTTCACCGCGATGATGAGATCCAGATACTCAGTGGACCAGTCCTCCTCCGTTGCAGGGATCACGTCCGGCACAATTTCTCTTGTCTTTTCACAACCACGAACTTCAACTCCGTGCTTTCTAAGTTCCCCCACGATCACAGAAAGGAATTCTTTTGCTATCTTTTCGTGGACAAGGAGTTTCTCAGCAGCGTTACAGGTGCCAGGTCTCTGGGTCTTGGCGTTGATGATGACAGGGATCGCCTTCTTCAGATCGGCACTCTCATCGACGAAGATGTGACAGTTTCCAACCCCTGTTTCCAGGACGGGAACGGTTGCGTTGTCCCTGACGAAGCTGATGAGACCATACCCACCGCGTGGAATAACAAGGGAAAGATACTCTCTGAGGCGAATCATTTCAAGAACGAGTGATCTGTCCGTGTTCTCTATGAATTCGATGGAACTTTCCGGAATTTCAGACTCCCTGAGCGCTTCCTTCATAGCGGAAACGATGGCTTTGTTCGAGTTCAGGGCATCGGATCCCCCTCTGAGAAGGATCGTGTTTCCGCTCTTCAGGGCAAGGATGGATGTCTCTACGGTGACGTTTGGTCTTGACTCGTAGATGATCCCTATGGGGCCTATGGGTACCCTTACCCTTGCGATTCTGAGACCGTCTTCCCTCACCCAGGAATCGATCACCTCTCCGACGGGATCCTTCAAACTGATCACCGTCTCGCACGCCTTTATCATCTCATCGATCCTCTTGTCGTTCAAAGCAAGCCTGTCCACCAGAGACTCCTTCACACCACGCGCACGTGCATTTTCCACATCTATTCTGTTTGCCTCGAGGATATCTTTTCTTTTTTCGTCGAGCTTTCTGGCGATTTTTCTTATGGCATCGTTTTTCTTTTTCGTCTCCGCATTTCTCAGAACGTCCCAGGCCTCCCGGACCTTTCTGGCCTTTTCAAGGAGTTCTTCCACAGTCCTCACCCCCTAAACTTTCGGAAAGGTGCCGTGTCTTTTCAGATAGTTCACGATACCATCTTCTCTCAGGATTTCAAGAAGAAACTTCGGTATTGGGTTGAATCTGTACTCTTTGCCGGTAGTGAGATTTTTCAAAACACCATTTTCGAGGTCTATCTCCAGTTCATCTCCCTGGTTGATCTCGTCGACTTCTTTCAACTCTATGACAGGAAGTCCCACGTTGATGGCGTTTCTGTAGAAGATCCTCGCAAAGGATTTTGCCACGATACAGGAAACTCCCGCAATTTTTATGATTCGTGCCGCGTGTTCCCTGGAGGAACCAAGTCCAAAGTTCTTTCCTGCAACTATGATGTCGCCTTTCTGGACCTTTTTTGCAAAGTCCTCCATCGCATCCTCTAAAACGTGCTTTGCAAGTTCTTCGAGGTTGTTTCTCAGATGAAAGTACCTTCCTGGTGCTATGTGATCGGTGGATATGTTGTCGCCGAATTTCCATACCCTTCCCCTTATCATGTTCTACCCTCCTTCAGATGAACCTTCTGGGATCTGCGATGTATCCGGTCACTGCTGTAGCAGCTGCCGTTGCAGGAGATGCAAGATAGATCTCCGCGTTGGGGTTACCCATCCTTCCCTTGAAGTTTCTGTTCTGAGTGGAAAGAACCCTCTCTCCATCTCCGAGAACGCCCATATGGATTCCCACACAAGGACCGCACCCCGGCGGAATGATAGCAGCACCGAGTTCTACGAACTTTTTGATGATTCCCCTTTCAAGGGCATCCATGTACACTTTCCTCGAAGCCGGCCCGACGATGAGTCTCACATCCGGATGTTTTCCATGTTTTTCCAGAATCTTCAGGGCAATCTCAAGGTCCTGAAGCCTTCCATTGGTGCAGGTACCTATGAACACCTGGTCTATCTTTATTTTTTCTTTTTCTACTTCACTCACCTTTTTCACGTTGTCCACATAGTGAGGCAGAGACACAAGGGGTTCAAGAGAAGACGCGTCTATTGCCAGTTCCATCTCGTAGGTTGCATCCGGATCTGCCTTCAGTTCTCTGAAGTCCTCCTCTCTTCCCATTCTTTTCAGAAATTCCCTTGTTTTTTCATCGGACGGCATGAGCCCTGCCTTGGCCCCGACTTCCACTGCCATGTTGGAGATGGTGAGTCTATCTTCCACATCCATGTTTTCGATGCAGCTTCCATGGAACTCGAGCGCTTTGTAGGTCGCCCCATCGCTCCTCAAGATGCGTGCAATCTCGAGGATGATGTCTTTTGCATAGACCCCTTCTTGAAGCTTTCCTTCTATCACGATCTTTATCGTCTCAGGCACTTTAAACCAGTTCTGACCGAGGCCAAACACGATCGCAACGTCTGTGGAACCCATTCCTGTCCCAAAGGCACCGAGGCCACCCGCTGTACAGGTATGTGAATCCGCACCGGTTACAAGATCTCCTGGCTTCACGTATTTTTCCGCAAGAATCTGGTGGGAAATACCATCTCCCGCATCGAAGACGGTAACTCCCATCTCTTTGCCGAACTCTCTCATCAATTTCTGTGAGTTTGAAAGCTCTTTTCTCGGACTTGGAGAAGCGTGATCGATGAACAAAAAGGCCTTCGGAACCTTCACCTCTTTGAAACCGAGTTCCCTGAACTCTTTTATCATCAAAGGACCGGTTCCATCCTGGGCCATGGCCACATCCACCTTGGCGAGGACGATCTCTCCAGCCCTCACATCCTTTCCAACGTGTTCGGAAAAGATCTTTTCTGCCATCGTCTTACCCATTCTCATCCCTCCGCTCGATGGGAATGTATTCGATGTTCAGAGGACCCACATATTCACTCGTTGGCCTGATGAGTTTGTTGTCACTCACATACTCGATCACATGGGCCGTCCAGCCCACGACACGCGCGGTAGCAAACAGGGCGGTGAACATGTTCCTTGGAAATCCGAACTCCTCAAACAGGATACTGGAGTACAGATCCACGTTGGGATATATGTTCTTTATCCTGTTTGAAACTATGTAATCTTCAAGTTTACTGGCAATTTTGAAAAGCCGGCTGTCCTGAAAATGCCTCTGTAGAACCTTTTTCAGGTAGACCGCCCTTGGATCGTACGTCCTGTAGACCCTGTGTCCAAAACCCATGATTTTTCTTTTCTCTTTCAGGCACTTCTGAACGAATTCTTCTACCCTGTCTTCACTGCCGATCTCCTCCAGCATGGGTGGAACCTTTTCGCTCGCTCCGCCGTGGAGAGGTCCTTTGAGAGCACCTAGAGCCCCTACGATACACGAGTAAAGATCGGAGAGGGTGGAGGCTATCACGAGGGCAGCAAAGGTGGAGGCGTTTATGTCTTGCTCCATCAGGAGAATGAAAGCAGATTCCAGAAGGCGAACCTTTCCGTTCATCTCCCCAAACATCATGTAGTAGAAGTTCTCCACGTGCGACAGATCTTTCCTTGGCTTTATCGGTTCCTCCCCTTTTGAATACCTGTAGTAATACGCGAGAATGGTAGGAAAAACACTTGCGATCTTTATCGCTTTCTCCTTGAGATCTTCATCCACCCCGTCCGTTGAACCGTGTATTGAGAGGAATATCTTCAGAACATCGATGTAGTGAAGATTTCTGGGAAGATGGTAGAGTATGTTAACCGCTTCATCGGAAAGGTCTCTGTACTCTGCCATCTTTTTTTTGAACTTTTCCAGTTCGTTTTTGGTGGGAAGCTTCCCGTACCAGAGCAGGTACGCTGTCTCTTCAAAGGTCGATTTTTCCGCCAGTTCTTCGACCGGTATACCCCGATAGAAGAGTCTCCCGTTGATACCATCCAGATAACATATTGAACTTTTGCATATCTTGACGCCTTCCAATCCTTTTTGTATCAAAATAACACCTCCGTGTTGTATAACTATACACCGGGATGATTAAAAATGAAGGAGGGCTTTGGGAAATTTTATCATACGAATTTGAAGTTGAAGTTAAACCATCACACATAGAAAATCTGGCATTTTAATGCTTTGGTTTGAGAAGAAGATTTAACATTTCCGCAGAAAAATTGGTAGAATATGTTTTGAAGACATTAAGCACGGGGAGGGGTAGAAGTGGCTGAAAGGTTGGGAATACTCGTCGGAGGAGGACCGGCACCTGGTATCAACAGTGTGATCAGTGCGGTCACCATCGAAGCCATAAACAACGGCCTTGAGGTGATCGGCATCTACGATGGATTCAAACATCTGGTGGAAGGAAAAACGAACATGGTGAAAAAGCTCACCATCGAGGATGTGTCCAGAATACACATCGAAGGAGGATCCATCCTCAGAACCTCAAGGGTGAACCCAGCAAAATCCGAAGAGACACTTGAAAAGACCGTTCAGGCTTTGAAAAAACTCGGAATAAAATACCTTGTTACAATCGGAGGAGACGACACCGCTTTCTCTGCAAGCAAGGTGTGTGAAAGATCCAAAGGCGAAATAAAGGTGGTCCACGTTCCAAAGACGATAGACAACGACCTTCCTCTTCCAGAGAACATGCCCACCTTCGGTTTCGAAACGGCACGACACGTGGCGACAGAGCTTGTCTACAACCTCATGCAGGACTCAAGAACAACAGATAGATGGTACTTTGTGGCGATGATGGGAAGAGAAGCGGGACATCTTGCCCTAGGTGTGGGAAAGGCAGCAAGTGCAACGATCACCATCATTCCCGAAGAATTCAGAGAAGGTGTGACCCTTGAGGAGGTGTGCGACGTTCTTGACGGGGCGATCCTGAAGAGAAAACTCATGGGAAGAAACGACGGAGTAGCTATCATAGGTGAAGGAATTGCAGAAAAGATGGATCCAGAAGAACTTGCCAACATTCCGGGAGTGATAGTGGAAAAAGATCCACACGGCCATCTGAGGCTCGCTGAAATCCCACTTGCAACGATCCTGAAGAGGGCCATAGAGAAAAGGTTTGCTGAGAGGGGAGAAAGGATCCGCATCGTCGATGTCACGATAGGTTACGAGCTCAGAAGCGCAAGACCAATTCCGTTCGACATCGTCTACACCAGAACACTCGGATACGGTGCAGTGAGATTTCTCCTTGGAGACTACTCGGACCTTCCAGGTGGCATGGTGTGCGTTGTCGGAGGAAGGATAAAGATCCTGCCGTTCGATGCCTTCATGGATCCGAAGACCGGCAGAACCAAGGTGAGATTGGTGGATGTTCACTCTGAAGATTATAGAGTGGCAAGAAAGTACATGATAAGGCTGGAAAAAAAGGACCTTGAGGACCAAAACACCTTGGAGAAACTGGCAAAACTTGCAAAGATGGAACCGGAAGAATTCAAAAAGAAATACTGGCACACGACAGAACTTCCATGAGCCCCTCCGGGGCTCACTTTTTTTCCAGGATCATACCGTACTGACTCGTGAAGAGCTCGTAGTAAAAACCTCTGTTCTGTATCAACTCGTCGTGCTTTCCCATCTCTACGATCTCACCATCCTTCAGAACGATAATGAGGTCTGCGTTTTTGATCGTGTTCAACCTGTGGGCTATGATGATACTGGTCTTTCCTTCCATAAGCTTCCACATGGCCGACTGTATACTCTTTTCTGTCTTCGTGTCGACGTTGCTTGTTGCCTCATCCAGTATCAGAATCTTTGGATTTGCAAGAAAGGCCCTGGTTATGGCAAGAAGTTGTCTTTGCCCTTGACTCAGATCTTCGCCGTTGTCCGTGAGAACCGTGTCGTATCCCTCCGGAAGGTGCTTTATGAAGTGATCGGCGTGCGTCAGTTTCGCTGCCTCTTCTATCTCCTTATCCGTTGCATCGGGATTTGCGTACTTCAGGTTTTCTTTCACAGTTGTGGAGAACAGTATGGTATCCTGAAGGACGATTCCTATGTTGGATCTCAGAGAGCTTTTCTTTATCCTCTTTATGTCCACGCCGTCGATGAGGATCTGTCCCTCATCCACCTCGTAGAATCTCATGAGGAGGTTCACTATGGTCGTCTTTCCAGAACCGGTGGGTCCCACCAGAGCGACCCTTTGACCAGGTTTTATGTGGAAGGTTATGTTCTTGAGAACGGGTGTTTTTTTGTCGTAGGAGAACCAGACGTTTCTGAACACGATCTCTCCTTTCATATCTTTCAGTTCAATGGCTTCGGGATCATCCTTTTCCTCTTCGAGATCGAGAATTTCGAATATTCTCTCTGCGCTGGCGAGTGCCATCTGTATCATGTTGAACTGGTTCGAAAGTTCGTTCAACGGTCTTGTGAACTGTCTGGAATACCCTATGAAGGTGGCGATCGTACCCACCGTGATCGTCCCTCTGAGGGCGAGCCATCCCCCAAAACCACTGATCAGAGCAAACCCGAGGTTGTTGACCATGTTCATCAGGGGCGGCAGAATTCCTGAGAAGATCTGTGCCCTCGCCCCAACTCTTCTGAGAACTTCGTTCACACGGTTGAACTTTTCTATTTCCTTTTCCTCGCGGGTGAACAGTTTTATAACGGAAAGCCCGGAGATGTCTTCCTCTATTATCCCGTTGAGTTCACCCAGGACTTTCTGGTTTTCGTAGAAGTACTTCCTTGTTCGGCTGGAGACGATCCTGGTGATCAGAACTGTCAGAGGAACGATGGAGAGTGTTACGAGTGAAAGCACAATATCGACCTTGAACATCATGATCACAACACCGATGAGAGTTACGATCCCGGAAAACACTTGGACAATGCTGTTTCCAAGGACGTTGTTTATGTTGTCCACATCGTTTATGAGTCTGCTCATGATGTCTCCATGGGGTGTTTTATCGAAAAAACCAACCGGTATTCTCTGGAGTTTCTCAAAGAGTTCCTTTCTCATGCGAAAGACAACATCCTGGGAAAGTTTCAGCATGAGTTTTCCCTGAAGCCAGAAGAGAAAAGAAGTGAGCACATAGATTGATCCAAGAACAAGCACGTACTTAGGCAATCGATCGAACGCCCTTGGAACGAAGACCTCATCGATCGTTTTTCCTATCAGGTACGGCGAGAGTATTCCAAGAAAAGAAGACACGGTGACGAAGACAAAGACCAGTGTCAGGGTGAGAACGTGTGGTCTCAGATAACCAAGAAATCTCTTCAAAGTAGCTTTTGGATTCTTTAGTGCCGATTTTTCCAGAACGGGACCGTGTGGACGTCTTCTGATCTCAGGCACCGTTCATCACCCCATTTCCGAACTGGGACTCGTATATTTCACGATAAGGTTTACAGTTCTTCAGGAGCTCTTCGTGAAGGCCAAACCCGGCGATTTTTCCTTCGTGGAGAACCAAAATCTTGTCGGCAAGGAGTGCCGTTGGGATCTTCTGTGTGATGATGAACGTCGTGCACTCTTTTGTGTAGTGTTTTAAACCTCCCAGTATCCTTTTTTCCGTTATGGGATCGACGGAACTTGTACAGTCATCCAATATCAGAATCCTGGGTTTTTTCACGAGAGCCCGTGCTATGGAGAGCCTTTGTTTTTGGCCTCCCGAGAAATTCCTCCCGCCTCTTTCAACGCGAGAATCATAACCTTCGGGCAGACCAGCTATGAAATCGTGTATCTGAGCTATCTTCGCTGCTTCAATGATCTCCTCGTCCGTGGCGTCTTCTCTACCCCACTTCAGGTTCTCTTTCACGGTACCGGAAAAAAGGATGGTCTCCTGAGGAACAACGGATATGTGTTTCCTCAGATCTTTCAGCTTCACCATCTTTACATCTGTTTCATCAACCTTCACACGTCCACGATCCGGATCGATGAGTCTTGGTATGAGGTTCATGAGGGTGGTCTTCCCGGAACCCGTTTCTCCCAGAACGGCGATGACTTCGCCAGGTTCTACAGAGAAGTTCACATCGCTGAGGACTGTCTCTGCCCCTTCGAAGTATCTGAACTCAACGTTTTCAAAAGAGACCTCCCCCTTCGCACTGGAGAAAGCCAGAGCGTTCTCTGCCTCTTCGATTGCAGGCCTTTCGTTCAATACCTCAAGAACTCTCTTTGCCGAAGCACCCGCCCTGACTATGAAGTTGAGTATGTTTCCGATCATCATGAGAGAGAACATGATCTGCATGAGATAGTTCGTGTATGCCATGATGCTTCCTATCTCCATCTGGTTGTTTTTTACCAGGATACCTCCAAACCAGAGAACACCGATCATTCCCATGTTCACTATGAAGATAAAAAGAGGCAGGGCAAAGACGATCAAAGAGAAGGCGTTGACGATGGATCTCTTTAGGGATTCGTTCGCTCGTTGGAAGTTTTTATTTTCATGTTCTTCTCTGCGAAATGCTCTAACTACTCTGATTCCCATGAGGTTTTCTCTCACAACTCTGTTTACTTCGTCGGTGCTCTCCTGTATCTTCCGAAAGAGAGGACTTCCTTTTCTGGTGAGCCACACGAAAAGAAGAATTATGGGTGGTATCAGAAAGAGCAATATAGAAGAAAGTCGGGCGTTGATGGACACTGCCATCACTATCCCACCCACAAAGAGCAAAGGAGCCCTCACAACGATCCTGAGAAGCATCATCACCAGATTTTGAAGCTGTGTGACATCGTTGGTGAGACGTGTGATCAGAGAAGATGTATGAAACTTGTTCACGTTGGAGACAGAAAAACTCATCACCTTCTTGAACAAATCTTTCCTCAAGTCAGCACCGAAGTTCTGGCTGGCGTAACTTGCAAAGATGGTGCAGCCAATTCCCCCAACCGCTCCGATCAGAGCTACTATCAGCATCAGAATTCCTGTTTTCAAAACCACGGAAAGATCTCCTCGAGCTATTCCTTCGTCGACGATGCGTGCCAGAAGAGTTGGTTGTGAAAGATCACATATCACTTCCACGACCATGAAAAGGGGTGCAAGAACGGCGAACAACCAGTAAGGCTTAAGGTAGCGTGCAAGCGTTCTCATTTCTCATTCTTCCCTCCGTAAACGATGCTGTACACCTTCTTTTCGAACTCTTCCGTGATCTGTTTCAGCTTGCTTCTCTGGTCTGAACTCAGGTTCTTCACGTTCTTGAAGATCACATCCATCACATTCCTTATGGAAGATCCGCATATTTCGGAAAACATCCTGAACCTTTCGGCAAACTCCAGTGCTTCTTTTATCTCCTTTTCATGCTCTTTCAGAAATTTTCTTCCTTTCTCACTCAAGCGGTAGATCTTCTTTTTTCCCTCTTCGTGTGTCTCTATGTATCTCTGTTTTCTGAGGGAAGAAAGAACAGGATAGAGGGCACCAGGACTTGGAGGCTCTGCCCCCATGATCTGAGAAATCTTCTTCATTATGTGGTATCCATGCGATGGCTCCTGAGAGATAACATGAAGAACCAAAAACTTAAGGTGTCCTTTGATATCTCGCATGATTATCACCAGATATATCTTTAGATTATTTGTTCAACAGAAATTATAACCGATATCCAGAAACATTTCAAAATATTTCTCTGGAGAAACTCTTCAAAAGTTTCATTTCGTCGAAAACATCCAGGATGGTGAACCTGTCTCTGATGGTGTTTGAGAGCCTCACGATCTTCGACAGGAAGTCTCTCCTGTACTTTCTGATCATCGAAGTCACATCTATCGTTTCAAGGGCTTTTTTGAGAAGCGGGAAAAATTCACTGTAGATATCCTCCAGTGCTTTTCTGATCTTTTCCAGATCGACTCCCTGAATCTTTTTCCCCTTGTAGGTTTCCAAAAACTCCTTCACTTTCTTCTCATCGAAAAGTTCCAAAAGCTCTTTTCTTCTCTCGTCTATGGAAAAATCCTCCACAGGTAGGTTCTTTTCTTCCATCAATATCTCGTACGCCTTCGTGGAAACGAAAACCCCTATCATAACGGTCAGACCATGGAATGGGGGGAGTTCTCCCCTTTCTTCGTGGAACATCTCTATGAGATGAGACACCATGTGTTCAGCACCGGACGCCGGCCTCGAATTTCCCACGATCACCATGTTCAAACCCGAGGCGAGATGGGCATCCATGAGAGTCTTGACAGCGCTCTTTTCTCTTTTCAAGATGTCTTCGGATCTCAGCAGGACCTCTTTCAGAAGGTCCTTTATATCATCCCAGACGAAGTCGCAGATGTACTCGTCGTTTGCGATATGTGATAGGATCCAATCCATCCTCGCCGAAACCTTCGCGATGATATCTCCAACACCTGCTCTCAGAAGATCGATCGGTGCGTTTCTCAAAACGTCGATGTCGATCAGAATCTTCCGTGGTGGTATTGCCTTGAACGTCTTTTTCACACCATCCACCAGAACGGGGGCAACGGTGGAGGTGTACGCATCAACAGAGGGAGCCGTGGGAACACACGAGAACTGTTTTCCGGAAAGGTACGCAGCGTACCTTGCTATGTCGGTGAGGCTGCCCGATCCGATCGAGACAATTTCCGGAAAATCACCGGACTCTTCGATCACTCTTTTCACGTTCTCCATGGTGGTGAGAGGTCTTTTTTCTGCAAAGACAAAAGACCGCTTCTCTGGCAGATTCACCAGAGAAGCGGTGTTCAAATCCGCTATGAAAAACGCTTCCGGGAAGATGTCTGGTGCGCTTTTTATAGACGACCCTACAATTTCTATGTCTGGAACCTCATGAATTCTTCCACAGGTACACTCAAAGGTCTTTCCAAGAATGTCTCTCATTTTTTCACAGCCTCGCCATCAGATCTTTTGTTCTCTCGTAGAGCTCCCTGTAGATCTCGTAGTACCTGTCGTACACTTTCTTGTTCTCCTGATCCGGTTCTACCGGATCCTTGTACTTCACCCATTCTTTTATTCTCTCCGGTTTGTCGATGACACCCGTTCCCAGTCCTGCGAGGAAAGCATCCCCGTAAGGAGCCTCCACAAGACTCGCCACCTGTCTCATTTTGAAACCGGTGACGTCTGCGAATATTTTAACCCAGACGGAGGATTTCGAAACACCTCCGACAATCCAGCACTCGTCGTTCAGTTTCAAACCAGCCTTCAGTCCTTCTTCCATGTTGTGCCTTAGAGCGTACGCTCCTCCCTCCATCAGTGCTCTGTAAAGGTGCGCTCTTTTGTGGTAAAGAGTGACACCGAAGAACACACCTCTTGCAGTGGGATCCCAGATCGGGGATCTTTCTCCCATGAAGTAGGGAAGAACAACGATGCCTTCACTTCCAGCAGGAATATCCTTCACTTCTTTGTCGAAAAGTTGATACGGTGATATGCCCGTTCTTTCGCCGACAATCGTTTCACTTTCTCCGAACTGCTCCTTGAACCACCTTGCAAGAGCTCCCGTTGTGGCGGATCCTCCGAACGTGTAGATCCTCTCGGTATCGTAGACCACGTACGGATAGTTCACAAGACCAAAGGCAAGTTTTGATCCATCGTGCACGGTCCCCCAGCAGGTGGATGTTCCCACCATTGCCACGTGTTCTCCCTCTTCGAGAGCACCAGCAGAAAGCTGCGCTACAGGAGCGTCTATTCCCCCTGCGACCACGGGTGTTCCTTCAAGAAGACCACACAGTTCAGAAGCTTCCTTTGTCACCCTTCCAACTATATCCGAAGACTTCACGATCCTCTCTGGTAGAAACTCGATTGGAATACCCAGTATATCGCACATCTCCTTTGACCAGGTGAGTTTTTTGATGTCGAAGACACCTCCGAGGTTTCCCGCAGAGGAGTAATCTATGACGATCTCTCCCGTCATCTGGTAGATCACGTAATCTTTTGGGGTGATGAACTTGTAGATCTTCTTCCATATCTCAGGTTCGTTGTTTCTGATCCACATGATCTTGGTGAAACCAAAGTAAGAATCCACATAGTTTCCCGTGATCTCGAAGAGTTTTTCCCTGGGAACGTTCTGTTTCACCCACTCTGTCTCCTTCACTGCTCTTCTGTCCATCCAGATGAGACAGGGTCTCAGAGGTTGCATGTTCTTGTCGACAGGTATTCCAGATCCACCGTAGAGTCCACTTATTGCGATCCCGGCGATCTCCTTTTTTGGGACTCCGGATTTTTCCACTACCTCCTTTACCGTTTCGAAGACCGCTTTCACCCACACATCCGGCCACTGCTCAGCCCAGTTCGGTTTTGGGGTGATCACTTCATATTCTTTAAAGGCTTCCGCGAGTACTTCTCCTTTTTCGTTCACGATAACAGACTTTGTCCCCTGTGTTCCTATATCACTTCCGATGAGGTACATGTTCTCCCCCCTCACTTCTGCCCGTATTTGGTGTGATACTGATTGTAAAGACGATCGACCTCTTCAGGTGGTAGAGGTTCTGGTTTTCCTGCAAGTGTTGCAAAGTAAGCCGCTTTTGCAACCTCTTCCAGAAAGATGGCCTTCTTCACAGCGTCCTCCACGGAGGTCCCCACGACCATTACACCGTGTTTTCTGAGAAGAACAGCACCGGATTTTCCGATCACCTTCAGTACTGCTTTTCCTATCGCTTCAGATCCAACGGGAGCGTACTCTGTCAGCGGAATCTCCTCTCCGAACACATCCGCGTGGGCTGTGCAAAGAACGGGGATGGTTTTTTCCAGAATCGCCCACACCATGGCGAAGGTGGAGTGGGTATGGATCACAGATTTTGCCCAGTCCAGGTGTTTGTACAGATAAAGATGTGTTGCAGTGTCGACAGATGGTTTTTTCTCACCTTCCACCACGTTTCCTTCCAGGTCTACCACGACGAAATCTTCTGGTTTCAAAACGGTGTAGGGAACACCGGAGGGTTTTATCAACACGTGATCACCTATCCTCACACTGACGTTTCCACTCGTGTAAGCAACAAGACCGTATTTTTCCAGTATCATGTGGGCATCGTAGAGTTCTTTTCGCTCTTTTTCGTACATAGTTTTTACCTCCTTTATGGGTAAACGTACAGTCAAAATTTTTCGTATAGAAAAACTCTTATCTTTTTCAACCTTCCAATTTCAACCCTCCATCGAGAACTTGTAAACAGTAATCTGTCTATATTCTTCCCCGGGCCTCAAAATGGTACTTGGGAAATTCGAATGATTCGGAGAGTCAGGAAAGTGCTGCGCCTCCAAACACAAACCAGAGTAAGGACTGTAGTATTTTCCACCCTTTCCTTTTACATCAAGGAAATTTCCCGTGTAAAATTGGAGCCCAGGTTCCGTCGTATAGACTTCCATCCTTACGCTGGTTTTTTTGCTCTTCAAAACCGCTGCAAGCTTCAATTCACCATCCTTGCCGTTCAGAACGTAGTTTATATCGAATCCCCTGGTTGGAGTATCTTTCAGTGGTTCGATAGCATCTTCCAATCTTTTGAAAGACCTCAGGTCGTAAGGGGTTCCCTCAACCGACGATATTTCTCCTGTTGGTATGAGGTTCTCGTCGACCGGAGTGTAGTGATCGGCATTTATCATGATTTCATGATCTAGTATTGTTCCATCACCTGAGAGATTGAAGTAGGAATGGTGTGTGAGATTCACAACGGTGGGTTTATCCGTTGTGGCACGGTATTCTATCTTCAACTCGTTTTCGTTTGTGAGAGTGTAGATAACGGTGACATCCAGATTTCCAGGATAGCCCTCCTCACCATCGTGACTCAGATACTTCAGAACGAGAGAGGGCCCTTTGGGTGTCTTCATAGGAATAGCTTTGAAAACCCTAGTATAAAACCCTTTCACACCACCGTGGAGTGCATTGGGGCGATCACCATCGTTCAAAGCAAGTTGATAGGTCACACCATCGATCTTGAAACTTCCACCTGCTATTCTGTTTGCGTACCTTCCCACGATCGCTCCGAAGAAATAACTCGCGTTTTTTTCTTCATACTCTTGAAGAGAGTCGAATCCCAATACGACATCGAAAAGGGTGCCAGAGCGGCCTGGCACCCAGAGTTCTCTCACTATAGCACCATAGGTGATGATCTTCACCATCGCGCCGTTTTTGTTTACGAGTGTATACTGATAAATAGGAATCCCTTCAAATGTTGTTCCGAAGAACTCCTTTTCAATGTGGCACATAAGATAGTCCATCCTTTTCTCCCCCTGAAAGTGGTTTTCTTTACTCCAATTCTACCTCGATCACACTGCAAGAGAAAGGTTTAAAGGTATATTCAAACTCAGTGTCGACGGTGATGGTTTCAGAGGTAATGTCAACAACGTTGGGATTTTCCATGGTGTTCCTTGCGTTCACATCCGGTCCTGTGAGTGTGTAGACTGTCGCCTTCTTTTGTCCCAAACCTTCGACTCTGATCGGTACCTTCAATGCGTCCTCTTTTTTGTAGTTCAAAACAGCTATGAAGAGTTTCTTGCCATCTTCTGAGATGGAGGCAGCGGCATCTAGGAAAGGAGCGTTCTCCACAGAGAAGGGCATCTTGTTGATGAACATGACACCTTCTATGCTGTAAGTCTCCGATTCAACGTGGGTCTTGACGAGTTTTTCTCCGGAGTGATTCACGATGAGTTCGAAGGCCTTGTAGACAGGTGTGAGAACGAGACCATCCTTTTCGGTGTGTATGGCTCCGAGTGCGTTCACAAGTTGAGCAAGATTGGCAAGCGGCACAATGTCACTCATCTTCTGAAGAAGCACAAGAACTCCACACGCGAAGATGCCATCTTTGAGATCGTAAGGTTCTTCGAGCTTGTTGTCAGATACTCTGTACCACACGTTCCACTCGTCCAGAGCGATCTTCACTCCCCTTTTTCTTGCAACCTCAACCGTGTCGATGAGTTTCTTCACCCCGATGAGTCTTTCCTTGAGAAGATAAACGGTAGAAACGGTCTCGTAATAGTCGTCAGATCCCGTGTAGAAGTGATAGGAAATGTAATCGATAACGTCACCCGCCTCTTGAAGAACCTTCAAATTCCAGATAGGATCATCACAACCAACGGCGATAGCCTTGATGGTCGGATCGAACACTTTCATCCACTTGGTGTATTCTTTGGCTGCTCTTGCATACTCATCTGCCGTCATGTGACCTACCTGCCACTCTCCCCACATCTCGTTTCCTATTCCCCAGAACTTCACGTTGTAGGGCTCTGGGTGACCATATTTTCTTCTGAGTTGGGCGTAGTAGGTGTTACCCTTTCCGTTACAGTACTCGAGCCAGTGAAGGGCCTCATCGAGTGTTCCAGTTCCCATGTTGATACATATGTAGGGCTCTGCTCCTATCTCACGACAGTACTCGATGAACTCATCCGTTCCGAACCTGTTTGGTTCTTCTTGTTGCCACGCAAGATCGAACCTGACAGGTCTTTCGTCCTTGGGACCGATACCATCTTCCCAGTGGTAGTTCGATGCGAAGTTTCCACCTGGCCATCTCAAGTTCGGAACTTTTATCTTCTTCACCGCTTCTAAAACGTCTTTTCTAAAACCCCTCTCATCGGAGAGCGGTGAACCTTCTTCGTAGATTCCTCCATAGATACATCTTCCCAAATGCTCCGTGAAATGACCGTAGATGTGCCTGCTGATCGGCTTGACTACTTTCTTTGGATCAACAATGATCTTGTAGGACATACTCCTTTCCCTCCTCACTCCATAAAGGTTGGTGTTATTGAAACACAGTCAACATTTGGTCCAAATACAGAAACAGTTGCTGGTGAAACCTCAGTGTTTGGATTTTCAAATCTTATGGTGTGCTCTCCTTCTTTCAGATAAAGGTAAAGAACATTTGTGGAAAAACCATCAATTCCGCCTGTGTACCTGAAAAAGAGATCTTTTTCTTCTCCATCGATGATCAGTTTGCAGTATCTATCAACCACGTTGAGGTTGTAAGCGTGAGTTCCCAGTGTCTCTTCGTTGCTGTAGCGAATCACAAAGGAGTAATAACCATCCTTGGGTACAGAGAACCTCATCTCAAGAGCGTTTTCTTTTCCTCTTCCTATCCCGGTGACGAATTTTCCAGATGAAGCAAAGTCCGATCTTTCTACCCGGACGTTTCCTGCAAGATTTCCTTCTTCCGTTTCGTAGGTTCCAATGTCGATATCCGTCTTCATCAGTTCAGCAGAATTCAGTACTATCGCTTTTTCGGAAAAGTTCTTCAATTTTATCAGATTCACTCCCTTCTGAAGGAACACGGTGAACTGATTGCCAGTTACATGCCTCCTTGCGGATCGGTTGATTACTAGTTCAAATTGATTAAGATTTTCTCCATTCATCTTCACTGAATAATAACCGTCTTCCTTCACAACAACAAAGAACTCAAGTTCTTTGCCTTTTTCCAGGACGGTTTTATTGCCGTCGAAAACACCATCCGTTGACACCAAATGGTCTCCTATCAAAATCTTCTTTTCTCCTGAATAGATTCTCAAACCTACGCGATCTATGCCGACACTCGGTGAGTTGTCTTTCTTGAATATCTCTATAGCGTGCGCTCCTTTCTCAAGATGGATCGTCATTTCTGTCTTTCCGACATAACTACCAGATAACGTGGGTGGGAAAACCAACTCAAAAGCTTTGTTGTCGATCGTCATTCCATACTCCACCGTTTTTTTGCTTCCATTTACGTACCATATCTCAAGAAGATACTGACCACTTTCTGGCACCTCAACATCGAAAGAAAGAGTACTCTTTGGATTGTCAAGGAACACAATCTTTTCTCCGGAGTAAGGCGGGTTGTTTCCACCTCCGTGGATTTCCACTGTGCAGTTTTCAAGGATAGTTTCTTCTGCTTCTTTTCTCCACTTCCACACGGGTTGATACACAGATCGATTGTCCTCATTTTCTTTCACAATCACAAGATAAGCAGACATCTCACTCAAATCGCGCAATGTAAGAGATAACACACCATCTTGAACTTTTGTGATGCCTTTTAACAGAAGATCTGGAGAAGTATAAATTCCCGTATAACCAGACCACTCGATTTCCCAGACTTCGTAGTAGGCTTCTTTTTCAAAAGGAACGTTTTTGAACGTGAGAGTGCATTCTTTTTGATCGTCTCCACCAAGAAGAACCTTCAGTGCCTTTCTATCTCGATCGTACACAGCCAGTGTAGAAACAGACATATAACTCGGTGACGCTGCAACAAGTTCTCCTGACATGTTCACATATTCTCTGAACAACCACCACGCACCGTTTGGAACGTTTCCTTCAACAAGTCCAGAGAAGTTCCCCGCAGCATGCCAGTACGCAAGGCATCCATCTGTTCTCGATTGTTCCAGCCTGGCAAGCCATTTTACGAGTCTTCCAGGAACAGAGAGTTCTTTTCCTAGAGCGTACTCATTGATACAGATTGGTAGTGGTCCTATTCCTAGTTCTTCTTCGATCTTTCGGAAATTCTGGTAGTAGGCATGACCTGCTTCTACGTCCATGAGATTCAGTTCATGCCAGGTTATCAGATCGGGTAGACAGTTTTCTTGCAAACAGAATTCAAGGAATTTCTTCAAGAACCTTGGATTGTAGGTGGTCGTGTTCGGTCCTGCTATTTTCGCGTCCGGCGCGATCTTTTTTATTTCATTGTAGACAGTCTTCCATGCTGTGAAAAACTCTTTCATCCTCTTGGTGGACCAGAACAACCCTCCGTACCAGATCGCATCGGGCTCGTTGAAGGGAACGTAGACGATTCTGTCTTTGTAGGGCAGAGTTTCCATGATCTGAACAGACTTTCTCACCTTCTCTAGATAGTCATCTGGAACGTAGTCTCTGTTGTTATCTGGATTCTTTTCGTATGGCCAGTGTAGATAGATATCCTGAAGATAAACCTGAAGATAACTCCCTCCTGCCTTTACAAAACTTTCCATAACCCTGAAAGCATCGGCACCGGGATGCTGGAGCCCTTTTGGTGGTTTCTGGTTCACCGTTTTCACCTTTATGGGGATCAGCGAGATAACGGATGGAACGTCCGGTTCAGATAGAGCGTAGTGAGCACCCACTGCTCCAAGACCAAGAGGTCCGCTAGTCCAAGAGAGATCGAAGACAAATTCGTTTCCCAGAACTAATGTGGAGAAACAAAGAATCATCACAATCCACCTCATTCTTCCACCTTCAGTTTCAAGACGGTCACCGAATGGGCTTTGAAGGTGTATTCGAAGGAATTTTTGAGACCGGTTATTATTTTTTCTTCTGGAACAATTCTGAGTTCATCAAAGTTGTTTTCATCTTTTGGATCGCCTTTTAATGTTATCTCTTTTCCAGTCCCATCGAGAGTTATCCCCCGAACATCTACTCTCACAGATCTATCCTCCGACCAAGGGTTGACAATTTTTATAATCAGTTCTTGGGATTTTTCATCGTACGTCACCACCTGGTAGAGATACTTGTATCTATAGCCGAACATCCTGTACTCTTCGTTGGTGAGCTCAGAGTAAACCACCACATCACCTTTGTTTTCAGCGAAGATCTTCTGAACGTAGTAACTCGGTGTGCCAAAGACTCTGTAGTTATCGAACCATATCAAATCTGGTACCCATTGTGACCAACCCACCCTGTTGAACAAAGGAGCGTAAGAAGCCATTATAACAACATCGGAATTTCTTTCAACACCCGTAAGAAAAGCTGCCTCAGCGAGTGCCGCCTGCCAGTTGTTCCTTCTTCTATCTGTATGCGCTGCATACTCTCCGAGCATCACCTTTGGACCGTTTCTATCGTATTTGTCGTATCTGTCGGTGTTCGCCAGCATCCACTCCGGGGAGGCGTAGATGTGCTCGTCGAAGATCTCCACGTTGTTTTCCCTTGCCCAGCGCCACGCCTGTCTGAAGTCGGTTCCTTCATAAGACGGCGGGCCACTGAAAATGATCTTCACGTTGGGATATTTTTCTTTGATCGCTCTTCTGAACCTTTCGAAATTCTCCCAGTACCTTGGGCCCCAGTTTTCGTTACCAACACCGATGTATTTCACGTTGAAAGGTTCTGGATGTCCAAGAGATGCTCTAACTCCACCCCAGTACGTGTCTGTTGCACCGTTGGCAAACTCGAGGAAGTCCAGAACATCCTGTATCCATTCTTTAAGTTCCTCTTCAGAAGCGTATTCTGGAGATTCTATCTGAAAAGATATTCCAGGATTGAATATGGGAACAGGTTCTGCTCCCAGTTTTTCGCAGAGGAGGAGATATTCGTAAAAGCCGATGCCAAGTGTTTGATAGTATCCCCAGAAATTCCATTTCGTTTTTCTTTGCTCAATCGGTCCGATACTCTCCTTCCATCGGTAGGCATTCTCCAAAGTATTTCCCTGAACCAAACATCCACCTGGAAACCTCATGAAACCCGGTTTCAACTCTTCAATCATCTTTACAAGGTCTTTTCTCATACCGTTCCAGTTGTCTTTCGGCATCAGAGAGACCATATCGATTCTGAGAATTCCCTTACCCAGAATAACGATCGAAAGTTCCGAGTTGGTGGATGTCTTTGTGGGAACAAGGTCCAACGTGTATTTTTTCCAGTCACCAACAGGTTGTTGAAGCAAGATTCTTCCTGAAGCAAGAATTTCATCATCGTCAACGATCATCACCGTGATCGTTCCAGAGAAACCTCCACTGAGATAAGTGGAGAAAGTGTATTCCTGACCTTGAAACACTGCGATTCCACCGTAGCCCAGATTCGTGAGAGTTGCTCTATCGGTTTCGGAAAATCTCATCTCAAGGTAACGAGTGTTGTTTTCGTTGAGAGGATATGTTTCTTCTATTGAAGATCTCACAAAATCTCCTCTTTCGACCCTCCACCCCTCATACCTTCTAGTTTCTTGTTCGAACGATCTATTTCTTACAAGTTCCACGTAAAGTCCACCATCGACTGCGTGATTTATGTCCTCGAAGAATATTCCATGGAGCGTTTCTGGAATTCTTGGTCCCTGCTGAGAAAAGTCGATTGTCAGAACATGCTGGACTTCCCCAAGAAGAGATATTGAAACCAAAAGAAGCAGAATAAAGACAAACTTTTTCATCTTCCCACCTCACAGATCACTCTTTTCCAACGGATCCCAGGTAGATTCCTTGCATGAGATACTTCCTGAAGACGATGAATATCACAAGAACGGGTGCTACGGAAATGAAAGCACCGGCCATGAGCGTTCCTATTCCTCTGTAAGGATCTCCCCATCCTGCATTGAATCGCACAAGAGCTATTGGAAGGGTGAACTTTTCAGGTGAGGATAGAACAAGGAGAGGCCAGAGAAAACTGTTCCAATATCCTAGAAAAGACATCAATCCCAGAACGATCAAAGCAGGCCTGATATAGGGTATCACTATGGTCACAAGAAACCTGAGTTTTGAACAACCATCTATCCAGGCAGCATCCTCTAACTCTCTGGGTATACCGAGCATATACTGTCTTAGAAGAAAGACCCCAAAAGTCCCCCCAAGACCCGGAAGAATAAGAGCAGCCAACGTATCCATGAGGCCTAAACGATAGATGATGAAATAGTGAGGTATCAAGAAGATGATTCCAGGAAAGGCCAAAACTGCTACATAACTCCAAAATACAGCTTTTTTCCCCTTGAACTTCAACCTGGAGAGTGCATAGGCCGCTGGAATTGCTACAACAAGTCCTGCTATTGTTCCAAGTATGGAAACGATCAAACTGTTAACTATTCCCCTCGAAACACTGATACCACTTGCAGGTGCGAAGATTCTTTTGTAGTTGTCCAGTGTAGGATTGTCTGGTATCCATTTTGGGGGATACTCAGAAGTTGCCGTAATTGATTCTTTCAAAGATGTGGAGAACATCCAAAAGATGGGAACATACCAGAGAGCTGCAAAAAGCCACAATGCTACAGAAATGACAACCCTCATTATTTTTCCTTTTCTTTTCGACATCTTATTCTCCCTCCGCTCCACGGATCGATCTGGTCAAAATGAAAAGGTTTATGAGTGCAAAACCGAAAATAATGATGAACATGTACCAGGAAATAGCAGCGGCACGCCCAAGCTGCTGTCTTTCAAAACCCACCATGTAGAGGTAATAAACCATGGTTCTTGTACTACCTGCCGGTCCTCCACCAGTAAAGAAGTACACCTGGTCAAACAAACCGAAAGCCAGAAGAACCTGTCTCACAACATCGAAAAATAGAACATTTCTCATCCACGGAAGTGTTATGTAGATGAAACGTGCCCATGGCCCTGCTCCATCGATCTTTGCCGCTTCGTATTGTTCAGGAGGAATCCTCTGAAGAGCTCCAAGATAGAGCAAGACACTAAAACCAATGATCCACCAGATGGTAACACCAATGATACATGCCCATGCACGGGCTGATGTTTCGAACCACGAAATTGGTTGTTTGAGAAGACCTATCTTGGTTAGATAGTAATTCAAAAGACCATTCGGAGCGGATGAAAAGATCCACCTCCATGTTGTCAAAACACCAACTGAACTGAAAAATGTCGGTGAAACGAAAGCAACAAGAAGCCACAACTTGCCGTACCATTTTTCCTTTAGAAGAAGCGCAAATATCATAGAAACCCCCATGACGAGTGGTATACTGATGATCGCAAACATTACAGTGTTTTTGACCGACTGCCAGAACCTAGAATCGTTCCAGATTCTCACGTAATTGTCTAATCCTATGAATCGAGTTGTTCCCAGTAGACTCCATCTGTAGAAACTCATTATAAAACCGTAAACAACTGGAATAACGATGAAAAGGACGAAGAAAAAGAAGTGGGGGAGCAGAAACCCCCACGCTCCCAATTCTCTTTTCAAAACACGTTTTAATTTCATTTTCTTCATTTGCTTCTCTGTGAGTACCTCTCTTTTTTCAGTCATTGTCATTTTATCCCTCCACCACTTACTCTCCAACAGTTGCCCAGTAGTCGTCGATTATTTCCTGAGCAACTATTTCTGCTTCCTCCATTGCTTCTTCAGGTGTCATACTCTTGTTGATAAGCACTTCTTCAATATATGGCACTATCTCGGCAAGGATCTCGGCTATGTACGGGAACATCTGGAAGGTTTTAACATAAGATACCTGCTGAGCCGCAACGTACAGGTGTGGGAATTTCTCCTTGAACTCTTCGCTCTGAGCTATGGATTTTCTTGCAGGTGTTTGTCCCGCTGCATACCATTCGATCGCATGGTCCCACAGGTACTTCACCCACGTCATCACAGCATTGAAGGTTTCTTCGTCTTCCACCATCACTTTGGGAAGAGCTATCACATGCGATCCACCGAACACGGATTTAACCGTACCAAGTTGTGGAGCTGGAGCATAACCAAAGTCGTCTCCTAACAATTCACGCCATGGATTGATCGTCCAGATACCGGTTATCAAAATGGACCCTGCGCCAGATTCGAAAGTCGGACCGGGATCGATTGGCTGATCAGGATACAATCCCTCTTTTTGAAGTTCCTGAAGGAACTTGAGCACTTTTATACCAGCTTCTTTGAACGCTGGTTTCTTGAAATCAGGTGTCAGAATATCTCCACCAAATTGCCACAGAAGATGTACAAACTCCCAGTCCCAGCTCGGAGACTCACACCACGGGTATGAACCTTCAGGAGTAACCTTTTTAAGAGCCCTAAGAACGTTCACAAACTGCTCCTGATTGAGCGGACCTTCTTTCAGCGGAAGGTCTGGATCAAGACCAGCCTTTTTGAAATTGTCTTTCCTGTAAGCCATGTAGAAAATCCAGACGTCAATTGGTATTCCGTAATACTTACCGTCTTTTGTTACAAGTCCTTCAAGGACAGAGGGATAAATATCATCGATATCGATACCCCACTGTTGGAGCTCTTCTTTTGTGAAGGTTCTGAAGTGATCAAGGAACAGCGGCATGTCATGCTTCCTAATAAACAGAACCTGGGGAGCAGATTTCGTGGAAATACCCGTAGCAAGCTTCTGCTTGTATTCCAAGGAACTTCCCACAACAAGATGAACGATCTCGATATCAGGATGTGTTTCGTTGAACTTTTGAATGATCTGATCCATGTACGCCCCATCGGCTCCAGAAAGAGGTGTCATGAACGTGATCTGGATCTTTGCCATGAGTGGAAGGGTAAGAACCAAGATACTCAGAAACACCAACAATTTCCTCATGAATGTTCACCTCCATTCAAGTATACTCAAAGATAGGTACGTACCAAATCTCAACTGAATTATAACCTTCCTCCTTTAAACATTTCAAGGTGGAATTTTTGGAAATATCTTCTTTTAGAGGCAATTATGATCGATTAGAAATAATTATTCGCCATTTTCTCATTTTTTCATTCTTGTTTATCATTTTGCGTTTGGATGTCACATTCTATATAATATATGTACGTACAAAATCATTCAGGGAGGTATAACAATGAAGTTTCTTGCCTTCTCCATCGTTTTCACAATGCTGCTAGGATTCGTTTTCGCTGAAACCCAACCTACATTTCGATGGGCGGTAGTGCACGATCCTTCGGTTATCAAAGTAAACGACGTTTATTACGTCTTTGGTACACACCTTCAGGTTGCAAAATCGAAGGACTTAATGCACTGGGACCAAATAAGTACGAGTGCACACAATAGAAACCCTATAATACCCAATATAAATGAAGAATTGAAAGAAGCTCTCAGCTGGGCAAGAACAAGAAACGACATCTGGGCGCCCCAGGTTATTCAACTCTCCGATGGAAGGTACTACATGTACTACTGTGCCTCAACCTTCGGTTCACCAAGGTCTGCTATAGGAATTGCCGTCTCTGATAATGTAGAAGGTCCATATAAACATTACGCGGTGATCGTGAAATCCGGTCAGGTTTATTCCGTGGATGGTCCGAGTGAAGATGGAACACCGTACGATTCCAGAAAGCATCCAAACGCGCTGGATCCTGCTGTTTTCTATGACAAAGAAGGAAATCTGTGGATGGTCTATGGATCGTGGTTTGGAGGAATCTACATTCTCAAACTTGACCCCCAAACTGGCCTTCCCCTTCCTGGTCAGGGCTATGGAAAAAGACTTGCAGGAGGAAATCACAGTTCCATGGAAGGCCCCTTCGTTCTGTACAGTCCAGAAACAGATTATTACTATCTCTTTTTGAGTTTTGGCGGGCTAGATTACAGAGGAGGATACAACATCAGAGTTGCAAGATCTAAAAATCCAGATGGCCCGTACTACGACCCCGAGGGAAAAAGCATGGAAAACTGTATGGGAAACAAGACAGTGATTGCCAACTATGGAGCCAAACTTGTTGGCAACTTCACTTTGAGTGAAACCGCTACCATCGACTTCAAAGCATTTGGATACGTCTCTCCCGGTCATAACTCCGCTTATTACGATCCTGAAACGGGTAAGTACTTCATTTTCTTCCACACAAGGTTCCCTGGAAGAGGCGAAACGTATCAACTCAGGGTTCATCAGATCTTTCTAAACGAAGATGGATGGTTCGTCATGTCTCCTTTTCCTTACGCAGGTGAAACGTCTGATCTTCCAGTCGAAGAGATTGAAGGAGAGTACCAGTTCATAAACCACGGAAAAGAAATCACAAGTGATATCAAACAACCTGTGAGAATTCGTCTGAACCAGGATGGAACAATAACGGGAGCTGTTGAAGGGAAGTGGAAAAAGAAAGGGTACTACATCACACTGGAGATCAACGAAGGAGGCATTACCTCTGTATATAAAGGTGTCGTTTTGAAACAATGGCACTACTCAGAGAAAAGATGGGTAACGGTTTTTACAGCTCTTTCCAACCACGGAGTGTCCGTGTGGGGAATAAGGACGGAATGATCTCAATATCTTAAGTATGGAGGTGTGAAACATGAAAAGGGTATTGTTTTTGCTCGTTTTAGGAGTGATGCTCAGCGTGGTTTTTGCTTTTGATCCAAACAACGATCCTTCCCTGATCGCTTACTTTCCATTCGACGGGAGTCTGAAAGATATAACCGGTCACTTTGGAGAGGCTGTCAAAACTGGTAGAACCATAGGAAGTGTTGGTAGGGGACAGATAACGTTCGTTGACGGTGTTGTTGGACAGGCTGTAAAGCTTCCTGGAAGCAGGGGACTTCTTCTTCCAGAAGACCTCATAAGAGATTACGACTACACAGTGGCTTTCTGGGTATACGCTAACAAACTCACAAGATTCACTACAACGTTCTTCGGAGCCTATATAGACACCAATTTGAAAATCCACTGGATCAGTTTTGTTCCCTTCTGTTGGAACAACGGTACGATGCTCTGGGCAAGAGATGAAGCACAGAACGTATGGTACGATGGTATCCTCAGCAAAAACATTGAACCTGGAAAATGGTACCACGTGGCAATTTCCGTGTTGAACGGTATTGTCAGAGTTTACATCAACGGAGAGCAGGTTCTCACGAAGATTCAAATAAACGGTCAGGAAAACCTGACGGGCAAACTACCGGATGTGTTCAGTTTGAAACCAGGAGGAGTGTTCGCACTTGGAGCTAACTATTGGGACGCCCCATTTGATGGGATGTTTGATGAACTCAGAATATATGATAGAGCCCTGGGCCCTGGCGAGGTGAAGACACTCTACAATTATGGGAGGAAGTGATTTCCTGTGCTGAAGAAACCTTTTCTGATCGTTTTAACAATATGGGTACTCTCGCTGGGGGCAGCTATAGATCTGAATAAGGGTCTGATAGCTTACTATCCATTCGATGGAGACCTGAAAGACAGAACGGAAAATTTCGAGGAAGGATACCTTGTTGGAAACAGGATAAACGTTCCAGCACTTGGAAATCCGAAATTCGACGAGGGAGTGGTAGGACAAGCTCTGGTTTTCGATGGAAAAAAAGGTGTGGTTCTTGGAAACGATCTCATAACCGACTACGATTATTCTGTTTCTTTCTGGCTCAAAATCGAAGCATTTACACAGCATACAACCACTTTCTTTGGATGCTACATAGATGAAGAAAACTACTTCTACTGGTTGAGTTTCGTACCATATGGCTGGAACAACGGCACTCTCCTGTGGGCCAGAAACGATAGAAAAGACATATGGTTTGATGGAATACCTCCGTTCAATCTTGAGAAAGACAAATGGTACCACGTTGTGATAGTTGTAGACAAAGGAAAAGCACGTTTGTTCATCGATGGAAAAGAAGTCCCCCTCAAGATACAGATCAATGGTCAACCTAACCCTGATGGATTGGTACCAGATGTGTTCTCTGTGGGTCCAGGAGGGGTGTTTTCACTGGGGGTGAACTTCTGGGATCCACCATTCAAAGGAATGATGGATGAACTCAGGATCTACGATAGACCACTGACGGTGGAAGAAGTAAAGGCATTGTATGAACAGGGAAAATAAGAGACAACGAAAAGGCCCCGGAACCGGGGCCTTCTTTCTATTTTTAGAGCCCTTCTTGGAGGCTTCAAGTTCTACTTCAAACCCGTTGTCTTTATTCCTGCGGTTATGTACTCGCGTGCTAGCAAGAAAAGTATCATGGGTGGTATTATCATGATCGTCGCCATCGCCATTATTAGGTCCCAGCGGACGATGAAGGTTGTTCTCGAAAAACTGTATATACCAACACTCAACGGTTTCAATTCCTCTGAATTGATGAAAACCATGGGAACGAAGAACTCGTTCCACCAATATATCGAGGAAAGAACACCTATGGTTATAAAGATGGGTTTGGAAATGGGAACTATTATCTTCCAGAAAATTTGCCATTCATTACATCCATCGATCTTGGCTGCTTCGTCCAGTTCACGAGGAATTGTTCTATAAAACTGCCTGAAAAGAAATACGTTGTAAGGGTAAGCAAAAAAGGCAGGAACTATTATTGGTAAGAAAGAATCAAGCCACCCGAGATACCTGAACAGGATGTACTGGGGAACTATCGTGACATAACTCGGAACCATCATGGTAGCAAGTATCAAAGCAAATATCAATTTCTTTCCTCTAAAATCCATTCGTGCCAAGGGATAAGCAACCAAAGAACTTGAGAGAAGAGTGCCAACAGTATTACCCAGCATAAGTATCAAAGTATTTCGTAAATAAATAGGAAGCTTACTGTTAGTGAGAACCTCTTGGTAATTCTTTAAAGTGAAAGTTTTGGCAAACAACCTTGGAGGATAAGAACTGAATTCTATAAGCGGTTTAAAAGAAGAACTGATTATCCATAGTATAGGAAAGAACATGATAATAGCAACAATTATCATCAAAGCATATTGGAAACCAATCATTCTTCTCTTCATGTTGTAAATTCCTCCCCATTAGACTTCGTAGTAGACCCATTTTTTCGACAAAATGAACATCAATAAAGACACTACCGCGGAAATACAGAATAGTATTACTGCTTCCGCACTCGCGTAACCCAATCTGAAAGTTTTAAAGGCGTTGTAGTATATATCCAAACTTATCGCTTGAGTGACCTTCCCCGGTCCACCACCTGTGAGGGGATATATGAGGGTGAATGAAGCACTCAAAGAATTTATCGTAGCAGTAACTAGGTTGAAAAGGAGGATAGGAGATATCGTTGGTAACGTGATCCTAAAGAATCTTGTTAAAGGTCCTGCACCATCTATCTCTGCCGCTTCGTAGAGTTCTTTGGGAACCTCTTTCAAAGCACTGTCAAATATGAGCATCATCTGACCCGTGTAGAAAGTATAGATGTTGAGAACAGCAACTAACCACGTTACATAATTTGGATCCATCAACCAGTTTGGTGTATTTCTAATCCTTATTAATGTTAACAGATAATTCACCACTCCCAATTCTTTGTTGAAAATCAACTGAAACGCGAAAGTTAAAGCAATCATCGGTACTACGGCAGGCACGAAATAGAAGAAACTGAATACTCTGACTCCTTTCACTTTTTGATTCAAAAGGAGAGCGGTAAAGAGTGCCCAACCAACAGACACAATGACGGAGAGTAACGTATAGAAAAGTGTGAATTTAAGGACCATCCAGAATTCTGATTCACTCCGAAACATCTTGATATAGTTCTCTAAACCAACCCACCTTGGAGGTGCTATTAAATCCCATTTACAGAAGCTGAGGAGGATAACTGCTAAAATAGGTCCTCCAGTGAAAAGAATGAAACCTATGATCCATGGAGACACAAAAAGATAG
The DNA here is from genome assembly GCF_002865985.1 of Thermotoga sp. SG1. NCBI lineage: Bacteria > Thermotogati > Thermotogota > Thermotogae > Thermotogales > Thermotogaceae > Thermotoga > Thermotoga sp. SG1. The sequence goes on from NZ_LNDD01000001.1 coordinate 161,390, forward strand.
GCTATAACGTTTTTTCTTTTTCCCATGGTATACCTCCTTGGTGTAACGTGAGTGACGTTTTCAAATCGGGGGCAGACGCCCCCGCAGGTCATTTACTGGACCACTACCCTATCCTCACCCAGGATGTCTTTTGCTTTTTCTATTGCTCTCTTGATAACGTCATCAACGGATATTTGGCCAAGAATAGCAGCGTTGAAATCTTTCACGAGATCAAAGGTCAAACCAGGAGGTAACAACGTGTAGCCCCATTCGGCAAATTCTGCCGTCTTCTCTATAGCACTCCAGTTTCTAGGTCCTTTCGGTCCTTCCACCTTGTAGTAACCCTTCTTAAGAATGGAAAGGCGAGCCGATGGATTACTGTACGCTGTATTGATCAGTTTCTGCCCTTCTTCACTCATGCAAAACTCTATGAACTTCCACGCGGCATCTTTTACTTTGCTTTTAGCATTGATGGCAAAGAAACCGGTATGAAGAGTTGAATATTGCCTTACACCCTTAGGAATAGGAGCTACGTCCCAGCTGAAGTCCGTTATGTCCTTGTAAACAGATGTCATCCAACTTCCATTGAAGGCCATCGCAGCTTTCCCGGCCATGAAAAGATCAGCGGATACAACACCCGATGTAGAAATTTGAGGTGATGCTACTACTTTGTATTTGTTCGTTAAATCGTACCACCAATTCAAGAACTTTCTGGCTCCTTCTCCGATGGCAAATCTTCCTTGCTCGTCTACTATTTTATCCCCGAATGTGCCTATCAGCGAGTACCACAGGCCTTGGAAACTCAACGCATCACAACCGTATTGAACAACTTTCCCGTCTTTTATAACTATTAACTTTTTCGCAGCTTCTTCGAAATCTTTCCACGTCCAGTTCTCATTTGGATACGGCACGCCTGCTTTATCGAACAGATCTTTGTTGTAGTACATTATCTCAGTCGCAAAACACCATGGCAGACCGTAAAGATGTCCTTGTAGTTCCATCAACTTTTTAACTGCTGGAATGAAGTCATCCAAGCTCAATTCCTTGCTTTGTTTAACGTACTCATCAAGAGGTATTATCCACCCTGCTCTGGCAAAATCCGCAAGATCTGCCTCCCACAAGCAAAGAACATCGGGAGCATTTCCTGCGAGCGCCATGGTTCTGAGCTTTTGAGAGTACTCAGCTTCGGGTATCTGTATGAACTCTACCTTGATATTAGGATACTTTTCTTCAAAAGCCTTCACATAATTGTATGGATCTGGTGGTAGGGCATTCCAGTGAGCGTAACGAATAACGATGGTTTCATCCGCCAATCCCATCAAAACAAGTCCTACCAGTAAACCTAAAAGCACAATCAACCTTTTCATAAGTTAACACCCCCTCCAGAAATATTGATGCCTTAAACCTTTCTCAACAACCACACCGCCATAGCACCGGGCTTTCTGTTTGCCCACATGTGATAGGGAACAAGGGTGAATTCTACCTCTCTTTCCTTGGGCTCAGAGATCTTTCTGTACAATTTCCCTTCCCATTCAGAAATGCTCAGCGCTCTTCCTTTTCCCTTGAGAAACACCGCTTTTCTGTCGAGTATCTCTCCTTTTTCTTCTCTCAAATCCATCGAATCCACCACGAGTGTCCATACGTGGAAGTCAGGATTGTCTACCTGTTCGACACAGTAGACGACAGGACCTCTTCTCACAGCGACCTTCCCAAGATCGTCCCTCACAAACGGATGTGCTTCAAGAAGTTCTGGTTTCATAGGAAGCAACAGTTCTACCCTGTGTGTTCCTTTCCAATTTCGACTCAACTTCACGTAGCCATTCTGCGGTTCAAGATCCAGCGCCTTACCATCCACCCTCAAAGTGAAGTCATCTGCCCAGGAAGGGATCCTGAGATGCACGGAGAATGGTTCTTCAATATCGGTCTCGATAGTTAAAACTATCTCACCACTCCAGGGATAGTCCGTTTCCTGTTCTATCTTCACGGTCGATCCTTTGAAATCCACCGCTGCTGTGCTTTTTTCGTACAGATGGACCTGCACTCCATCGCTTGATGTGGTGTACATGTACCCCGGGAAAGATGCGATGAATCTTGCAAGGTTTGGAGGGCAGCATGCACAGTCGAACCATTTTTGTCTTCTTGTTCTTCCGAAATCTTCCAGTGGATTGAAATAAAAGTAATGTTTCCCATCGAGGGATATTCCTGAGAGAAGCCCGTTGTAGAGAACCTGTTCCATCACATCTGCAAATTTTCCATCGCCTGTTGCAAGAAGCATCCTGAAGTTCCACATAAAATTGGCTATCGATGCACAAGATTCAGCGTACGATCTTTTGTTCGAAAGTTCGTACTCTTCACCGAAAGACTCCCAATCGTGCCTTGAACCAGCACCCCCTGTGATGTACATCTTCTTTGTCACAAAATTTTCCCAGAGCCTGTTGAGAGCCTGCCAGATCTTCTTGTCACCTGTCTCAAGATAAAGATCGGCGGCACCAGCGCAAAGATAGAGTGCTCTCACAGCGTGTCCCGTGATCTCTTCCAGTTCTACAAAGGGTTTATGATCGATGAAGTATTCCGGCCCAGGATTTCTTGGTACACTGGCGAGCCCTTTTCCACGTGCGTAGATGAAGTATTTTGCAAGATCCAGATATTTCCTCTCTCCCGTCTCCCTGTAGAGTTCAACGAGTGCCATTTCCACTTCGGGATGCCCTGGTGCTCCTTCCTTCTTTCCAGGTCCAAAGGTGTTGTAGATATGATCTGCAAACCTCTTTGCTGCATTGAAGAGTGTGTCTTTACTGGTTACCCTTTTGTGTGCAACGGCAGCCTGAATCAGGTGTCCTGCGTTGTAGAGTTCGTGGTTCCATGCAAGGTTCGTCCAACGTTCTTTCTTCCTTTCTCCAGAAAGGTATGTTCCAAGGTAGCCGTCTTCATCCTGTGCTGCTTTTACCTCTTCTATCACGCTGTCAAGGATCCTCTCCAGTTCTGGTATTTCTCTGTTCGCCAAAGCAAAAGAGACTGCTTCAGACCATTTGTAAACATCTGTATCATCGAAGGGAAAGAGTGTTCTGTAAGAACCTTTCATCTTTCCAGAGGCGATCCTGAAGTTATCCAGTCTTCCTGTGCTTTCTAGAAGATCGTATTGAGTAGGAAGAGTGACGTTGACGAGGGTTTCAAAATATTTACCCATGAATCCATTTACCCTCACAGAACCAACAGGTACTGTTTTGAGTTTTGCATAAGGACTTTTGGAAACGTTGATGATCTTAGACATGAGCAAACCTCCTTTGCCTTTTATCCTTTCACCGCTCCGAAGGTGAGTCCTCTGATGAGATATCTCTGAGCGATGATGGCGAATAACACAACCGGAAGCATTGTGACTATTCCGGCGGCGGAGAGTGGTCCCCATGCGACTCTCCATCCCGTGATGTACCTTCCAAGGAAGATGGGAAGTGTTTGAGCACGTGCGTCGTTCGTTAAAACCAAGGCTAAGAGGAACTCTCCCCAGCTCTGTATGAGTGAGAGAACGGCAACCGCCGCAAGTCCAGGAGCACTCAAAGGAAGGACCACGTAGAAGAAGGCTTGAAAAGGAGTGGCACCGTCTACATAGGCCGCTTCATCTATCTCTCTTGGAATCTCCCTGAAGAAGCTTATGAGAAGCCACACACCAAGGGGTACCACTATGACAAGATGGGAAAGTATGAGCGCCCACCAGGTGTTTATGAGTCTCAGCTTTGTGAATATCACGTACAGCGGAACGGCAGAAACGATGGGCGGTAGCATCCTGATGGAAATGATCCACTCCGCAAGGAATGGACCTCCCACTTTGTAGCGTGCTATAGCGTAAGCAGCAAGGGCACTGATCACCGTTCCTATGAGGGCCACGGAAACACCGACAACGATACTGTTTCTAAGGTATGGAAAGATGTTCTCAATGGAGCCTGTCGTACCACCGAACACCTCCGTTTCCTTTGCTCCAAAAAAGTTGGAAAGGGTGGGCCTTGTCGGAAAGAACTTCGGCGGCATGGTGAACCACTCGTTCGAAGACTTGAAGGCCGTGATAACAAGCCAGTACACAGGAAACAGGAAGAATATCAGACAAACAACAACGAGGATGTATCTTACAACTTTAAGGATTTTCTTCATCATTCTTCACCCCCGAATCCCAACTGCTGCCTCATCCTCACAAGTCTGAAGACCACGTTCACAAGGACTATGGCTACGATCAAAAGCAACACACTCAGCGCTGACGCATAGCCGATGTTCCATCCAAACGAGATCCCAATCTTGTAGATGTAAAAACTGTAGGTGTGGGTTGCAGAACCTGGACCACCCCAGGTGGTCATGAAGACGATATCGAAGGTTTTCAGGCAGTCGATGATCCTCAGGACAAGAGCAACAAGAATCAAAGGCCTTAGAAGGGGAAACTCCACATGAAGAAATACCTTTCCCCAGTCAGCACCATCCACGCGGGCTGCATCGATGAGATCCTGAGGGATGGATTGAAGACCAGCATAGATCATGAGGAAGATGAAAGGAGTCCACTGCCAGATGTCTATTATTATGATTCCAAGTTGCGCGTAGAATGGATCACCGAGCCACGAGATCTTGGGAACACCGAAGAAAGAAAGAAACCAATTCACTGGTCCAAACGCGAAGTTGTAGAGCATTTTCCAGGCAACACCGGAAACGGCTGGTGGAATCATCATGGGAATGAGAAGAGAGGATCTGATGATTTTTTCTCCTTTGACTCCTCTTATCAAAAAAGCAATGAGAACTCCAAGAACCAATTCCAGTGGAACAGCGATTGCAAGTAGTTTGACAGTGAATTTCATAGATTCGATGGCTGTTGAATCTCTGAAAATCTGAAAATAATTCGAAAGGCCAATGAAATGTGTCTCGGCACTTTTTGACAGGTCGTAATCCCTGAAAGAAGCCCAGATCATGAAACCAAAGGGATATATCGTCATCGCAAGAAAGAGAGCAAGAACAGGAAGGACCATCAACCAGGGAACGATTCTTCGTTTCATATGGAAAGGGGGCAGAAGCCCCCTCTTCACCTCCTTATTTTCCGAGAATCTCTTCCCACTTCTTTGCAAGATCGTTCAACGTTTCCATGGAGAGTGGAAGTTCTCCGGAGAGGATCTTGGAGAAGGTTTCAACGGTGATGTCTTCGAGTCTTGGTTCTTCCGGAATCCTTGGTCTGTGAGTCTGCGTGACGTACGTCACCTCAAGGGCTGGCACTCTGGGATCGGCTGCTCTCACTTCTGGATCCTTGAGGGTTGAGATCCTGGCCGGTGCGACTGCAAATCTTAAGAATTTGTTCTTGTCTGCCCATTTGCTGGTAGCAAAGACGATGAACTTGAACGCTGCTATCTTCTTTTCTTCGGGTATGAACTTGTTGATACCGAGTGCCCACTGACCGCTCACAGAACGCCCTGGCATAGGAATGATTCCAACTTTATCTTCTCCAAGCGTGTTTTTAAAGATCAAGTACGGTCCTGTCCACTGGGGTACCATAGCAACGAGCCCCTGGTTGAAGTATTCGATCGTTTCACCGTAGTCAGAACCGAGCGGATCTGGGCTGTAGGGCATGAGTTTCTTCATCATCTCGAGGGCTTTCAATCCTTCTTCGCTGTTGAAGGCAGGTTTGTGGTCGGCGGTGAAGTACTCTCCGTACTCAAGATCGGCGGTTCCGTGCCTCATGATGCCAAGAGGAGCGTTTCTGTACTCTCCAAAGAACAGCAAGTACATGTAGAAAAGAGTGTGCGTTCTTGGGAACATGAGAGCGATTCCGTATTCGGTAGGAGAGTTCTTGTTGTATTTCTTGGTGAAAAACTGTGCTATCTCTACCACTTCCTCCCAGGTTGTCGGCAGTGTGAGCTCTCTACCGTACTTTTCTTTGAACGCCTGTTTTATCTTCGGATCTTCGAAGAGATCTTTTCTGTAGTAGAAGAGCATCGTGTTGTTGTAGAACGGAAGACCTATGAGCCTTCCCTGCCACTTTCCAGATTCTTCCAGAACCTGCGGTATGAAGTCGTCCAGATCGTAATCTTCTGGAACGAGTTCTGGGTGCTGTTTCATGAACTCACCAAGATCTACCAGACCAAAAGAAACTGCTCCTGTGGTCATGACATCGTAGGTGAACGCATCGAACGATCCTGCCTGGGATCTGAGATCCTGAAGAAGTTTCGGGTACAACACTTCCCATGAGAGAGGTACGATCTCCACCTGGATATCAGGGTTTTGCTTCATGAATTCTTGTGCGAGCCATTTCAAAGCGTCTGCGTTGTCTGGAGAGCAAAGAACCGAGATCTTAACCGAGAAGATGAGGGCTGCTACAACGAGGAAGACCACCAGGAAAAGTCTTTTCATAACAATCCCCCCCACTCAAAAATGGTTGGTAACGGTACGTACCAGTTGAAGTATATCACATCTGTCAATAAAGAATCATCCTACAGTCAATTTGTTAACATTTGCTTCCCGGTCATTCTGTTAGGATACGTATAAAGGTACGTACTTTTGTGCTATACTATGATGATGAACACATCAGAAGGGAGGTTGGAGAATGATCGATCTCAAGCAATACGAGTTCTGGTTTCTTGTCGGCAGCCAGTATCTTTACGGTCTGGAAACGTTGAAAAAGGTAGAGCAGCAGGCAGGCAGGATAGTTGAGGCACTGAACGATGACCCCATTTTTCCCTCAAAGATCGTTCTGAAACCCGTTTTGAAAAGCTCCGCCGAGATTAGGGAGATCTTCGAAAAGGCAAATGCGGAACCAAAATGCGCCGGTGTCATCGTGTGGATGCACACGTTCTCACCTTCGAAGATGTGGATAAGAGGGCTTTCCATCAATAAAAAACCCCTGCTTCACCTACACACCCAGTACAACAGGGAGATCCCGTGGGATACGATCGATATGGACTACATGAACCTGAACCAATCCGCACACGGTGACAGAGAACACGGATACATCCACGCAAGGATGAGACTTCCAAGGAAGGTCGTGGTGGGACACTGGGAAGACAGAGAGGTCAGGGAAAAGATAGCAAAATGGATGAGAGTTGCGTGTGCGATACAGGACGGAAGAACGGGTCAGATCGTAAGGTTCGGCGATAACATGAGAGAAGTTGCCAGCACCGAGGGAGACAAGGTGGAGGCACAGATAAAACTCGGTTGGTCTATAAACACCTGGGGCGTTGGAGAACTCGCCGAAAGGGTGAAAGAAGTTCCAGAAAACGAAGTGAAAGAATTGTTGAAAGAGTACAGAGAAAGGTACATCATGCCAGAGGACGAATACAGTCTCAAAGCGATAAAAGAGCAAGCAAAGATAGAGATCGCACTGAGGGAGTTTCTGAAAGAGAAGAACGCCATCGCCTTTACCACCACTTTCGAAGATCTTCACGATCTTCCACAACTTCCAGGTCTTGCGGTTCAAAGGCTCATGGAAGAAGGATACGGATTCGGTGCTGAGGGAGACTGGAAAGCAGCGGGGCTTGTGAGAGCCCTGAAGGTCATGGGAACGGGTCTTCCTGGTGGAACTTCCTTCATGGAAGATTACACCTACCATCTCACTCCCGGAAACGAACTCGTACTTGGGGCACACATGCTTGAAGTGTGTCCTACGATTGCTAAAGAAAAACCTCGAATAGAGGTTCATCCCCTCAGTATCGGTGGAAAAGCAGATCCCGCACGCCTTGTCTTCGACGGACAAGAAGGTTCCGCGGTAAACGCATCGATCGTTGACATGGGAAACAGATTCAGACTGGTTGTGAACAAGGTGTTGTCTGTTCCTATAGAAAGAAAAATGCCCAAACTTCCAACGGCAAGGGTATTGTGGAAGCCGCTTCCTGATTTCAAGAGGGCGACGACCGCGTGGATTCTCGCTGGAGGATCACATCATACAGCCTTCTCAACGGCGGTGGATGTGGAGTACCTCATCGACTGGGCGGAAGCTTTGGAGATAGAGTATCTTGTCATAGATGAAAATCTGGATCTGGAGAACTTCAAAAAGGAACTGAGATGGAACGAACTCTATTGGGGGATCTTGAAAAGATGAATGAGGGGCTCTTGCCCCTCATTTTTTTGGATACGTGACGGATTCTCTCATGATCAATTTTGGTTTGAAAACGTACTTTTCAGGTTTTTCGCCATCGATCATCTTCAAAAGTATTTCAACAGCCTTCTTTCCAACTTCCTCCTTTGGATGTTCGAACGTGGTCAGGATTTCCCTGATGTCACCTATGGGAGCATCGTCGAATCCTATGACAGAGACATCGTCCGGTATCTTCAGTCCCATTCTTCTGGCCGCAAGAAAGAACTGCAAAGCTGTTGCGTCGTTGTAACAGAAAACCGCAGTGGGGCGCTGTTCCTTGGGAAGCGAAAGAAGCTCAAACGCGCTTTGCATTACAATACCCGTGAACTCAGACACATGAAACGATTTCTCATGGATCTTCTCAAATCCAAGTTCCCGTCCTCGCTTCAAGAAGGCCTGTGCTCTGACAACGCTGGGTAAGTGTATCGTCTTGTACAACACTGCGACGTTTCTGTGGCCGTACTGATAAAAGATCTCTGCTGCCTTTTCTCCACCGTACCAGTCGTCCAGAACGACGCTTCCTGCACCCTTTATATCCCAGTTGGTGTGCACAAGAACAACCTTTGTTCCTCTCCTTACAATATCCTCTACTAGATCCCTGTTCGAGCGCCTGGTGGCACTGCATACGGGGTCTATTATGAGACCATCCACACCGATTTCAAGCCATTCGTTTATGATCTGCCTTTCTTTGTGTGGATCTTCGGATGCGTTTCCAAGAAGCATCTTGTAACCGTTGGTGAAAAGAACCTCTTCTGCACCGAGTGTTATGTACGGAAAAATGTAACTCGTGATTTGCTGAACGAGGATTCCTACGACTTTGTTCTTTTTTTCGATGTTCACGAACGTACCAAGTCCTGGCTTTCTGACGACCAGGTTCTTCACTACCAGCCTTTCGAGGGCCTTTCTCACCGTTTCTCGACTGGCGTTGAATCTTTCCATCAACTCTTTCTCTGTGGGAAGTTTGTCTCCGTGCTTGTATTTTCCTGATTTTATCTCCTCGATCAGAAACTTCTCTATGATTCTGTACTTTGGAAGAATCTCGGATCACCTCTTGTTATCTGTTGAGATTTTCCACTATTTCTCTCGTGTCCCTCGCAATCATGAGTTCTTCGTTCGTCGGAACGACCAAAACCTTCACACGAGAATCCGGCGAGGAGATTATACCTTCTTTTCCTCTTATGGTCTCTTCATTCTTTTGTTTATCGAGTTTTACTCCAAGGAACTCCAGATAAGAACAGACGTCTCCCCTTGTTATAGGAGAGTTTTCTCCAACACCAGCCGTGAAGACTATAGCATCAACTCCGTTCATCGCTGCAGCGTACGCACCAATGTACTTGGCGATCCTGTAGTGGTAGATGTCGAGAATGAGCTTGCACCACTCGTCTCCCTTCAGAGCGGCCTCTTCGATATCTCTCATGTCGGAACTGAAACCCTTCGAAAGACCGTAGACACCGCTCTTTTTGTTCAGTATATCGTACATTTCCTGAGGAGAAATACCTTCTTTTTCCATGATGAAGAAGGGAATGGCTGGATCGAGATCACCGGATCTTGTACCCATGACGAGCCCTTCGAGAGGTGTGAATCCCATGGAAGTGTCGACACACTTTCCATGTTTCACGGCCGCTATGGAAGCACCGTTTCCTATGTGACAGGTGATGATTTTGAGTTCTTCCATTTTCCTTCCAAGGATCTCCGCTGCCCTTTTTGAGACGTATCTGTGGCTCGTTCCGTGGAAGCCGTAGCGTCTGATCCTGTACTTTTCGTAGTATTCGTAGGGGATAGCATAGAGATAAGCCTTTTGAGGGATCGTTTGGTGAAATGCCGTGTCAAAGACCGCAACATTAGGAACTCCGGGAAGAAGCTTCATTGCTGCCTTAATTCCCATGAGGTTTGCCGGGTTGTGGAGAGGAGCAAGTGGTGATACCTCTTCTATTGCCCTGATCACCTCTTCGTTTACAAGCACGGACTCTTTGAACTTCTCACCACCGTGGACCACTCTGTGCCCAACGGCATCTATCTCTTCGAGATCTTTTATAACACCGAGTTTCTCATCAACCAGGGTGTTCAGGACGAGTTTCAACGCTTCTTCGTGATCGGGAAGGTCTTTTTCTATCACGTGCTTTTCTTCGTTTACCCTATGAACGAGCCTGCTACCCTCGAGACCTATTCTTTCAGCTATACCTTTGCACAGGACTTTTTCCCCATCCATCTCGATGAGTTGGTATTTTATAGAAGAGCTTCCAGAGTTTATCACGAGTACCTTCATTTCCTTCACCTCACGCCTTTCCGCTGGATCCAAAGATTCTGATTCTCTCCTTGACGATTTCTTTCACCTGCTCGAAGACGGGTTTGAAGATCTTTCTCGGATCTATCTGCGATTTGTCCTCAGAAAGCACTTTCCTCAGATAAGCAACGAAAGTAATTCTCAAATCGGTATCCGTGTTGATCTTGTTGATTCCAAGTTCTATGGCCTTTTTCAGCATATCTTCGGGAACACCCTTCGCACCGGAGAGTTCCGCACCGTATTCGTTTGCCAGTTTAACAACGTCCTGTGGAACCATGGAGGCTCCATGAAGGACAAGAGGAATCTGAGTGTACTCTTTCACCTTTTTGAGTCGTTCAAAGTCAAGTTGTGCCTCTCCCTTGAATTTGAACGCTCCATGACTTGTTCCAATAGCGGGGGCAAGAAAATCCACCTCTGTTTCTTTCACAAAGATCTTTGCTTCCTCTGGATCAACGAGGACGGATTCCTTCTCCACAACGTTGTCCTCTATTCCCTTGAGCTTTCCAAGCTCTGCTTCCACACTGATACCAACGGCATGAGCGATCTCCACGATTTTTTTGGTTTCTTTGAGATTTTCTTCAAACGGCAGGTGAGACGCATCTATCATCACCGAAGAATAACCGGCCTTTATGGCGGCCATGATTACGTTGAAGTCCCTACCATGGTCCAGATGGAGAGCCACGGGAACAGAGAGTTTCTCCGCGTAAGTTCTGACCATCTCAACGGCGAGTTTTGCTCCGGTTTCTATGTCACCATTTCCTATGTACTTTATCGCACCTTCGGATGTGGCAACGATGACAGGAGCTTTTTCTTCCTCTGCTGCTTCAAGGATCGCCTGAAGGAACTCCATGTTGTTGAAGTTGAACGCACCGATGGCATAACCTTCCCTGCTGGCCTTATCCAGTATCTCTTTTGTATTCTTCACGTAGGGCATTATCGCACCTCCTTCAAGGTAAAGGCCGGGACAGGCCCGGCCCGATTGTCACTGTTTATTCTTCAAAGCTGCCTGAGCCGCCGCGAGTCTGGCAACGGGAACCCTGTAAGGAGAACAGGACACGTAGTCAAGTCCAATTCTGTCGAAGAAGAGGATCGATCTTGGATCTCCTCCGTGCTCTCCACAGACTCCGACCTTGAGATCCGGTCTTGTGCTTCTTCCCTTCTCCGTTCCCATCCTCACCAGTTCTCCCACACCATCGTAGTCGAGAGATTTGAACGGATCGTGTTCGAGGATGCCCTTTTCGAGGTACTCCGGCAGGAACTTTCCAACGTCGTCTCGGCTGAATCCAAAGGTCATCTGTGTGAGGTCGTTTGTTCCAAAACTGAAGAATTCGGCCTCTTCTGCGATCTGGTGTGCGGTGACAGCAGCTCTTGGAACTTCGATCATAGTTCCTATCTTGTAGGTAAGATCGACCCCTGCCTCTTTGATCAGTGCATCGGCTGTTTCTTTGATGATCTTCTTCAGGTACCTGATCTCGTTGACGTGTCCCACAAGAGGTATCATGATCTCGGGTATGACGTCTATTCCTTCCTCTTTCTTGAGTTCGATGGCTGCTCCGATGATCGCTTTGGTCTGCATCACAGCGATCTCGGGGTACGTGATGGTGAGCCTACAACCTCTGTGTCCAAGCATTGGGTTGAGTTCTCTGAGGTTTTCAACCACGTTCTTGAGTTCTTCGAAGGAAACTCCCATCTGCTCTGCGACCTCTTTGATCTGTTCATCTTCCTGTGGGAGGAACTCGTGAAGAGGAGGATCTATGAGCCTTATAGTGACTGGAAGCCCTCTCATCACCCTGAAGAGTCCTTTGAAGTCTTCTTTCTGGAGAGGAAGGAGTTCATTCAATGCCTTTTCTCTTTCTTCCTTTGTCTTGGCAAGGATCATCCTTCTCACTTTTGGTATTCTGTCTTTTTCGAAGAACATGTGCTCAGTTCTACACAGACCGATCCCTTCTGCACCAAATTTTCTGGCAACTTCAGCATCCCTTGGAATATCCGCGTTGGTTCTCACACCGAGTCTTCTGATTTCGTCAGCCCACTGAAGAAGCTCAGCAACAGGACCTTCGAGTCCCTGTGGTTTTATGGTCGTCACCTTTCCAAGGAGAACCTCTCCGGTCGTTCCATCGATGGAGATCCATTCCCCTTCTTTCACAGTGACGTCCCCGACTTTGAAGTATCCCTCTTCTGGGTGAACTTCTATGGATTCTGCTCCAACAACAGCGGGTTTACCCATTCCTCTTGCAACGACGGCAGCGTGAGATGTCATTCCTCCTCTGGAGGTGAGAATTCCCTGTGCAGCTGCCATTCCACCAACGTCTTCGGGACTGGTCTCCGGCCTTACAAGGATAACGAGTTCTCCGGATTTTCCGAGTTCTTCTGCTTTCTTGGCGTTGAAGACAACCTTACCAGTTGCGGCTCCAGGTGACGCTGGAAGACCCTTTGCGATGACCTTCGCCTGGGCCTTTTCCTTTGGATCGAACACGGGATGAAGCACCTGTTCAACGTCCTCTGGTCTGACCCTCAAAACGGCTTCTTCCTTGGTAATGAGCCCCTCGTGAACCATGTCAACGGCGATTCTTATAGCAGCTTGAGATGTTCTCTTTCCGCTTCTTGTCTGAAGGAGATAGAGCTTTCCTTTTTCGATGGTGAACTCAATATCCTGCATATCCCTGTAGTGTTTTTCGAGCCTATCCATTATTTCGAGGAGCTGATTGTATACTTCAGGCATTCTGTTCTTCAATTCTTCGAGTTTCAACGGAGTTCTTATACCGGCAACGACATCCTCACCTTGAGCGTTGGGAAGGAACTCTCCATAAGGTTTCTTTTCTCCTGTGTTCGGATCCCTTGTGAATGCAACTCCAGTCCCAGAATCCTCACCCATGTTTCCAAAAACCATCGCAACAATGTTCACAGCCGTTCCGAGAAGATCTCCTTCTTTGATTCCATGGATTTCCCTGTACTTTATAGCTCTTTCGTTCATCCAGCTGCCGAACACAGCATCTATAGCGAGCCAGAGCTGTTTCCAGGGATCTTGTGGGAACTCTTTACCCTCTTCCTTGTAGATCTGCTTGTATCTTTCGATGAGTTTTTTGAGATCCTCCGCGTCGAGTTCTGTGTCGAGTTTCACACCCTTTTCTTTCTTGATTTCCTCGAGAGCCTTTTCAAACTTTTCGTGAGGTATCTTGAGAACGACGTCACCGAACATCTGAAGGAATCTTCTGTAGGCGTCGTAAGCGAACCTTTCGTTGTTGGTCAATTTGGCGAGTCCTTCCACTGTTTCATCGTTCAATCCAAGGTTGAGGACTGTATCCATCATTCCAGGCATCGAAATGGCTGCACCGGATCTGACGGAAACAAGAAGTGGATTGTTAGGGTCACCGAACTTCTTCCCGGTGACCTCTTCGAGTCTTCTCATTGCCTCTTCAACCTGTTCCTTGAGTTCTTCTGGATAAGTTCTTCCGTGATCGTAGTAGTACTTACACACCTCTGCGGAGATGGTGAAACCGGGAGGAACGGGTATACCAAGGTTGGTCATTTCAGCGAGGTTGGCACCTTTTCCACCGAGGATATCTTTCATGTCTGCCCGGCCTTCTGCTTTACCGTTTGCAAAGAAGTACACGTATTTCTTGGCCATCTTCTGACTCCCTCCTTTTCTCTTCGTAATCCAAGATCTATTATAAGCACAAAAACCCACGATTAACTTCGGTATCATTTCACGTTAACATAGAGAACCATTTTTCCATCATCGTAGAATCCTCTCACAAGCACATAGGCTTCTTCACCCTCTCCAACGAGTGCCTCCATCACAGCTTTCATGTCCAGAAACAGGAAGAAAACATCCTTTTCACCCGGATGTTCACCGGGAGTTTTCGGTGTGAACTGCTCACTCTTCAAAACGACCGTGCCGTTTTCTACAACAAGGCGCAGATTGTTCTGCAGGATGAACTCTTCTCCTTTCTTTTCGTACTGAACACTGGACTCTTTCAGAGCCTCTTCGATGGCTTCTGGATCTTTTATCCTGGCCTTTGCCACAAGTTCAAGATTGGTAGGTGTCGCCCCTGAAATAAAGTCCATGAGCGACGAAGAGATGTTGGCACTGATGAACATGGGGGTATCCAGCTTTTTCGAAAGATCCTCTATAACTTTTCCGAGCTTTTCGTCAGGAAGCTGGATAGGCATTTCCATGTCCTCACTGGAAAGGTTAAAACCTGCGCCAGAAATCACATCCATCAAACCATCGTAATCTGCCGTATTGAATATGAGTGTCAGCTCACCGTACACGTAATAATCTTGTGAGATGTTCTTTGGTTGGCCAACTTCTTCCAAGAAATCCCTAGAGGTGTCATCATTGGGAATCACTTCTGTCTCTATGGTGAGATGATCCTCGACCTGTTCTTTCCTGCTCACAATTGTGAATGAATAGTCTTTCACATGAACTCTGGCGTAATTGAAGAAATCAAGGTTCTTCAGCTCCTCAGGAACACTTCTTCCGCCCTTCAAAGCGGCGCTCACTGCTTTGCTCGTACCTATGAAAAGGTAACCATCTTTTTCTGTCACAACAACGTTCTCTGCTCCAAAAAGATCAGCCACGAGGGATTTCACACTGTCTTTTAAGCTCTTCGCCTTACTGGAAGGTCCCAGGATAAAACAGTTGTCTTCATCGTCGAGTTGTACGTAAAGGAGTTCATGGGAGAAAAGATCATAGAAGTCTGAAGGCTCTATGTTTCTGCTGAGAAGCTGGGATTCCAGAACACCCTGAACCATCATCTCCAGACCAAGAGTTTCTGTGAGGAATCTTCCGGTGGGGAGGCTTTTGAGTTCACCGTAGAAGTCCGAGAGATTTTTCACATACCGAACAGCCTTGAAATCGGTCGGGACATAGTTTAATATTTGTGAAAAAGAAAGGACAGCGATCAACACCGAAATGAAAACGAGCCACTTTCTCATAACGAGGACCTCCTCCTTATTTTTCTTCACCAATCCTTATGATAACACAAGAAAGGAGGTAGCAAGTTGAGGAAATCTCTTGAATCAGGAAAGTGTGTGGTTCTGGAGGTTCTGACACCGCGAGGGACGAATCTAAAAAAGTTTCTGGATTTCACCGAAAAAGCCTGGGAAACGGGTATCGACGCGTTCACGGTGACAGATATGCCTATGGGCAGGGTGAGGATGGCACCATGGGCAGTTTCTCACTTGCTTGTCGAGAGCGGGAAAGAAGTTCTCATGCATTTCACAAGGAACACCAGAAACATGATAAGGATACAGTCCGACCTTCTGGGGTGCCACGCCCTTGGAATAGAGAATCTTTTACTTCTCTCAGGAGATGACCCGTCTCATGGGGACTATCCAGGGACAACTTCTGTGAACGACGTGGATATACTGGATCTTATACGACTCACAAAGCTTCTGAACGAGGGAACGGATCTTGCGGGAAACAGGATGTACGGAAAGACAAATTTCTTCGTTGGAGGTGCGTTGAATCCATTCAGTGAAAAGGATATAGAAAGGGCAAAACAAAAAATCGAAGCAGGGGTGGACTTTCTCGTTACACAACCTCTTTTCCAGAAAGATGTAGCACAAAACATCAAGGAGAAATTGAACACGAAAATCCTTGTTTCGATAGCGTTCTTCGAAAACGCAAAGCAAATGAACCACTTTTCTGGTGTTCCAGGAATAGAAATACCAGAGGAAATAATCGAGTCGGCCGAAAAGGGCGATGAACATGTGAAGGAAAAAAGTTTTGAAGCTGTTCTGAGGTTCGTCGAGGAAACCAAAAATCTTGTCGACGGTTTCTACATAGTGGCTGTTGTGAAGGATCTCGAAAAGATAAGGATGGTGGTGGAGGTTGTCAAAGGTTGAACTAGATCCGAGGGAAATAAAGATCCCGGACAACGTTTTGAGAGCGAAACTTGGATTCGGAAAGGCCAAGAAAATTCCAGAGCATTTCAAGGAATATGTGATGAAGGCTTATGAAGAGTTGATCAAGGTTGCAAAGCCCGTCGTTTTGTGGAAGGATTTCGAAACAAACGAAACAAAGGGATCACTTTTCTTCAACGGTATAGAACTCAGGGGTGATTTGGCGAAGAAACATTTAGCAGGTAGCAAGATCATCACTGTTTTTCTTGCCACACTAGGAAAAAGGGTGGATGAGAAAATAGAAGAATGCTTCAAAGAGGGAAACGACCTTCTTGGATTCTTCATAGATGGTATCGCATCGGAGATGGTGGAGTACGCTCTCAGAAAGGTCGACTCCGATCTGAGGACAAAACGCCCCCATCTCGAAGGAAGCTTCAGGATATCACCGGGTTATGGAGACTTGCCGCTCTCACTGAACAAGGAGATAGTAAGAATTTTCAAGGATGAAGTGGATGTTAACGTGATCGAAGATTCCTACGTTCTTGTTCCCAGAAAAACCATCACAGGACTCGTGGGATGGAGGGAAAAGAATGAGGAGCAGACATGAAATCGCAAAAATACTGTCGGAGAAGGTTCTGCTACTGGATGGGGCGTATGGAACAGAGTTCATGAAACTAGGACACGAAGAACTTCCAGAAGAACTGAACATAAAAGCACCTGAGGTGGTTTTTAAGGTTCACAAAACGTACATAGAGAGTGGTGCCGATATAGTGCTAACGAACACCTTCGGTGCCACGAAAATGAAACTGAGAAAGCATGGGCTGGAAAGGAAGTTAGATCCCATTGTCAGAAACGCAGTGAGGATCGCAAGAAAAGCTGCCGGTGAAAAGCTCGTCTTCGGCGATATCGGTCCAACGGGAGAGCTTCCTTTCCCACTCGGAGACGTTCTATTCGAAGAGTTTTACGAAAATTTCAGAGAAACAGCCAGGATCATGGTGGAAGAGGGCGTGGACGGAATCATTCTAGAAACGTTTTCCGATATTCTGGAACTGAAAGCGGCGGTTCTCGCGGTGAGAGATGTTTCAAAGGATGTGTTCCTCATAGCACACATGACGTTCGATGAGAAAGGAAGAAGCCTCACGGGAACAGACCCAGTGAATTTTGCCCTCACTTTCGATGAGATGGATGTCGATGCCCTGGGCATAAATTGTTCACTCGGCCCAGAGGAAATTCTTCCCATTTTTCAGGAATTGTCTCATTACACCGACAAGTTCCTCGTCGTAGAACCGAATGCGGGAAAACCGATCCTGGAAAACGGAAAGACAGTTTACCCGTTGAAACCAGAAGATTTTGCCGTTCACATCGATTCCTACTATGAAGCGGGTGTGAACATCTTTGGTGGCTGCTGTGGTACCACCCCTGAACACATCAAATTGTTCAGAAAGGTGCTCGGAAACAGAAAACCACTCCAGAGGAAGAAGAAAAAGATCGTCGCTATCTCTTCTCCCTCAAAGCTTGTGACTTTTGACCACTTTGTGGTGATAGGGGAGAGAATAAATCCAGCGGGAAGAAAGAAACTGTGGAAACAAATGCAGGAAGGAAATCTGAACGTAGTGATGAACGAGGCAAAAATCCAGGTAGAAAAAGGTGCAGAGGTCCTCGACGTCAACTTCGGCATAGAAACCCAAGTGGATCCATCTTATGTGGAAAAAGTGGTACAGTCACTTCCCTATACAGCAAGCGTTCCCCTGTCTCTGGACGTTCAGAGTTTAAACCTTGCAGAAAGATCCCTGAGAGTATACCCCGGAAGACCCCTGTTCAACTCCTCAAAGGTCACAGAAAAAGATCTCGAAGAGAAGATAAACATGTTGAAAAGATACGGAGGGGTTCTCATCGTTCTTCTCATGGGAAAGGATGTTCCAAAGACTTTTGAAGAGAGGAAGAGAAACTTCGAGAAAGCTCTGAAAATCCTTGAAGAACACCATTTTCTGGACAGAGTACTGTTCGATCCAGGAGTTTTGCCTCTTGGAGCAGAAGGAAGGCCCACCGAGGTATTGAAGACCGTAGAGTACATCTCGGAAATGGGTTTCAAAACGACCGTAGGTCTTTCCAATCTCTCCTTTGGCCTGCCCGACAGGAGTTTTTACAACACGGCTTTCCTCGTTCTTGGAATATCAAAGGGATTGAGTTCAGCCATCATGAATCCGCTCGATGAGAACCTGATGAAAACCCTGGACAGCACACTCGTGATACTTGAAAAGAAGGATCTTCCAAAAGCCGAAGTAAAAGAGGAAAAACTGGTGGAAGCGATACTTTCAGGGAAAAGAGAAGACGTTGAAAAAGAAGTGGAGAACCTCTTGAAAGAAAAAGATCCCCTCTCGATAATAGAGGAACACCTGAGACCGGCCATGGAGAAGATCGGTTTGCTTTACGACAAAGGAAAAATATTCCTTCCCCAACTCATTCTTGCAGCTCAGACTGTAAAACCCATCTTTGACAAACTAGCATCGATGCTCTCATCCGAAAACCAGGGAGAAACCTTCATCATAGCGACTGTGAAAGGAGACGTACACGACATAGGAAAGAACATCGTAGCGTCCGTCATCAGAAGCAGCGGATATCGAGTGATGGACTTGGGAAAAGATGTCGATACTGAAAGAATAGTGGAAGCGGTGGAAAAAGAAAAACCGGTTGCACTGGGACTTTCTGCCATGATGACGACCACCGTGGGAAGGATCAAAGAGGTCGTCGAAAGTCTCAAAAAGAAAGGATTGAAAGTCCCGGTTATAGTAGGAGGTGCTTCTTTAAACGAAAAACTGGCGAAAGAACTTGGAGCCGATTACTATGCGAAGAACGCTTCTGAGGCTGTGAAGATATTGAAGTCTCTTGGGAGATGAGAATATGGATACGATAGTGGCAGTTGCCACGCCGCCCGGAAAGGGAGCGATAGCGATCTTAAGATTGAGTGGCCCTGAAAGCTGGGACATTGTAAGAAAACACTTCAAAACCCGCTCGAACATCGTCCCAAGAAAAGCAATCCATGGATGGATACGGGAAAACGGAGAAGACATAGATGAAGTGGTGGTGATCTTCTACAGGTCTCCAAAGAGCTACACCGGGGAAGACATGGTAGAAGTGATGTGCCATGGTGGGCCACTCGTCGTGAAAAAGCTCCTTGACGTGTTTTTGAATGCAGGGGCGAGGATGGCAGAGCCGGGTGAGTTCACAAAGAGAGCCTTTCTGAACGGAAAGATGGATCTCACCTCCGCCGAGGCAGTGCGGGATCTTATAGAAGCAAAGAGTGAAGCAAGCCTGATGCTTTCTCTGAAAAATCTGAAAGGTGGTCTGAGACAATTTGTTGAAACACTGAGGGAAGAACTCATAAACGTCCTCGCGGAGATCAGGGTAGAACTGGACTATCCCGATGATGTGGAAACGGATGTGGAAATTGTCAAAACAAAGATCGAATCGATTCACGAAAGACTGAAAGAAGAACTGGAAAAAGCGGACGCGGGAATCATGTTGAACAGGGGTCTTAGGATGGTGATAGTGGGAAAGCCTAATGTGGGAAAATCCACTCTTCTGAATAGATTTCTGAAAGAAGACAGAGCGATTGTTACCGACATACCTGGGACCACAAGGGACGTGATAAGCGAAGAGATCGTTATAAAAGGCATTCTGTTCAGAGTTGTGGATACAGCGGGAGTGAGATCCGAAACGAGAGATCTGGTGGAAAGGCTGGGAATAGAGAGGACTTTCCAGGAGTTAGAAAAGGCCGATATCGTTCTCTTCGTGCTCGACGCATCGTCACCATTGGACGACGAGGACCGATTGATTCTCGAGAGAATAAAGCACAAAAGATACCTTGTGGTGATAAACAAGGTGGATATCGTCGAAAGAATAGACGAGGAAGAACTGAAAAGAAAACTCGGAACCGACAGGCACATAGTTAAGATCTCAGCACTGAAAGGTGAAGGCTTGGAGAAACTGGAAGAAGCCATCTATAGGGAAACACAGGAAATATTCGAGAAGGGTTCTGGTTCTCTGATAACGAATCTTCGTCAAAAACAGCTGCTTGAAAACGTGAAAAAATCTCTGGAAAGCGCCATCGAATCTTTGAAGAACAAAACACCTATCGATCTGGTATCCATCGATCTGGAGAGAGCACTTCATGTTCTCGACGAAGTCACCGGCAGGAGTTTCAGGGAGGATCTTCTGGACACGATATTCTCGACCTTCTGCGTGGGAAAATAAAGGGGAAGGGACTCCCCTTCCCCATCACTTGACCTTTTCTTTGAGAGCCTTTCCGGGTCTGAACTTTGGAACTTTCCTTTCGGGAATGGTAATGGGTTTCTTGGTCTGTGGGTTCACGCCTTTCCTGGAGGCTGCCTTCCTCACTTCAAAGCTCCCAAATCCAACTAGCTGAACCTTTTCGCCCTTTGCAAGAGCTTCCGTGATCGTCTCGAGAACTGCATCGAGGATCACTTTCACGTCCTTCTTCTTCGCACCCGCTTTCTTCGCCACCCTGTCAATGAGTTCCTTCTTGTTCATGAAACCCCCTCCTTCCTAGGGTTGTGAAGCAATCTCCTCACTGCTTGTAAATATACCATTTTGTGCGAGGGGTTTGCAAGTCTCTATACAAAAGCGATTCGAAGATTTTGAATTCCAAAACCAGCATCAGAAGTGGATTTGGATATCACACAGAAAAAAATTAGATTTTTTACTAAAAGTTTACAATCTCTCCAGGATTCTCTTTGCCACCTCAACGCTTCCTATTACCCTCGCTATTTCTTCCACGGAAGCGGAGTGAATGCTCTCTATAGAACCAAAGTGCTCAAGAAGCTTCTTTTTTCTGATGGGTCCCACCCCGGGAATTTCGTCCAGAACAGATTTGAGGGACTCTTTTTCCCTTTTTCTCCTGTGGTAGCTGACGGCGAATCTATGAGTTTCGTCCCTCACCTGGATGAGAAGTCTCAAAACAGGATGATCTTGAGGAAGCACGATATCCTTTTCCT
Source organism: Thermotoga sp. SG1 (assembly GCF_002865985.1). Taxonomy (NCBI): domain Bacteria; kingdom Thermotogati; phylum Thermotogota; class Thermotogae; order Thermotogales; family Thermotogaceae; genus Thermotoga; species Thermotoga sp. SG1. The sequence goes on from NZ_LNDD01000001.1 coordinate 182,607, forward strand.
CAGTCACGATGATCTCTTCTTTCTTTGCAAGACCGACAACAGGACATGCTTTCCCCAGATCTTTCAACGCTTCAAGGGCGGCGTTTACCTGTCCCCTTCCACCGTCCACAAACAAAAGGTTCGGAAGAGGATGTTTGCTGTAACGTCTTCTTACAACCTCCCTTATCGCTTCGTAATCGTCCGGCCGTTCCAGATTCAACCTGTACCGTCTGTACTCGCTCTTTTTCGGGAGGCCATCCTCGAATACCACAAGGGAAGCAACGGTGTGTTTGCCCTGAAGATGAGAAACGTCCATCCCTTCTATTCTATAGACGAATTCTTTCAGGTTCAGCAGTTTCATCAACTCCTTCAGCGCTTCTTTTTTAAGCCCTCTCATACTCAGCTCAGTTTCGAGATTTTTTCTGGCTTTTTCCAGCAGATCCTTCTCCGGTTGAGATCGAGGTTTTCCAACATACTGGAAACCCAGTGAAGTGTAGTCCATTTCGTCCAGGTCGCTTTCCACTATGAGAGAATTTGGCACATCTCCCCTTCCAGACACGTAGTATTCTCTTATGAAGTCGTCCAGGTTTCCTCCTTCCATCTCAAAAGAGATCTTTCCGATCAGATAGCCATCCCTTACCCTCAAAACCACGAACAATCCCTGAGCGTGAACTACAACGTCACAGTTGATCTTCTCTTCAAAAGCAACTCCCTGCGATTCCAGAACACTCGAAAGGTTCAAAAGCAGATCCCTGTACTTTGCGGCATTCTCAAAATCCAGCATCCTGCTGTGAAGTTCCATCTTTCTGCGCAGATAATCGAAAACGTCCCGCATGTTTCCAGAAAGAAAGTCTCTCAGTTTCTCTATCGCTTCCCTGTGCTGATCGACGTTACCGGCGCACGGACCAACACACCTTTTCAGATGGAAGAGAAAGCAGGGTCTTTTCACCCTGTTCAGATTGAACTTGCACGTTCTAAAGCCCAGTATCCTTTGAAGCGTCTCAAGAAGATCTCGAACGAAACGAACCGTCGTGTAGGGGCCGAAATAGGTACCATCTTTCAGCCTTCTCTTCACGATTTCCACATAAGGGATGTCGTCATTCGATATCCGGATGTAAGGGTAAAACTCCGTGTCTTTTAGTCGAACGTTGTACTTTGGCCTGTATTTTCTTATGAGATTTGCTTCCAGAAGAAGCGCTTCTTTTTCTGTTGTTACCACGATCGTTTCCAGATCGTCCGCCTCTTCTACTATCCTTTTAACCTTCTCCAAAGAGGGATTGAGATAACTTTTCAATCTGGAAGAGAGCCTCTTTGCCTTTCCTATGTATATGGGAGTTCCACCCTTTTTGAACAGGTAAACTCCCGGATCATCCGGTGCCAGTTCGATCTTCTTTCTGATCGTTTCCCTCAAAGACCTGCCTCACCTCCTCCTCACTGAGGAACCTGTACTCACCCGGTTTCATTTCCTGGGGAAGTCTGAGCCCACCTATTCTGACTCTCTCCAAATGGATCGTTTTCAAACCAACTGCCGCTGTCATTCTTTTCACCTGATGATACTTTCCCTCTGTTATGACAATTTTCACCGTATCATTCGAGATTTTCTCCACGTGCTTTGCCTTTGCAAAGAAACCATCCCTTAAACTCACACCTCTTCTCAGTTTTTCCAGTTTATCCTCCGTTATTTCACCTTCCACTCTGACCACATACTCTTTCTCGACCTTCCATTTTGGAGAGATCACCCTGTGGGCAAACTCACCATCGTTGGTCACCAGAAGAAGCCCCTCTGCATCCTTGTCGAGTCTTCCCACAGGGAATATACCCTTTATATCCGGTAAAAACTCCATGATAGTTTCCGAGTGAGGATCTCTGGTGCTTGTAACGTAGCCGGCGGGTTTGTAGAAGAGGATGTAGACTTTTTCGGGAAGATCGATCACCTTTCCATCGACTTTCACCACATCTTTATCCGAGAGTTTGTAAGCGGGATCAAGGACTGTTCTGTCGTTGACGGTTACCCTTCCGTGTTTTATTATCGCCCTTACTTCTTTTCTTGTTCCTATCCCCCTGTTTGAGAGGTATCTATCCAGTCTCATTTTTTCTTTCCGTCCAGATAGATGATGAGGTTGGATATATCGGAAGGATTGATGCCCGGGATCCTCATGGCCTGTCCTATCGATCTTGGTCTGATCCTCTTCAACTTGTCCCTTGCCTCGGTGGAGAGGTTTGGAACAACGTCGTAGTCTATGTCTGAAGGTATCTCGTAACTTTCGTACTTTTCGAATACCGCCACCTCTTCAAACATCTTCTGAATGTATCCTTCATACTTCACGTTGATCTCCACCTGTTCCACAACCTCTGGATCGTCTATGGGATTCGGGTCGAATCTCTTCAGCGTCTCGTAACTCAACTCTGGTCGTTTCAAGAGCTGGTAGAGAGAGGTTGCTTCTTTCAGAGGAGTTGTGCCTTCGGCCATCAGAATGTCGTTGATTCTGCCTGAGGGTTTGATCACAACCTTTTTGAGCCTCTCCATCTCTTCTTTGACTCTTCTCCCCAGACTCAGCACCTTTTCGTAGAACCACTTCGGGATCAATCCAACACGATAACCGTGTTTTGCCAGTCTGAGGTGAGCGTTGTCGTGTCTTAAGAGAAGGCGATACTCCGCCCTTGAGGTGAGAAGTCTATAGGGCTCATCTACACCCTTTGTTACCAGGTCATCTATGAGAACTCCGATGTAGGCTTCCGACCTTTTCAAAATCAGGAGAGGTTCCCCTCTCAACTTCAAAGCGGCGTTTATACCGGCTATTAAGCCCTGACCAGCCGCTTCTTCGTAGCCGCTCGTTCCGTTCACCTGCCCTGCGAAGAACAGGTTCTCCACGATCTTCGACTCGAGTGTTGGATAGAGTTGTCTTGGATCTATGTAGTCGTACTCGATAGCGTAAGCAGGTCGTGTGATGATGGCGTTTTCCAGCCCCTTCACGCTCCTTATCATCTTTATTTGGGCTTCATACGGAAGACTCGTACTCAGACCGTTCAGGTAGTACTCTTCCGTGTCTCTGCCCTCTGGTTCAACGAAGACCTGGTGGGATTCCTTGTCCCTGAATTTGATCACCTTGTCTTCTATCGATGGACAATACCTTGGTCCAACACCCTCTATGAGTTTTACGGTTCCGTAGAGTGGCGAAAACTCCAGGTACTGCCTTATTATGTTGTGGGTTTCGGGATTTGTTCTGGTCAGCCAGCAGGGATAATCTTTTGGAAGGACTTTTGGCTCGCTGAAGAAGGAAAATGCAAGAGGCTCGTCTGAGGTGTCCTGCCTCTCCATGACAGAAAAGTTTATGCTGCGCTTCAAAACCCGAGCGGGAGTGCCTGTTTTGAATCTTCCAACCTCAAAACCCAGTTCGATCAGATTCTGCGTGAGCTTTGCGGCCGGAAACTCTCCCATTCTGCCTGCAGGAAAGACCGATCGACCTATGAAGATCTTTCCCCTCAAAAACGTGCCGGTTGTAATGATGACGACCTTCCCCAGATAGTCTATTCCGTAGTTGTCAACAACTCCGACGACTTTGCCTTTCTCCACAAGAAGCCTCTCAACGATTCCATGTCTCAAAACTACGTTCGGGTTAGTTTCGAGTTTTCTCTTCATGGTTCTGCTGTACGAGATCTTGTCTATCTGAGCTCTCAGAGCTCTTACAGCCGGACCTTTACTCACGTTCAGCATTCGCACGTTGATCATCGTCTCATCGGTGGTTTTGGCCATCTCGCCACCGAGAGCGTCGATTTCACGAACAACAACACCCTTTGCGGGGCCGCCTATGGCTGGGTTGCAAGGAGCCCAGCCCACCGTGTCGGGATTCACGGTAAGCACCAGTACCCTGAAACCCATTCGAGCAGAAGCCAGAGCCGCTTCTATACCGGCATGACCGGCACCCACCACTATGATGTCATAGACTCTATCATCGTCTGGTCTCAAATTCTCACCTCATGCCAGTCTTATGGGCATGACAATGTAGATGTAGCCGGAGATATCGAGAGGATTTATCTGACAGGGACTGGTTGAGTCCACAAAGTTCATCTCCAGTTCTTCCGTTTCAATGCGCTTCAGAGCATCCACTATGAACTTCGGATTGAACGCTATGATGAGGTCTTCACCCTCCTTTTGAACCTCCAACTCATCGATGACTTCACCGTAGTCCGGACTCTTACTCACAAGTCTCATCGTGTTCTCTTCTATCTCAAACTTCACGGATTCGCTTCCTTTGCTGGCAATCACCATCACCCTTTTCAAAGACTCCTGAAGGGACTTCTTCGAAACAACCACCTTCGTTTTGAAGGTCTCGGGTATCACCCTTCTGTAATCGGGGAACTCCGCGTCCACCACTCTCATCACGGTTTCAACATCGTTCGTTGTGAGGGAAACCCTTCGTCCATCGTATCTCACAACCATTGTCGGTTCCGTTGTGTTGTTCAAAACGTTCTGGACTTCCCTCATGCTCTTCAGAGAAAGCAGGAAGTTCGTCTCTTCCTCGTTCTCTATTTGCTCTTCGGCCAGTGCCAATCTGAAACCGTCGCTTGCCACGAGCCTGAGAAAACCTTTGTGAAGTTCCCAGAACACACCGTTCAGGTTTCTCATGAACTCATCTGTTGCTGCTGCAAATACGACCTTCTCAACCATTTCCTCCAGGAGTGATGTGTCGATTTCGAAGGATATTCCAGATTCCGCGGGGGCAATGTCCGGAAATTCATCGGCCGGCATGGTTGTTATCCTGAAAACAGTACTTCCCGACGTGATCACCAGATTGTCTCCTTCGAGGGAAAGTTCAGTAGTCTCATCTGGCAAAACTTTCACAAGTTTCTGAAAAACATCCCCCGGCACCACAAATCGAGCATCCCCGGAGATCTCAGCGCAGTTAACAGATGCCTTAACACCCGTTTCAAGATCTGTAGCACAGATGAAGAAATTTCCGTCCTTCACCTCGAAGAGAAAACCGGCAAGGACCGGTTTGACCGATTTCTTTGCGAGTGCTTTTGATGCTATCGTTACCTTGTCCTTCAGTTCCAGTGTGGTGGTCACGATCTTCATCTTTACACCCCCATTAGAATTTTAACACGAGTTTCAAAATAGAATACACACCCGCAGAAGTCGCAGCGACGGTGGGAACGATCAGAAACCAGGAAATAACAATGTTCTTGAGAACACCGACGTTCACAACCTCAATCCCTCTGGCCAGCCCCACGCCGGTGACCGCTCCCACAACCACGTGCGTGGTGGAAACAGGAAGACCCAGTGAGGATGCAAGTAGAACCGTCGTTGCCGCTGAAAAGTCAACAGTGAATCCCCTTGAGTTCGTCAGGGTGGTTATCTTCTCGCCCACCGTCTCCATGACCTTCTGCCCGAGAAAGAAAACCCCCATGGAGATACCGATTCCACCCAAAGCAAGTGCCAGAAAGGGAATTTCAACGGTTTTGGGGATAACACCCGTTGATGCAACAATCATGACTGCGGCTATTGGACCAGCAGCGTTTGCCACGTCGTTTGCACCGTGCGAAAAAGAAACGTAGCAAGATGTCAGAATCTGAGCACGTTTGAACACATTTTCCACCACGTCGTATTCGTTCTTGCTGTTTCGAAGCAACCTCTTGACGATCAGATGCAGTGAGATAAAAGTCACTACGGCAAGGATCACTCCCAAGATCAAAGACTCAGACAATGGCTGTTTCAGGGTTTTTTTCACAAAGAGGGATGCCATGGTGAAGATGGCCAAGGATATGAAAAAGGGAACGGCGAAAATAGAAGATCTTTTCGGGTTTTTTGTGTGAAATATGGTGAAGGAGATCAGTTTGAAAACAACAAAAGACAGTGCTCCACCCAGGAGAGGCGAAACGATCCAGGACAGGACTATGAAGAAAAACACCTTCCAATTTATTCCGTTGAAACCCGCTGCTACAATTCCAAATCCCAGCATGCCTCCAACTATCGAGTGTGTTGTTGACACGGGATAACCCCAGTTCGTGGCAACGAGAATCCACAAAGAAGCTGCTATCAGCGCCGAAAGAGAACCGTACATGAGTTCGACCGGTTGTATCCTTTCGATCTCCACGATTCCCTTCACTATTGTCTGTGAAACGTGAGATCCAAACATCACAGCCCCCAGAAACTCCAGCAACATGGCTATCAAAGAAGCCTGCTTTACGGTGATGGCTCTGGCACCCACAGCAGTCGCCATGGAGTTTGCCACGTCGTTGGCTCCTATGGAGAACGCCATTATGAATCCGAGAACTCCTGCCACAACGAGTATCAACACAATACTCCCTCCTTTATTTCAAAATTGCAGAGTTTATCCTCTTCGTTATGTCCTTTCCCTGGTCCGCGATCTTCGAAACAAGACGTGCTATCTTGTTCAGAAAGATGAGATCGACTGGATTCATGGAATTCTTCAAAGAGTAGAGTTTCTTTCCAAGATCTCTGGAGATAGTGTCCACCTCTCTTTCCTCCATTGAGACGTCAAACACTTCCCTCCTTTCCTTCTCCTCTTCGATTGGGGAGAAGTCCGTTTCTGCCAGAACCTTCAGTTGCTCAACAGCTTCCACCGTTTCTCTGATCGTGTTGAGAACACTGTCAACGAGTTCCAGGAAGCGGTCTTTTACCTCCTTTGGCACATCATCAACTCTGTTCATGTCGAGCATGATGACCACATCTCTTACGATGTCGAGTATTTCGTCCGATTTGTGCACTATGTAGAGGAAATCATCCTTCTCGAAGTAGGAGTATTTGATCTTCTGGTAGATCCTCTTCAGCTTTGCTTTCAACTGGTCAGCGTCTCTCTCCAGGTCGATGACACGGTTGAGGTGTCCTTCACCGAATTTCTTTTCAAAATAGTCCTGGATGGCATCCTTGAGCAAAACCACCGCTGTTTCTCCCCGTCGAGCAAGGTCAATGAGCAACTGAATCGGGGATTCCTCAGGTATCATCTTTTCTATGAACCTCATGATCTCACTCTCCTTTCAAGAAGGCACTCTTTATGATTATATCTATCAACTCCTCAAAGTCGATGCCAGCCGCCTTTGCACTCGCAGGAAGGTCACTAAGTTCTGTAAGCCCTGGAACCGTGTTTATCTCAAGGAAGAAAAATTCTCCATTGAAGAAGATCCCATCCACACGACCAAAACCTCTGCAACCAGCTTCAGTGAACACTCTGAGGGCTGTTTCTTTCACTAGCCGTTCCTCATCTGGTTCCAATGGGGCTGGTAGCAGAAATTCCGTCTCACCTTTTGTGTACTTTGCGATGTAATCGTAGAATTTCCTCCTCTTTGGTCTCAGCTCCAATATAGGCAAAACCTTGAATCCTCTTTCGGTCTCTATTATGGATACCGTCATTTCCCGCCCCGGGATGTATTCCTGAACGATCACACTGCCGTAGAGCGGTAGATCCTCTTTCAGCGCCCTCTGAAATTCCTCGTCTGACTCACAGATGAAAACACCAATGCTGGAACCTTCCCTTCGTGGCTTCACCACACAGGGATATCCGATAGGAGATGAGTCGAGGTATTCTTTGAGTTCAACGAAGTTCGGTATTTTGACAAGATCTTTCAAGAACCTGTAGGTGAGAAGTTTGTCGAAACAGAGCATGCTAGAGAAAGCATCAGAACCCGTGTACCGAACCCCGAGAAAATCCAGTATAGACTGAAGTGAACCGTCTTCCCCAAACGTTCCGTGAAGCACGTTGAATACCAGGTCGAATTCTTTCAGTTTCGGCGCCTTTTCCAAGAAATCCTCGCCAACGTCGAAGACAACGTAATCGTATCCCAGAGCATCAAGAGCTTTTTTTACCCTTTCTCCGCTTCTCAGTGAGATTTCTCTTTCTCTTGATGTTCCCCCCATCAGTAGTGCTATCTTCATCGTACTTCCTCCCGATGAATATCTTTCCATTCTCTATAACAGCAACCTCATCATCTTTCACACTTCTGCTTTTTCCGCATTCACACCTCAAGTAGAACCCATACCTTCCGAAAGAAAGAACCATGTCCTTCCCACAGGAACATTTTTGATCCGTTGGATAATTGACAGCAATCCTGTCATTCCTGTCAAAGACCTTTGAAAAGGTTCGATAGAAATCTTGTAGAACTCCCTTGTCAGTTTTCTTGCCCTGTTCTACCTCGTCGAGTTCTTTCTCCATCTCAGCGGTGAAAGAAACATCCACGATGTCGGCGTACTTCTTTTCCAGGTAATCCATAACAACACTTCCGATAACCGTGGGATAGAGGTATCCTCTGATTTTCTTCACGTATTTTCTGGAAAGAAGAAGTTTTATCGTGGCAGCATAGGTGCTGGGACGTCCTATTCCGAGTCTTTCCATCTCTTTCACCAGAGTACCTTCGGTGTATCTAGGCTTGGGCTTTGTCTCCAGTTCTTTTATCTCTACATCCACTGGTTTTACGATCTCCCCTTCTTTGAAAGGAAAATCACCAACGTTCCTCTCCGTTTGCCACACTCTCTCGTAACCATCAAAGATCTTTTTCAAGATCGATCCTTTGAACCGATATTTCCCGTCTTTCGTTTTCAACACAAAACGTGTTTCTTCGTACTCTGATGGTTTCATTTGAGAGGCGAGAAATCTCTTCCATATCAGTTCATAAAGCTTTCTCTGATCTGGGTTCAAATACCTGCTGGCCTTTTCGGGTGTCATGAAAACGTTCGTTGGACGTATGGCTTCATGGGCATCCTGTACGTTGGTTGTATTGGTCCTCCTTCTCTTTCCAGTTCCGATGTATTCTTTTCCAAAATCCTTTTCTATAAGTTCACGGGCGTCCTCTTTAGCGTAGTCTGAAACGCGAGTGGAGTCCGTCCTCATGTAGGTGATGAAGGCGATGTGTCCTTCCTCTGTTTCCACCCCTTCGTACAACTGCTGGGCGAGTAACATGGTCTTTGCTACAGAAAAACCCAGTTTCGCGTAGGCTTCCTGTTGGAGTGAACTGGTCTTGAAGGGTTCTGGTGGTGAGAACTTCTTTCTGGAGACGGTCTTTTCCTCCACAACCAGTTCCTCTATGGACTGCAACTCTTTGAGTACATCCTCTTCCAGAAGGGTCTTTTCCTTCGTTATCATCTCGGCTTCCAGACCATGGAACTTAACGACAACGCGATGGTATTTCTTCGGTACAAATCTCAGTATTTCCCTTTCCCGGTCACACACAAGTTTCAAAGTAGCAGACTGAACCCTACCGGCACTCAAGTTGGATTTGAAATTCCTCCAAAGCACAGGACTTAGAGAGTAGCCAACGATTCTATCCAGAATCCTCCTTGCAAGCTGGGCATGAACCTTATTCATATCTATTTTCCTGGGATTTTTGACCGCTTCCTTTATGACCCTGGGGGTGATCTCTGAGAAGATGATTCTGTTTCTCTTTCCGAGGGTGTTTGTGAGTCTGGCCACATGCCACGCGATGGCTTCACCCTCTCTGTCCATATCGGAAGCGATGAATATCTCTCCCTCTTTCGAAATAGCCTTTATCTTTTCGACGATCTTTTCCTTTCCTTTTATCACGGTGAACTGTGGTTCGAAGTTGTTCTTCAAATCAACGCCGAACTTACTCTTTGGAAGATCCACGATGTGTCCCATCGAGGCGAAAACCTCGTACTCGGGTCCCAGAATTCCCTTTATCGTCTTTGCCTTCGCCGGAGATTCCACTATTATGTACTTCTTTTTACTCATTCAGCTCCTCACCTCTTATGAATATCCTTCTTTTGAGGTTCTTGTCGTACTCCGTCCACACCTGATCCGAATCGGCGTTCTCTATGATTTCAAAGAACCTGGCAAGTTTTGAGTCGAGATTTTCCACATGGTGAACGATCAACGCCTCTATGGTCTTCGGTACAACGGGAGATCCCCACTCCAGTTCTCCGTGATGAGAAAGGATGATGTGTTCCACCTCCAGTACCTTTTTCTCAGGAAGGCCAAGTTCTTTTGCTTTCTCCCTCACCATCATGGCACCTATCGATATGTGCCCCTTCAATTCTCCCTCTGTGGTCACATCAATCCCAGATTCTGTCACGACGTACTCTCTCACCTTCCCTACGTCGTGAAGAAGTGCCCCAGTTATGAGAAGGTCTCGATCCAGTGGGTAATACCTGCTGATTTCCCTGCATATTTCTGCAACCGTGAGACTGTGTTCAAGAAGGCCACCTATGTAGGCATGATGAACCCTCATTCCTGCGGGTGATTTGAAGAACTCCTCCGAAAACTTCTCATCTTCCACGAAAAACGCTCTCAACAATCTCTTGTAATCCCGATCTCTGATCTGATCTATCAACGAGAACAATTTCTTCTTCATAACCTCAGGGTCTTTCTTTGATTGGGCTACAAATTTTGTGAAGTCGTATTCATCCTTCTTCAAAACTCTGATAGCGTTGTAGTCGTTCTCCACGTTTATCTGAATTCTATTTTCGAAAAAGACGACTCTTCCCCTCACCCTGACAACACTTCCTTCTTTCAACCTTTGATCGTTCAGCTCAGCGTTGTACCAGTCAACGGCCCTCACTGCCCCTGTTCGATCTTCCAGGGTCATTATCAGAAACTTCTTGTTGTCCTTCGTTTCCTGAAGCTTTTTGCTTCGAATCTTCAGAACGATTTCAACGTTATCGTTGATGTGATCTTTGAGATCTTGAACGAAGAGTTCCCGACCAAGCAGATCTTTCGGCATCAGATCTCCCAGTTTCAATTCACTCACTTCCTTTCTCAACGATCAATTTCTTCAAAAAATTGAAATCCTCAACAGGATGTGGAAAAACAACCGATGTTCCATCTTCAAAGTAGAAAACGACAGACAAGGCCCTCTTCTCCACACCCTTCACCGAAGAGAGCCTGAAGACTTTTTTCCCCAATCTCAACGCGTCTGCTTCCTGATCGACAACGATTTCTCTTTTGAATATGGAAAATACCCACACACCGAAGATTATATCCAGAATCAGGAAGAGATACCTCAGAAAAGCCAAGAGGGGTTTGTATAAAAGGAAAATTGTGAGATCAAAACTCACAACCCATAAGGCGAGCAAGGCAAACTTGTACCAGAAAGGTGTTCTGAACCTTATTGTCATGAACAACGCGGGCGGAACGCCCGCTCACACCTCCGAAACCTGACCTACGTATTTCTTCACCTTTCCGGCCTTCAAGCAAGAAGTGCAGACTCGCATTCTCTTGATGGTTCCATCCGAAAGCACGACTCGCACCTTTTGAAGATTCGGTCTGAACCATCTGCCGGTCTTCTTGTTGGAATGACTCACGTTGTTTCCAGATCTGGGTGCCTTTCCACACACTTCACACCTTTTTGCCATGATCACGACCTCCTGTGGATCTGTTTTCTCTCTTCATGAGTATACCACAGTTATCTGGAGTACTTCATGTACTCTCTTATCTTTCTTTCCATCTCTCTTCTCTTTATCGCCTCTCTCTTGTCGTACTTCTTTCTTCCCCGTGCAACGGCTATCTCTACCTTCGCTATTCCTCTATCGTTGAAATATATCTTCAAGGGGACTATGGTGATTCCTTCCTCCTGCACCTTTCCCATGAGCCTTTTGAGTTCTCTCTTGTGAAGAAGGAGTTTCCTGGGTCTTTCTGGATCGTGGTTGTGTATTCCACCGTGACTGTACGGTGGTATGTGGAGGTTCAAAAGGTAAAGTTCTCCGTCTTTGAACCGGCAGAAGGAATCTTTGAAACTGACCGAGCCGTTTCTGAGGGACTTCACTTCAGTTCCAGTAAGAACGATACCCGCCTCGTACGTTTCAAGAATCTCGTAGTCTGTATAGGCCTTTTTGTTTGTAGCCACGATTTTCACTCTCTCACCCCAGCCAAAGACCTTCAAAATGGTCTATCCCGTTTGGTGTCACCCTCACGAAATCTACCCTCACAGGTCCTTTCAATTTTTTCTGGAGTACGTACAGTCTTGCCACTTTTTCTATGTTTCGAACCTTTCTCATATCAATCCTTTCGAGAGGATCCACCCTTCCCTCACCACTTTTGACTTCCACGAACACGATTTCTTTTCCACAACGAGCTATTATGTCTATCTCTCCGTACTTTGTTCGGTAGTTTCTTTCCAGGATCTTGTATCCCTTCTTCTTCAGAAAGTTGCATGCGATATCTTCAGCTGCTTTCCAGTCCATCATCGATGAATCCCGGGAACTTTTATGTGATCATCTTTTTCATCAGGGAAGTTTTTCTTTATGAGATCTCTATCTTCGAAAAATCTGGGTTCACCCGTTCTGAGTACGACAACATCTTCGACTGGTGTGTACATCGGTTCGACACCTTCAACGTCCACTTCACTCAAAAGCTCCACATAATCAAGTATTTCTTGAAAATCTTTCATGAGACTTTCTCTTTGCTCTTCCGAAAGCTCGAGCCTTGCCAGGTTTTCAAGATGAAGGACCAGGTCTTTTGTAACCTTTATCATTCTTCCAAACCTCCTTGAGATCGTCCTTTGAAACACTGGCCGCTTTTATGTTCTCGTTTTTGAGCTCTTCATAGAGCTCTTCTCTCAAAATTTTCACATGCTTTGGGGCCTCTATTCCGATTTTAACAGAATTTCCTTCGATTTTCAGAACGGTTATCACTATATCATTGCCAACCACGATCTTTTCTCCAACTTTTCTCGTGAGAACCAGCATACTATCACCCCAGTGTTCTGTAGGTACCACCGGTAAACTCCACAAGCCCCATAAGTTCCAGTTCAGAAATCACTCTGAGAACCTCCGACACATCCCATTTCAGTTCTTCTATCAGCTCATCCACGGACTTTGGAGAAACCTTCAAAGATTCGAAAACCATCTTTTGCGCCGGATCGAGTGAAAGATCCTTTTTTGAGGCAATTCCAAAGTAAAGTCTCAGGTCTTCTTCGTCTGTGAGAGGATACGCTCCAGACTTGACAAGATAGTTCGTTCCTTCACTCGTACTCCTGTCTATATCACCGGGGACCGCGAACACATCTCTTCCATTTTCCACAGCAAACTTTGCTGTTATTAGCGCACCACTCCTCACAGGAGCCTCCGTGACGATGATCGCTTTGGAAAGCCCTGCTATGATACGATTTCGCGCCGGGAAATGATACTTTTGAGGTCTTATCCCCATCGGATACTCACTAACAACACACCCACTCTCCAATATCCTGATGAACAAATCCTTGTTCGACTTCGGATAGATCACATCCACTCCTGTGCCGAGTACCGCAACAGTTTTTCCCCCTCTTTCCAGAGCCTCTCTGTGAGCAACAGAATCTATTCCAAGAGCCATCCCAGAAACGATCACAAAACGCTCACACAAAAGTCCCACAAAACGCCTTGTTACACTGATTCCGTAACCCGTTGGTTTTCTTGTTCCCACAACTCCTACACAGCTCTTTCTGAGAAGACTGTCATCTCCCCGAACGAAGAGAACGACAGGTGGAAACTTGCTTTTTCTCAGAGACTCAGGATAAGAATCATCCCAGAAAGAGATGAGTCTCACATCGTATTTTTCTATGAGAAATTTCTGTCTTTCAAATTCTTCCTCATTGCATCTTTCCCGGAACTTTTGTGCCTTTTTTGGATCGGAGTGCTCTAAAAAGGCCTTCAGCTCAAGATGGGGTTCCAGTTCTGAAAATCTGTATCCTCCATGGTAAACGAGTAACGCTATCTCAAGGGGCGTCATTTCTGTGCTCCTCGAGTATCTTCTTTATCTTTTCCTCCACACCCTGTGGTCTTCCGGGAAGACATCTGTTGGTTTCTGCTTGCCCTTTCACTATCGCCTTCGCATAGGCTTCACAGCCGGCAAATCCACAAGCACCACAGTTTATACCGGGAAGAACCTCCACTATCATCTTCACTCTAGGATCTTCTTCCACCTTGAACTTTTGAGCAGAATAAGCAAGAAAAACGCCGAATCCAAATCCCAGAATAGCGAGAAGAAGTGTAGAGTAAAGAACAACCAACTCCGTCACCTCCTCATAGTTTCACCATACCCTGGAAACCCATGAACGCCAGAGAAAGAAGACCAGCGGTGATCAGAGCGATGGCGGTTCCTTTGAAGGATTCTGGAAGATCGTAGAGATCGAGTTTTTCCCTTATACCAGCAAAAATCACCAGTGCAAGAGCAAATCCCAAACCCGACCCAAGAGCATGAAAGACAGCCTCAACAAAGGTCAACTTCATGAGACTATTCAGAAGTACCATTCCAAGAATCGCGCAGTTCGTTGTGATGAGAGGAAGAAATATTCCAAGGGCTTCGTACAGATCGGAACTCGATTTTTTCAGGAAGAGTTCAACGAATTGAACGAATGAGGCAATAACCAAAATGAAAACGATCGTTCTCAAAAATTCGAGTCCAGTGGAGATGAGGAGTCTATCTAAAAACCAACTGATCGCAGCAGAAATCGTCATGACGAAGGTAACGGCGATACCCATTCCGGTTGCCGTTTCCAGTCTTTTGGAGACCCCAAGAAAGGGACATATCCCCAGGAACCTGGCGAGAACGAAGTTGTTTACAAAAATGGCAGAGAAGAAAAGCAAAAAGACCTTCATTTCGTTTCACCTCTCTTCTTCATTCTCATACCAACGTAAGTGAAAAGAGCCGAAAGAAGTCCTAGTGTTATATAAGCGCCAGGCGGAAGTATTTCCAGAAAGATTTTAACTTTCCAGATTTCGTATCCAAAGATCGTTCCGTTTCCAAAGAACTCCCTTACACTGCCGAGCAAAACAAGAGAACCCGTAAAGCCAAGTCCCATCCCCAGACCATCGAGGAAAGAATCGAAAACTCCGTGTTTAGAAGCAAAAGTTTCTGCCCTTCCCATGATTATACAGTTGACGACGATGAGTGGAATGAAAAGACCAAGTGTCTTCCACAGTTCGTAAGTGAATCCGTGCATGAGAAGATCTATCATGGTGACAAAAGATGCTATGACAACGATGAATATGGGAATTCTGATCTTTTCAGGAACGAGTTTTCTTATGAGAGAAATGACCACGTTTGACATGGTGAGAACCGCCGTGGTGGCAAGACCCATTCCCAGACCGTTGATCGCACTCGTGGTGACAGCAAGGGTGGGGCACATCCCAAGGACCTGAACATACGTTGGATTTTCCTTTATGAAACCCTTTGTGAACTCCTTGATACGGCTCATTTCAACACCTCCTCGGTCAGGTACCTGTACATGAGGTTCAGAGCTGTTACAACCGCTCTGGGTGTGATGGTTGCACCCGTCATAACATCGCTCACCTTCACAATTCCTTTCTGTTTCAACTCATCGGGAGTACCTTTTGGAAGACCTGCATCTTTGTCCACCTTCAGTCCATCCTTCAAACCCTCCGATGGGATGGGAAAGAATCTCTTCTGAATATCTTCCTCTCCTATCTTTGCCCCAAGGCCAGGTGTTTCTTGAGAGTAGTCGATCACCCTCACGGAGTTGAGCATCAAACCATTTTTCGTTTCAAGAAAGCAGGCCACCACGGTTACGTTCCCTCCAAAACCCGGCGCGTAACCTGACAGAACATATGCGCTCTTCCCATCTTTTGTTTTGAACTTGTAGATTGGACCCAGTACAGCACCTTCTTTGTATTCCTTCAAAGTGATCGTGTCTATTCCTGTTTTTTTAACCACTTCCTCGATCATTTCTTCATCCACCAAATAGTCTCCTGTAAAAGGATCTTTCAGAACGAATTTGATGGCTACCAATTTCGCTGCGTTGTCTGCCTCCTGGATTTTTCCTTTCACTCCTACGTACACAAAACCAAGAAAGAGTCCCGATATCGCTGTAAAGATCATTAGAATCAGACCAGTTTTGATGATGTCTTTCATTCTTTCACCTCGCCGAAGATACGTGGTCTGGTGTACCTATCTATCAGAGGAACCAGTGCGTTCATAAAGAGAATCGAAAATGAAACACCCTCTGGATATGCTCCAAAGAGCCTTATCGCCATGGTGAGAACACCGCATCCCACACCGAAGATCAACTGACCCTTTGCGGTGATCGGGCTCGTCACCATGTCGGTGGCCATGAAGAGAGCACCGAGCATGAGACCACCGCTGAGGAGATGAAAGAGAGGATCTCCAAATCTCGGGTTCACCAGATAGGCTATGGAAGAAAACAGAAAAACAGTTCCTATGTAAGAAATGGGTATGAAGATCTTCACCCTCTTTCTCAGAAGAAGATAGAGAAATCCCACAAGGAGAAGAAGTGCACTCGTTTCACCAAGAGATCCCCCCACATTCCCTATGAACAGATCCCAGTAGGAGATAATCACACCGTGTTCCTTGAAGAGGGCAAGAGGAGTGGCCGCTGTCATCACGTCTGCTGGGGATTTCAAGAATCCCGCACCGGGTACAACCCACGTGGTCATGTAGGTGGGGAAAGAAATAAGAAGGAAGGCCCTGCCGACAAGCGCCGGATTGAATACGTTCTGTCCAAGACCTCCAAACGCGTGCTTTCCCAATCCCAGTGCGAAGACGAGTCCCACCAGAAAGGCCCAGAAGGGAAGCCTTGTGCTCACGTTCATCGCAAGAAGCAACCCGGTCACGGCTCCGCTTCCATCAGGAACAAAATCTTTTATACCCCTCAGGTATCTCATGACGAATATGTCGAAAAGTTCCCCAAGCAACGCCCCTGAAACGCAAAGAAGCAATGCGTACCACCCGAAAAAATAGGCCGCTCCGGCAACAGCAGGAGAGAGGGCGATGAGAACGTCTATCATGACCTTTCTCACATCGTCATTTTCCCGAAGATGGGGTGCGTAAGCGCTCGTCAACTTCATTTTCTACCCCTCCTTGTGGCCCGATAGACGGTTTTGGCAAGTTTTATGTATCTCACGTGCTCTATCTTGGACGGACAGGTGTACGTGCAGGATCCACACTCTATACAGTCCATGAGACCGTTTTCCACTGCCTCATCGTATCTTCTCTTCGTGGAAAGAAGATAAAGCAGATAGGGCTGAAGATTCATCGGACACACCTGAACACACTCACTACATCTTATACAGGGTTTCTGAGGTTGGGGTTTTTTTGGAAGAAAGGCCGTTATTCCGGAGGTTCCCTTCATAACGGGAGTGTCAAGGCTTGTTATAGAAATTCCCATCATGGGACCACCCAGAATGACCCGTTCCGTGTATTCATCGATCCCACCGCAGTACTCGAGTACGTCTTTTACGGGTGTTCCGATTCTGACAATGAGATTTTTCGGATCTCTGACAGCGTCACCGCTGACCGTCATGCCTCTTTCTACAAGGGGTTTTCCATCAACGACCGCTTCTTTCACAGCAACACAGGTTCCAACGTTTTGAACGACTACCCCGACGTCCATAGGAAGACCGCCTCTTGGGACCTTCCTTCCTGTGATGGCGTATATGAGCTGCTTTTCTGCTCCCTGAGGGTACTTTGTCTTGAGAAGTGCCACATCAACGGGATGTCCTTTGAAGACCTTCTTCAAGTGATTGTAGGCATCCATCTTGTTGCTTTCCACTCCGACCACTGCCTTCTGAACTCCCAGCACTTTCATCATGATCAAAATTCCCTGGAGTATGTCTTCTGCCTTCTCCAACATCAGTCTGTGATCTATTGTGAGGACGGGTTCACATTCTGCACCGTTGATGATCAGGGTGTCTATCTTCTTCTCAGGAGGTGGTGAGAGTTTCACGTGGGTGGGAAACATGGCTCCACCGAGTCCAACTATTCCCGCCTTCTTGATAACGTCCAGTATCTCCTCTTCCGACATGCGTTCGAAATCACCTGTTTCCAGCCCCACCCATTCGTCATCGGAGGTTCTTTCGATCACGACGGCTTCAACGGGTTTTCCAGCGACTGGATGAAGGATCTTTTTTATCTCGATCACCTTTCCCGTCACAGGAGAGTGAAGGTAAGCCGAGATGAAACCATCTGGCTCTCCAATGATCTGTCCCGTTTTCACCTCATCACCGGGTGAAACTAGTGCTTTGGAGGGACTTCCGGCATGGTTCAACAGAAAAACGTAGACTTTCTGAGGAAGTGGCATCTTTTCGATTGGTTTTTCCTTTGTCCAATCTTTCAACTGTGGAGGATGTACTCCTCCTTTGAAAGTGAGCACGCTTTCACCTCCAGTGCACGTTGTAAACTGGTCCCTTTGGGCTTTCGTTGTAATAAGGGCGTGTACAATGTGGACAGCCTCTAGTTCTGAACGCCTCTTCTGGAACACCACCAAACCATCTGACGTCAATTATTCTATCATTTTGATCAAAAATGATATCCTTCGGTGTTATCAGATCCTTTTCCAAAAGATATATCGAAAGCTGGATCCTTCTGTAACGCTCCAGAGAAGGCTTTCCTTTCTTCTCCAGAGCGGTACCCTTTATGGGAGTGAAGGCAAAAAGAGAGAAGGTGATTTTTCTCTCCTTTGTCCAGAGGAAAAATTCGATGATATCTCTATCTCTCTCTCCCAGTCCCACTATAACGTGCGTTGTGATCTTCCCCGGGAACATTTCCGAGGCTTTCTCAAGGATGGAAAGATGTCTTTCGTAGTTTCCACCTCTGATCTTCTCGAAGAGATCTTTTCTCGGAACGTCCACAGCGATTCCCACTCTATCGACTCCCAGTTCGAAGTACTCTGACACCTCTTCCAAACTGACTGGCCTTACACTCAGAGAGACAGGTATTGTGAACCTTGGAACGATAGAACGGAGAGCCTTCCTGTAACCTGGCTGGGAGATGACTTGAACACACACCCTTTTGAAATGAACGTTCAGTTTGTCAAGAAGATCACTGGAGATCTCTTTCCAGACAACCCGGGAGAGGAAATGTGAAGGGGAAGTGGAAGACCTTGCTTGGGAACAGTATAGACAATTGTACACACACCTCTCACCGAGCATGAGGTATGCTGTGTCCATACCGAAGACAGTTTTCCCTTCCAACCTTTGAAGTGTTCCTACTGAGGCCCTCAGTATCATTGCTCCACCTCGAACCTGTACACTCTTCCAGATTTTTTCAGATATATGAAGCCGTCCTTCACAGATACTTCGAAGCCGTTGTACGTTCCGGGAACAGTTTGACCCGCTTCGATCCTCATGAGAACACCGTTTGCCGTTCTTTTTGCGATCTCCCGTTCTCTGTACAACACAAACCTCTTCCTGGCCTGAACCGCAACTTCACAAACCATCAAAAAGGCCATCGTCACAATGAACAGGGCAAAGAGAGTTTCGAGAATCAACGAACCTAACTGAACAGAAGATAAGACAGGATCAGAAGTATCCCCATCACGAGCAAAGCCAGAACGAATGCCAGGAAGAAATCCGAACTCGTCACCGCCTGAACAGGTTGTGCGTACTTTCTTGAAGGCGGCTTTTTTTTCTCTTTTGATGCTTTCTTCCCTTCCAGTATTTCCCCGATTTTTTCCATCCATTCTTCATCGGAAGTCTTCACCCTGTTTTCACCGTACTTTATCTTCAGGTTTGGCGACACTATGGCCTTTCCGTAGATGCCCTCGTCGAATTCAACTTTTAGAAGGTAAAAGTTGCCACTTTTCGTCTTTATGAGTTCTTTCGATATCAGCTTTCCTGGAAGACTCGCCACATTCTCTGTTCCAAACCTCTCTCTGAGAAAATTCTTGAATTTTTCAGAAATTTCGCCATTTCCATAGTTGAGGATCACAAAATCCACCACGTCTTCAACGTCTATCTCCTTTATGGTGACACCGTTCAAGGGGTCGAGAACGGGAAAGATCTCGGGGAGGTTTTTGAGATCTTCCCTTTGGAGGACGCTGAACACCGCCTCCGTCGAAAGTTTTTCGAAGTGTTGCTTCACCGCCTCAAGAGATACTTCTTCGAAGTTCAATGGGGTGGCGACAATTTCCACCTCAGACTTTTCAGACCACTCCCTCAGGATATCGGAGATGAACACTCTCAAGGCTTCGTGATCACCATTTTCGGTGAGCCTGAACAGCTCGCTTCCGATGAGACGGAGGTTCTGTCTTCTGGACTGTATCAACCAGAAGTCGAAGAACTCATCCGTCAGAGTAGAGCTCTCCGCAACATCCACCAGTGCTTTCTCCTTTTTTATTCTGAAATCTTCGAGA
The DNA here is from genome assembly GCF_002865985.1 of Thermotoga sp. SG1. NCBI lineage: Bacteria > Thermotogati > Thermotogota > Thermotogae > Thermotogales > Thermotogaceae > Thermotoga > Thermotoga sp. SG1. The sequence goes on from NZ_LNDD01000001.1 coordinate 202,638, forward strand.
AAATCCTCGAAACCTCCAGTAAGGTCGACAGAGTACTTCCTTGCGTATCGGCCAGGGACAACGAAGAAGTCGTATTCAGGAACCTGATTCAATTTTCCAAGAAAATAACCCTGGACGACTTCCGATGTCAGCTTTGAGGTTGCCCTGAACTTCACAAAATAGAGATCCACCCATCATTCCTCCCTGGGCAAGACAAAGTCTCCTGACTCCAATTTCTTTGTTTTAAAGTCCTCGGGCTTTACACCAACACCTATTACACAGTTTTTCCCAATTACCACGCCGTCCGGTATCGTTGAATTCATTCCCACCACCGTCAAAAGTCCCGTGTAGATCTTGGAATCAAGTTTGCTTTCTGCGTCCTCACCCACTCCCATTTTCACGTTGTTTCCTATCTTCACATTCTCTGCCACTATCACGTTTTCCAGATAACAATTTTCTCCTATCTCTGTCTTCGTCATTATCACCGAGTTTTTCACGACGGTACCCTTCCCGATCCTTACTCCCTGAAAGATCACAGAATTGAAAACTTCTCCGTACACTTCTGCACCCTCGCTAACAAGAGAAGTGGAAGTTTTCGCCTCCGGTGCCACGTACGCCGGTGGCATCTCTTCAGAATGGGTGAAGAATCTCCAATTTGGATCGTAAAGGTTGAAGGAAGGAACGGGAAGAACGAGTTCCAAGTTTGCTTCCCAGTAAGATCTGATGGTCCCCACATCCCTCCAGTATCCATCGAACCTGAACGCATAGAGGGACCCTTTGTTTTCTCTTAAAATCCTCGGTATCACATCTTTTCCGAAATCGTGCGAACTGTTCGGATCGTTTTCGTCCTCTATGAGAACCCTCTTCAGGAATTCATAGTTGAACACATAGATTCCAAGGGAAGCAAGATTTGAGCGAGGCTTTGGTGGTTTTTCCTCGAAGTCCACGATTCTCCCTTCGACGTCCGTTATCATGATACCGAATCTACTCGCTTCCTCCAGAGGCACCTCCATACAGGCTATCGTACCGTCTGCTCCTTTCAACAGATGATAGTCTATCAAGTCGTTGTAGTTCATCGCGTAGACGTGGTCACCGGATAGAACCAGAACGAGCTCTGCATCGTTTTCTTCCAGAAATTCCAGGTTCTGATACACCGCGTTCGCCGTTCCCTTGTACCAGTCAGATTCGTTTCTTCCAACGTAAGGTGGCAGGATTTCCACTCCTCCGTCCTTTCTGTCCAGATCCCAGGGTCTACCTATTCCTATGTGTTTTGCCAGAACGTGTGGTCTGTACTGCGTGAGTACTCCTACTCTGTATATACCGGAGTTCACACAGTTGCTCAGCGTGAAATCTATGAGGCGGTATTTCCCCCCAAACGGTACAGCGGGTTTTGCTACCCTTTCAGTGAGAACACCGAGCCTCGTTCCCTGCCCACCTGCCAAGATCATCGCAACTACGTTTCCCATGATATCTCACCTCACAGAACAGCCCTTTTCTCGAAAACAGGAAGATCACCACTGCCTTCCACGACCCGTCCTTCCCGCACAATACAGTTCTTATCGATTATCACGTTTCTCAGAACCGCACCTTCCTCCACAACCGTGTTTTCCATGATTATCGAGTTCTCCACGACCGCACCAACCTTTATTCTGACGTTTCTGAACACAACAGAATTTCTCACGGTACCGGCGATCACGCTTCCATCGGCTATCAGGGAGTTTTCCACAATGGCGGTCGATGTGAACTTTGGAGGTGGAAGATCCTTCAGCTTCGTGTATACCTTGCCGTTTCTGTAGAACAGTTCATCACGGACTTCCTTTTTCAAGATGTCCATGTTTATTCTGTAGTATTCGTGTATTCCTTTCTTCACATTTCTCCAGTACCCATCGAACCTGTAAGCGTACACCTTCAATTTGTCCAGATTTGGTATCACCACATCGAGTAGAAGATCGTATTTTCCCTGTGGAACGGTCGCGTAAAGAAGTTCTTTGAGAAGCTCTTTGTTGAGAAAATAAACTCCGAGAAACGCAATGTTCCCCTTCGGTTTTGCGGGTTTTTCCTCTATCTCCACAACCCTCATATCCTGATCGAGTTGTACGATTCCATACTCGCTCAAGTTGTAGGTTTCATCCAGTTCTTTCACAAGCAGTGTGATGTCCGCCCCTCTTTTGAGATGGTAATTGAACATATCCTTGTAGATCATCTTGTAGATGTGATCTCCCGATCCTATGAGAACGTGATCTTCTTCCCCTCGCCTCAAGATGGTCATGTTCTGAAAGATGGCATCCGCCGTTCCCCTGTACCACACTTCCCTGTTCGGTCCAACGTAGGGTTGAAGGATGAAGAGACCACCGCTTTTCCTGTCGAGGTCCCACTCTTTCCCGGCCCCCAGATGATCCATGAGGCTTCTTGGATTGTACTGGGTCAGGATACCGACTTTTCTGATACCGGAGTTCACCATGTTACTCAACGTGAAATCTATCGCTCTGTACTTTCCGAAAACAGGAACAGCAGCACTGGCTCTGACCTTCGTCAGAGGCCACAATCTGTCGCTCTTTCCACCAGCGAGGATCAAACCGAGCACTCTCATCTTCTTCACCTCTCTTCTTCCTCATCGAAATTCTATCACCCCCAGCTTCCCTCAACGAAACCGTTGGAGAGTTTTTTCAAAAGGTTGAGGATGGAATTGGTCACAGGATCGGGATATTCCCTGATGACAAGGAAGACCCTCTCTCCAACACTTCTCATAGCAGACAGGAAACCCGCTACCCTGAGGACATGCCCCACCGCCTCCGGAAACACCAGAACATCTGCTCTTTCCACTTCTTCAACCGTTCGTTCCGGTACATCGAGCATCTCTTCGAGGCTCACACCGTAGCGTTTGGAGAAAAGGTCCAGCATGGCACAGGAAAGAGAGAAAAGCACCTTGGGGTGTTCTGGAAAATACTCTTCGAGTTTCTCAAAAAGACCAAATATCTGCGCGGATTTTGCTTCTTTCAGAAGTGCTTCGTACTCTTCCAGCACAGCAACCACTATCTTGTAGTTTTCCCCCAGACTTCTTTCCGGAACGATTGAGGAGATTCCTTTGAATTTTCCCTCCACCAGTTCCAGTCTGATGATTTCCCTGCCCTGCCATTTCTCCAGATGATAGGTTACAATCATAACCTTCTCACCTCTCTGGAAAAGTTTTAAATAAGGTGTTAGAATTCCTTCAGGGGTGGTTCAATAATGACTATATCAACAATCGTCTCGATTTTGAAAGATCAAATTCTGAAGGTCAACGCCCCTATGGATCTGGAAATCTCTGGAATCTCCAACCACACTTCCAAGGTAAAGAGAGGAGATCTTTTTATCTGCAGAAAGGGAGAAAAGTTCGACTCCCATGAGATAATTCCAGAAGTAATCGAAAAAGGAGCTGTGGCCGTTGCGGTGGAAAGAGAAGTGAATTTCGATGTTCCAAGCATCCTGGTCTTCGATTCGAGGTACTTTGAAGCAAAGCTGGCGAGTCTGTTCTTCGAGGATCCCTGGAAGGATACCCTCACCTTCGGAATCACGGGCACGAACGGGAAAACAACCACAACGTTGATGATCTATCACATGCTCACATCGATGGGAGTGAAGGGGAGCGCCCTCACCACAGTGGTAAAGAACGTTCTTGGAAGAACCTATTACGAAGATATCACCACTCCCGATGCGATCACCGTTCTCTCTGCCATGAAGGAAAACAAAGACGGTGGAGGAAAGTTCTTTGCCCTTGAAGTTTCCTCCCACGCACTCGTACAGAAGAGAGTGGAAGGTGTGAGGTTCGACGTTGGCATCTTCACCAACATATCACGTGATCATCTGGATTTCCACGGAACTTTCGAAAATTATCTGAAGGCCAAACTCCATCTGTTCGATCTTTTGAAGGACGATGGTTTTGCCGTTCTGAACGAATCTTTGTCCGATGCCCTTCATCGAAGGGTAAGGAAGGTCACTTTCGGTACATCCAGAAATGCAAACTACAGACTGGGGAACATCGAAGTGAGTTGGGAGGGAACATCCTTCGTACTGGAAACGCCGGATGGCTTTCTGAAGGTTTTCACAAGAGCCATAGGTGATTTCAACGCGTACAATGCAGCAGCGGCCATAGTCGCTCTTCACCAACTGGGGTTTGATCCAAAAGAACTCGCCGAATCCCTGGAGAGTTTCACGGGGGTTGAAGGAAGATTTGAGGTCGTGAAAGCGGCAAAAAAATTGGGCTTCAACGTCATCGTTGATTTCGCCCATTCACCGGATGCCCTGGAAAAACTGTTAAAAAACGTCAGAAAGATATCGAAGGGAAGAGTGATCGTTGTGTTCGGGGCGGGGGGGAACAGCGATAGAGGCAAACGCCCCATGATGTCGAGGATTGCTTCCGAACTTGCAGATGTGGTGATACTCACGACGGACGATCCAAGAGGTGAAGATCCAGAACAAATAATGGAGGATCTGATAAAAGGGGTGGACAAGAACAAGCCCTATCTTGTGCTCTTCGATAGAAAGGAAGCCATAGAGACAGCCCTCACGATAGCGAACAGGGGAGACACCGTTGTCGTCGCCGGTAGGGGTCACGAAAAGTACCAGATAATAAGTGACGAAAAGAAGATCCCGTTCCATGATAGAGAGGTGATTGAAGAGATACTGAGAGAAAAATTGAGGGGGAGGAAATTCGTCCAGTGAAGGAGCTCCTTGGAAGAAGATTCGTTCTGAACTCAAAAGAGGTGAAGAAAGGAGACGTTTTCGTCGCTGTAAAGGGAAAAAGATTCGATGGTCACGATTTCATAGATGAGGCTCTAAAACGCGGTGCTCATGCTGTCATAGCAGAAAGAGCAGTAATGCGCTCGGACAGGATCGTTCTTGTCAAAAACACGGTGGAAACGTTGGCAGAACTTGCCCGCCTGAAATTGAACGTCTCTCCGAAAACGATAATTGGAATAACAGGCTCGAACGGAAAAACAACAACGAAGGAAATCCTTTACGAACTTCTGAAGAGAAAAAGGAGTGTTTTCAAAACCCCCGGCAACATGAACACGGAGTATGGCCTTCCCCTTTCCATACTGAACGAGTACGGTGGAGAGGAGATTCTTGTTCTTGAGATGGCCGCAAACAAAAAAGGGGACATCGCACATCTGTGTAGTATAGCACCCCCCGACGTGGCGGTTTTGCTGAACGTGGGAAGTGCCCACCTGGAATTCTTCAAAAGCAGGGAAAACATCATGGAAGCCAAACTCGAAATCGTAAAACACTCGAAGAAAGATTCTACTGTCGTCACACTCTTTGACGATGACGACCTGAGAAAGAAGGTGCCAATTCTTAGAGAAAACGTGTTGTTCTTTGGAACAAAGGGTGGAGATGTCTTTTTAGAAGACTGGTGGTACTACGAAAACTCCACCATCTCTGAGTACCGGATGTTCGGTTCATCTTTCACGATCAAATTACCGGGGTTCTGGAACAGAGGACAACTTCTCAATCTCGCTGCCTCACTCTGTGTCATGAGGATCCTTGGAGAGAAGGTGGACATTATCGAGTTATCCAACCTGAAGGTCGTTCCGGGGAGATTCAACGTGAAGGAAGTGGAAGGAGTGAGGATCATCGACGACACCTACAACGCCAGTCCAGAAGCCTTTCAAATGGCGATAGAGGCGCTTCTCAAATTCCCCGGCAGAAAGTTCGCCGTTGTGGGAGCGATGAAAGAGCTTGGAGAGGAATCGAAGAAACTTCATGAAATGCTTGGAAAACAACTCGATGCTCTGGATGGTGTGTACGTGTTTTCAACGGAACCCGAGGCGGGGTGGATAAAAACCAGAAAGAAGGTGCTCGAAACAGACAGTGCGGAGGAGATCGCCAGAGATCTCTCCACGAAAGTCAGGAAAGGAGACGCTGTGCTCTTCAAAGCCTCCAGAGCGGTTAGAATAGAAAGAGTTCTGGAGATCTTCGAAAGGGAGCTGAAAAAAGGATGATAGCAGCAAGCTTTCTTTTGAACCTTCTGATCTATCCGTTCCTGATAAACCTGTTCAGAAAAAAGAGTGTGGGACAGTACATAAGAAAGGAAGGCCCCGATCTTCATGGATACAAAGAAGGAACACCGACGATGGGAGGCATTCTGTTCGTCCTGATCGGACTTTTGTTTGGCGCGCTTTTAAAAGAAAATAGTGTGATCCTCACCGGAGCATTTTTGTTCTTTCTCATAGGTTTTCTCGATGATTTCCTCAGCATTGCAAAGAAAAACTCCACCGGTCTGAGAGCGTATCAGAAGGCTCTCCTTCAACTCGTCGCTGCTTCCGTTGTGATCGCTTTTGCCCGGCCAGAAATGGCCGTCGATTTCTTCGGTATCAAACTGGAAATGGGCGTTTGGTACTACCTGCTTGCACTGATCGTGATCGTGGGAAGTTCGAACGCAATGAACCTGACCGACGGGCTCGATGGCCTTGCAGGATGGGTCTACATCAGTGGAGCCATTCCGTACTGGTTCTTTCTCAAAGAGAAGGGTTTTTCAGAGAACATCATCATCCTTCTGTGTGCGGGAGTTCTGGCTTTTCTCATCTTCAACTCTAAACCAGCCAGGATCTTCATGGGTGATACGGGATCTATTGCACTGGGTGGGACGCTGGGTGTTGTCTCCGTTCTCACCAAGACGGAGTTCTACCTGATCCTGTTTTTCCCGATACTGGTTGTTGAAACACTGAGCGTGATCCTTCAGGTTCTGTCCTTCAAACTCTTCAAAAGAAGAATCTTCAGGATGTCACCCCTTCATCATCATTTCGAGCTTCTCGGCTGGAAGGAAGAAAAGATCGTGGCGGTCTTCACCGTTTTCAATCTGATATCTTCTCTGATAGCCCTCGAGGCCTTCGGGGTGATAGGATGAGGATAGGTCTTCTTGGATTCGGAAAGAGCAACAGAGCACTTCTGGACTATCTTCTGGAAAATGGGGAAGTTGAGATCTTCGTGAGCGAAGAGAAAAGACTCGATGACGATACGAAGAGTTATCTGAGAAAGTGCGGCGTTGATTTTGAGGAGGAAGGCAACACCGAGAAACTTCTGGACTGTGATGTCGTGTACGTCAGTCCCGGTGTGAAACCTCGCTCGGACATCGTCAAAAAACTGCTTGCAGGTGGTGTGAACATATCCACAGAACTTCAGTTTTTTCTGGACAGAGCAGACAAAGAAAAGGTTATAGGCATCACCGGAACGAACGGAAAGAGCACTTCTGCTGCTTTAATGCACCATGCCCTCTCACATCAGGGGCTGAAGGTCTTTCTGGGTGGAAACTTCGGAACACCCGCTGTGGAGGCGCTCGGAGAAGATTACGACTATTACGTTCTGGAGATGAGCAGTTTTCAACTCTTCTGGTGTGAAAGACCTCGAGTTTCCAGGTTTGTACTTTTGAACATATCGGAGGATCATCTGGACTGGCATTCTTCGTTCAAAGAGTATCTCAACTCGAAATTGAAACCCGCTTTCTTCCAAGAAGAGAAGGACACATTCGTGTACAACAAGAACATAGAGACTCTGGAAGACCTGAGCAGAGTGAAATCGAAAAAGATCCCGTTTTGGACAGAGGACACCTTCGTTGAAGAAAACAGATTGGTCCTCCAGGGAAGAAGTTTTCCACTACCAGGATCCTATCCGCACCAGATGAAGGAGAACATCCTGGCGGTTTCCGTTCTGTACAATGAACTTTTCGGTGATGTAGAAGGATTTCTGGACTCTCTCAGAAGTTTCAAACTCCTTCCTCACAGGATGGAGTTTCTCGGAAAGATAAAGGGAAGATCCTTCTACAACGATTCCAAGGCAACTTCCACCCACGCTGTTTTAGGGGCTCTTTCGAACTTCGACAGAGTCGTTTTGATAATGTGTGGCATCGGAAAAAAGGAAAACTACTCTGTGTTCATAGAGAGGGCAAAACCCAGAGTGAAACATCTGATCGTGTTCGGTGAGATTTACAGAGATCTCAAACCGTTTCTGAACGATGTTCCTTACAGCACTGCCTCTGATCTGGAAGAGGCGTTCAGAAAGGCATTCGAGGTGTCAGAAGAAGGAGACGTGGTCCTGTTCAGCCCGGGCGGTGCCAGTTTCGACATGTACGAAAACTACGCAAAGAGGGGGGAACATTTCAGAGAAATCTTCGAAAGATACAAAAAAGAGGAGGGTGAGTCTTGAACGAAAGATCCCTCGTGTTCTTTATAATCGTCCTTCTGTGTGTTGGTTTCATGGCTCTCAGCAGTTTCGAAATGGTGCAGGACTACATAAGACCCACAAGTGAGCGTTCTGTGATCTTGAATCACCTTCTGAAACTGACGGTGGCTCTTGCTTTCTTCGTGGTTTTTCTGTACACCGACCACAGACTACTCTTCTCAAAACAGGTGATAGTGGGTGGATACATCCTTTCCCTGGCACTGTTGGTGGTTGTGCTGATTCTTCCAAGTGGAGAGACAGGAGCACACAGGTGGATCGATCTTGGCTATTTTTCCTTTCAACCTTCCGAACTGGTCAAGATATACACGATCCTCTTTCTGGCATGGTATGTTGAAAAAAACCAGCTGTACATGAAACGTCTGTTCAGGGGATTTCTGAAACCTTTACTTCTGGTGTCTCCGTTTCTTTTTCTCATACTCGTGGAGCCAGATTTCAGCACCTTTGTTTTGCTTCTTCTCACCGTTTTGCTGACTCTCTACGTTGCCGAAACACGTGGTGTATACGTTCTGGCGTTTTTCCTGATAGGTGTGATTTCCTTCATCTACACGTATAAAATGGGGATTTTGGATAACATCCTGAGGAGCTATCAGATGCAAAGAATCGTTTCTTATCTGAAAGGAAACGTTTCAGAGCAGGTGATGAGAGCCGTTGAGGCGATAAGAAGTGGGGGGGCTGTGGGGAAGGGTCTTGTTCTGGGAGAAGAAAAGCTTTTTGTTCCGGTTGTGACCAGTGACTTCATACTGGCGATAGTTGGAGAAGAACTTGGTTACATCGGTCTTGGTGTGGTTCTCTTCTCCTTCTACGGATTAATACACAGCCTCGTGAAAGTGGTCTCAAGAATGCAGCCTGTACTTTCTGTTAAAACATTCATTTCAGGGTTTGCGATTCTGACCATGCTTCAGGTGATGGTGAACGTCGGTGTTATATCTGGAATCTTCCCTGTAACAGGGGTGACACTTCCTCTGGTGAGTTATGGAGGAAGTTCTCTTCTTGCTACGATGATAGGGTTTGGCATAGTCGGTAACATGATCCTGGAGAGTGAAAGAGAATGATACGGGTGGCAGCCGCCGGTGGAGGTACGGGCGGGCATCTTTACCCTTTGCTTGCCATACTCGAAACACTCTCCAGAGATGTGGAAGCAAAAGTTTTGTTCTTTGCCGTGAGGGGAAAGATAGACGAAAAAGTCGTGAAACAGCAACATCCAGAGTACGAGGTAGTCACCCTGGACGTTAGAGGCTTCTTCAGGCCACTCTACCATCCAAAGAACTTCTGGCGGGGCGCGAAGGTGGTCAACGCGATTTTGAAAGTAAAAAAAGAACTTCACCGGTTCAAACCCGATGTGATTGTTCTCACCGGTGGATACGTTTCAGGAGTTGTGGGACTTGCGGCAAAAAACATGGGAGTTCCCATCTTCTTGCACGAGCAGAACGTGGTACCCGGTCTTGCGGTGAAAACTGTGGCAAAGTACGCTAGAAAGATATTCGTCTCTTTCGAGAGAACAAGAGAGTTCATGACAGAGTGGGAGGACAGGGTCGTCTTCACAGGATGTCCTGTGAGAGAAACAAAAGAGGAGGTAAATCTGGAAGACTTTGTCCTTGTTCTTGGTGGAAGTTTGGGGAGTGACCTGATAAACAGCCTGATGGAGGAAGTGTACCGCAGGATCTCCCGTGTTCGTTTTGTCCACTCTACGGGATCTCAGAGATGGGCAGAAAGGCTCTCTGTGTTTCCGAACGTCACGGCGCATCCTTACATAGAAAACATGTCTTCTTTCTGGAAAAAGGCACACGCGTCCATCTCCAGAGCGGGTGCGAGCACGATAGGTGAAATGATCTACTACGGAGTGCCCGGTGTTCTCATACCCTGGGAAGGTTCGGCAGAATCACACCAGCTCGAAAATGCCCTGGAAGCTGAAAGGCTCGGTTATGCGATCGTTGTGAGGGAAAAGGAAGCCACTCCTCAGAAGATAATTGAGGCTATTGATAAAACAATGAAAAAAGGTAAAATAGAGAAGATGAAGGAAAACCCTGCAACGATAATCTCGAGAGAAATACTGGGGGAGATAAGGTGAAAATTCACTTTGTTGGTATCGGTGGAATCGGAATGAGCGCACTTGCACTGCACGAATTTTTCAGTGGGAACGAAGTTTATGGTTCCAACATAGAGGAAACGGAAAGAACCACGTATCTAAAAAAGTTGAAAATATCCGTCTTCATCCCTCACTCTGAGGAAAACTGGTTCGACCCGGATGTCCTGGTCAAAACACCGGCCGTTCGCGAAGACAATCCTGAGGTAATCCGCGCAAGGAAAGAGAACGTACCGGTCGAAAACAGGCTTTCTTACTTCAAAGTGATCCTCAAGCGGGAAAACAGGGAAGAATTTGCTGTCACAGGAACGGATGGGAAAACCACCACAACGGCCATGATCGCCCACGTTTTGAAAGAATTGAACAGATCTCCCACGGTGTTTCTCGGAGGGATCATGGATTCGCTGGAACACGGTAACTATGAAAGTGGAAAAGGACCTGTTGTGTACGAACTCGACGAGAGTGAAGAGACTTTTTCGGAATTTTCCCCGAACTATCTGATCATCACAAACGCCAGAGGAGACCATCTAGAAAACTATGGAAGCTCGATTTCAAGGTACAGAGCCGCATTCGAAAGAATCAGCAAGAATTCAGATCTGGTGATAACCTTTGCTGAAGACGAGATCACATCACATCTTGGTGATGTAACTTTCGGTGTGAGAAAGGGAATGTACACACTGGAAATGAGAAGTGCGTCCCGCCTTGGCCAGAGAGCGATTGTCGAAAAAAACGGAAAGAGATACGCGGAACTGAAACTCAAGATTCCAGGCTTTCACAACATACTGAACGCTTTGGCATTGGTGGCCCTCTTCGATTCTCTGGGATACGACCTGGAAGAAATTCTGAAAGCTCTGGAAAAATTCCCTGGTGTTCGAAGGAGATTTTCGATATCGTATCATGACCCGGAGAACAACATATACGTGGTCGATGACTACGCGCACACCCCAGAAGAGATTAAAAACCTTCTTCGAACGGCAAAAGAAGTCTTCGAAAACGAAAAAGTCGTGGTGATCTTTCAGCCCCATCGTTATTCGCGTCTGGAAAGGGAAGATGGAAACTTCGCAAGAGCACTTCAGCTGGCGGACGAGGTGATAGTGACAGAAGTCTACGATGCGTTCGAAGAAAGAAAACCCAACGTCTCCGGGAAGACCATCTGGGATTCACTGTTGGGCCTTGGAAAAGAGGCAAAATTTGTGGATGATCTTTCTCGGCTGAACAGCGTTATCGTTCCCAGAGACAACACCGTGTTTTTGTTCGTTGGAGCAGGGGATATCGTTCACTACTCAAAAAAGTTCGTGGAGGCGCTTCAGAGCTCCACCAACTCTCCTTCGCGCGTTTCTGGATCGAAAAGGTAAACGGTCGATCTTCCAGTGAGATATCCACATAGCTCCCCTGGATTGATAACCAGGGTTTTTCCCACTTTCCTCACATCGATTCGATGAGTGTGACCGTAGAGCACCAGATCGTACTCCTGGGAATTTGCAACGGTTTCTATCAGAATGGGCTCGTGCATCATCACCACCTTCAGGCCATCTGCTTCGACAACAGAGGGTGGCTTCACTATCCTTCCATCGCTTCTTCTGTGAAGGAGCAGAACTTCTCCATCATTGTTTCCAAACACCCCGTGAAATTCCACTCCTTCTTTCAGGAGCTTTCCCAGAACGAAGGGTGCCACAAAATCTCCGCAGTGAAATATCCTCTTCACCTTTTTCTCAAAGATCAGGTTCTCAACCTTTTCCAAAACCTTCATGTTATCGTGGGAGTCACTCAAAATCAACCACATAACCTCACCCCCAGAAACGATCTGTCAGCAAGATGATAGCCGATGAAACGATTGTGGAGAAGGTGATCAACCCACTCGCCAGTTCGGAATCGTAGTCCTTCTCTATGGAGTAGACAAGAGTCATAATGGCAGATGGAAGAAGCGGAGAAAGAAACAGGTTCATCTTTTCAAACGACGAGAGTGTAAACATCCTTACCGCAAGAAAAGACACGATGAATCCCAGAAGATACTTCACAGCACCCGCCACCGCTATCAACCGGGCCTTCCTGAAGACCGACTTGAAACTCAGGTAATATCCAACGAGGAAGAAAACCAGAAAAGCGTTGGCGTTCTTTATCGTCTGTGCAACTTTGAGGACCATCCCCGGAGGAGAAAACCCGAACAGGTTGAGGGTCAAACTCAACATAAGAACAAGAAAGGGCGGAAACTCAAAGACTTTCAGAACTCCCTTCACACCTGATCTTTCCGCCACTGCTTTGCCCACCCCGAATATGAAAAAAGAGTTTCCCAGATCGAAGAGAGCATAATTCACAACAGAATCGACTCCCCAGAGGCTTTCGGCCAGAGGGTACATGAACAAACCCGTGTTGAACCCCACAAAAGACAAAACGATGGGAATCCTCACTCTCGGATCCTCTATTCTTGAAAAGACGAGCAATGCAACCGAAATCAAAACCAGATTGCTCAGCACCCCAGTCGCTGTGAAGGCAAACTTGGAAAAGTGAAACCGCGCGGTGGTCAGACTGTAAAAGACGGCCGCCGGCAGGGTGAAGTTCACCACCAGCTTCGACAGGATCTTTCCCGTTTCTTTCTCGAAGAATCTCTTCGTCAGGTACCCAATCAGTATCACGATTGAAAACTCCATTCACTGCACCCCTGGTAGAATTTTATCAAACAGAAAGGGCGCCTTCTTGGCGCCCTCTTTATCTGTTCTTGACACTTATCTTTCTCGTGGCTTTTTTCTTTTTGAATTCACAAACGCCCGCAGGGCACTCCCTAGATTCAATGTGTACTCTGAATTCGTCTTCGAAGTTGTCGACGATCGAAAGCAGCGGCACCGGGATGCTCTGGCCAAGCCCACAAAACGATGTTTCACCCGCGTTTTCTGCCACCTTTCTGAGAAGATCCAGATCCTCTTTCCTTCCCTCTCCCCTGCTTATTCTCTCGAGAATTTCAACGGCGATCCTCGTACCCTCCCTGCACGGTGTACACTTACCACAGGATTCGTGTTCAAAGAACCTCATGACGGTGAGTGCAAGATCCACCGCACAGTGTGATTCGTCCGCAACGAGTATGACACCAGAACCAAGAGAAACGCCGTATTTTGCGTACGAATCGAAATCCAGAGGTACGTCGAGCTTATCGGGACCTATGAACGTTCCCGCACTTCCTCCTGTCTGAATCAGTTTCAACTTCCTTCCTTTCTCCACACCTCCGCCGAATTTGAAGATCAAATCTCTGACCGTTACACCCATGGGTACCTCTACGATCCCCTTCCTCACCACGTTTCCCACAAGTGAAAAGACCTTGGTGCCGGGCGACGATTCCGTGCCGAACTTCCTGAACCAGTCCGCTCCGTTCAGAATGATCCTTGGAACGTTCACGAAGGTTTCGACGTTGTTCACGACTGTGGGTTTTCCAAAAAGGCCTGAGGTCGGTGGATATGGAGGCTTCAGTCTGGGACGCGCGGGCTTTCCCTCTATAGACTCTATCAGTGCGGTCTCCTCACCCGCCACATAAGCACCGGCGCCGAGTCTGATCTTCAGATCAAAAGAAAAGCCTGTTCCAAGGATGTTTTCACCCAAAAATCCGTACTCGTAAGCCTGCTCTATCGCCCTCTTCAGGATCTCGATGGAACTGTAGTACTCTCCCCTGATGTATATGTATCCCTTTCTCGCTCCAACTGCATATCCTGCTATGATCATGCCCTCTATCAGGGAATGCGGGTCTCCCTCCATGATGAGCCTGTCCTTAAAGGTACCGGGTTCTCCCTCGTCCGCGTTACAGAGAACGTACTTCTGATCGGAAGAAGCCTTGTAGGTGAACTCCCACTTCAAGCCCGTTGGAAATCCTGCACCACCCCTTCCTCTGAGACCACTCCGCTTTACCTCTTCTATTATCTCCTCCGGTTTCATCTGAAGGGCCTTTGCGAGGGCAAAGTATCCGTCCCTTGCTATGTACTCTTCTATGCGCGTGGGATCTATTTCTCCCACGTTCTTCAGGACGATACGTGTTTCTTCCGATACCTTTTCCGCCTCCACTGTTCCCTTTATCTGATCTCTCGATACCTCAAGATCTAGAATTCTTCTTCCCTTCAATATGTGTTCTTCGAAGATCCTCTTCACATCGTTTTCACTCTTTACAACGTAGTAGACATCATCCGGAAGAATGGAAACGATCACACCCTCAGGATAAACTCCCATGCTTCCCGTTTCCAGCACGTCTACAAAATCCGACAGATTGTGATTTCTGACAAGATCTCTCAGGTAATTGAGAAAGTGACGTGCCCCCATCAGAACACTGTTGGAGTCCACCGAAATGAGAACGGTGATCGGTTTCATTTTTCTTCACCTCTCAATCTGTTTATGAGGTTCTTCACTTTCTCCGGTGTCATGTTTCCGTAGTACTCGTCGTTCACCATGATCACAGGTGCCACACCGCAAAGTCCCAAGCAGCTTGTCATCTCAAGGGTGAACATGTTGTCGGGAGTGGTCTGACCGAAGTCTATTTTCAGGATCTCTTTCAACGCCTTCACCACTTCTCTTCCGTTTTCCACGTGACACGGAAGACTCTCACACACTCTGATCACGTACTTTCCTTTCGACCTTGTGGAGAACATCGTGTAGAAGGTGAGCACTTCGTAGACCTTTGAGAGGGGAACGTTGAGCTCTTCCGAAACGATTTCGGCTGCCTCGGGTGGTATGAAGTTTTTGAAACGCTTCTGGATCTCGTGAAGGGTGTTTATCAGGATATCTCTCTCTTCCGCCGATTCTTTTGCCTTCTGGATGATCTCAACTACTGCTTTCCTCATGTACCTTCCCCCTTCGTCAAAAATTTCACAATTATTCATAGAAAATTATACCACTTCTAGCCGCACATTCAGAAAAGGTTCTTCAACCAGTCAAAGAACGGTATCAGAACGAGTGCTGGAAGAAGATTTCCCACCCTCACTTTTTTCAGCTCGAGGATCCTTATTCCAAGGCCAAGTATCATGATTCCTCCTGTTCCAACGAAATCGGCTATGAAGACGTCACCAGTGAGGAAAGTGAGACTTCGTGCAAAGACAACCAGCAACCCCTGAACGATGAACACGGAAAAAGCAGACAGAAATACCCCCGATCCCAGGGTTGCCGTGAGTACAACGGCGGAAACGGTATCCAGGACCGTCTTT
Source organism: Thermotoga sp. SG1 (assembly GCF_002865985.1). NCBI lineage: Bacteria > Thermotogati > Thermotogota > Thermotogae > Thermotogales > Thermotogaceae > Thermotoga > Thermotoga sp. SG1. The sequence continues at coordinate 218,091 of NZ_LNDD01000001.1, forward strand.
ATGAGTATCAACTCGGCGTTTCCAGAGATCCCTATGTTTATAGAACCGATGATCGTCATTGGACCAACGAGAAAAAGCAAAGAAGACGCAAGAAAACTCTCTGCAAATCCACGAGAATCTTTAAACCTTCTGCCGAGGTTTTCTATTCTGTCCTCGATTCTCAAAAGCTCTCCAATTACTCCTCCAGCGACAAGAGAAAGCAGTATCAACAAAAAGTCGTTTCCCTGGATGATCATGCGCACACCTATTCCCAGGGTGGTGAGCCCAATCACCGTGAAAAGAATTTCGTGGAGCTTTTGAGGAATCTTCCTCTTGAATATAGCACCGATAAAAGCACCAAGAAGTACACCAAGAGAGTTCAAAATGACGGCGTAGTGGAACATCATGCCAACCTCCCGCTCTGCGCGAACACACCGAATATTCCTCCTGTATGGACGAATAGAATCTTCTTTCCAGAAGACCTGAACATCTCCAGTGTTCCTCTGAAGGCCTTCGAGGTGTATACTGGGTCAAGAACGATCGCTTCCTTCGCTGCGATCTCCTTTATAACGTTCACATCTTCATCGGAAGGAACGGCATAGGCCGGTCCTCTGAACGAATCCACTATCTCGAATCTGGGTTCTTTCACCTCCACGCCGAGTTTTTCCATATCCCTAACGATCTTCTTCACTTTTTCAACGAAGTAATCTGCATTTTTCGTTGTGACGTTCACACCGATCACCGGTACACGATAGCCCAGGAAAGAAAGAGCTGTCGAGATTCCCGCTATCGTTCCACCACTTCCCACGGCACAAACGATTGCCTCGAACGATTCTACATCAATCTGATCCTTCAACTCCATCACCATGTTGAAATAACCGAGGGCTCCCAGGGCGTTCGATCCTCCCTCCGGTATGATGTAGACTCTTTCTCCCCTCTTTTCCCTCTCTTTCCTGTACTCCAAAAAGATCTCGTCGATGTTATCGTACTCTTCGGAAGATACCTCCACGATTTCTGCTCCAAGGAGCATATCCAGCAGGAGATTTCCGTTCAAGACTTTTTCACCTTTTCTGAGGAACAGAACGGGTTTTAGCCCGAGTTTTTTGGAAACGTACGCAGTTGCCCTGGCATGGTTCGATTGAAGACCCCCACAGGTGAAAATTGTTGTCGCTCCCTGTTTCAGAGCATCTCCCATCAGGTATTCAAGTTTTCTGATCTTGTTTCCAGAACCAAGAAGCTCTGTGAGATCGTCTCTTTTGATGTAGAGATCGAATCCGTACTCTGCCGAGATTTTCCTCAAAAATTGAACGGGAGTTGGCTTGATGGCAAGATCGATTCTCATAACCACCCCTCCTTTCGTTTGTTAGAATTGTAACACGGAGGGATGTTGAAATGATCGGAGAGAAGATCATCTCGTTTGAAACGATAGATTCCACGAACCGATTTCTGAAAGAATATTTCTCAAAATACCCCAGTGGAACGGTTGTAGTTGCCCTGGAACAAACTTCGGGATACGGTAGAAACAAAAGAAAATGGTATTCGTCAAAGGGTGGTCTGTGGTTTTCCGTACTATTCAAGCCAAGAAAACAGGTAGACACAACCTTCTATACCAGGGTGTTTTCCGTTGCTGTTGTGAGAGCACTGGAGACCTTCAAAGTTCATGCGGACATAAAATGGCCAAACGACATTTACGTACGCGGCAGAAAACTCGCAGGAATTCTTACAGAGGGGATCTTCGAAGGAAAAAAGCCGCTGGCGATAGTTGTGGGAGTGGGTATGAATGTGAACAACGAAATTCCGGATGAACTGAAAACGAGGGCGGTCAGTCTGAAGGAAATCCTCGGTAGGGAAATACCTCTGATGAAACTACTGGGATTGATACTGAAAAATGCCCGGATGCTTTTCAGAAAATACACCAGGAAAAAAGAGGCACTGACGAGGATCTGGAAAAGACACCTGCTCCAGAAGGAAGGAAACATCGTTACCTTTTCAGAAAACAACCAGGAAAAGAGAGGAAAGATCCTGAAAATCCTGCCAGATCATCTGCTCGTCGAAACCGATGAAGGTGTCAGGAAGGTCTATTCACTCTCTCTTCACTGAGAATTTCGTACCCTCCGTTTCCCACCACTCTCAGTTTCACCTTCTTTGTGGGAAGGAACACCTCCACCACATCACCGTCTTTCACCTCGTAAGAGGCTTTGGCCGGTCTTCCATTCACCAGAACCATCTGTCCCTTCAAAAGTTTTTGTGCAGCGGTCCTTCTCTTTACGACCGAGATCTTCAGGAACACATCCAGCCTCATATCCGATACACCCTGTCTATCAACTCTTCATCTCCCATCGAAAAAGGATCTTCACCCGATAGAAGAAGCCTTCTCATCGTCTTCAACCTGGTCGTGAGGTAATGAACATCGATTTCTCTCAAAAAATCTTCTCTTGAACCATCGAAGATCTTTCTTCCATTTTCCAGAAACACCACACGATCCACATGCTTTATCACCGTCTCTATGTCGTGCGAGATGATGACAACCGTTCTTTTCAGTCTCTTCCATTTCTCTATTACCTTCAAAAGATCGCCCTTTCCTTCCCTGTCGAGTCCCACAAGCGGTTCATCAAGCATTAGAACGTCCGGCTCGTGCACGATCACAGAGGCAATGGCGACCCTCCTCTTTTCACCTCCGGATAGAAAGAAGGGTATTCTATCCTTGAACTCATCGAAGTTCAACCCAACAAATTCCATCGCTCTCTTCACGAAGGGAACGGGATCTTCATCAGGGTAAAAGTTCCGCACAGCGAAAGCGATCTCATCGAAAACAGTTTCTGCAAAGAACTGATCTTCTGGATACTGGAACGCTATGCCTATGTGTTTTCTCACCTCGTAACCCTTTCTCTGTCTTCCATCGTACAGCACCTGTCCACCGGTAGGCTCTATCAAACCCGCAATGATCTGAAGGAGGGTGGATTTTCCAGATCCGGTGTTTCCAGCAACGAGGAGACACTCTCCCTCCTCGATCGCAAGATCGATATCTCTGAGTGCGATTCTCTCCAAAGGGGTTCCACGGTAAAAGACATAGGTGACGTTGACGACTTCGATCTTCATGTTGAAAATTATAACAAAGACCGACCGTCTCTTCAGCCACATACGTGGTAAAATTTAACGAGAGGTGAACAGAAGGATGAATCTTTTCGAGCAAATCAAAAATCTCTGGAAGAAGATCTCCGATTTATGGAACTCCATGCCGCGGGAAAGAAGATTTCTGGTAGGGGGCATCGCAGCGGCCCTCATAATATCTATCGTTCTCTTTGCAATAATAGCCGCCACCCCACACTACAGACTCCTTGTTGCTGGCCTCAGCGAAGAAGAGGCGGGAACGATCATTCAGAAACTCGAAGAGATGAACATTCTCTACAAAGTCTCCCCAAGTGGAGACATTTACATCTCCGACAAATACAACGTCTACGAGTTGAGAATGAAACTCGCTTCCGAAGGAATACTTGGAGGAACAAGACGGGGTTTCTCCATACTCAGCGAAAACTCGTTCGGGGCCACCAGCTTTGACAAACAGGTGAAATACCAGATCGCTCTACAACAGGAACTTGAAAGAAGTATCATGACCATCAGGGGAGTCAAAGACGCCCGGGTCCACCTGGTTTTGCCGAAGTACACCTATTACGTCCGCGGAGAGATGGCTGAACCACGTGCCTCCGTCCTCGTTGTGCTGGAACCCGGTGCTGAGCTCACACGAGAGCAGGTAAGAGGAATCGTTGAACTCGTCTCGGGAGCCGTTGAGGGGTTGAAACCAGAAAATGTAAGAGTGGTGGACAACTACTCCAGATCGCTCAGTGACATGCTGGAAAGTGACGAAGGAACCTTTTTGGCGTCCAGTAAACTGGAACTGAAACAGCAACTTGAGAAATACTACGAAAACAAGTTGAAGAAAGCACTTGAGAGCGTTTTTGGTCCAGGAAGGGTAGAGGTGATTCCCGATGTTTCTCTGAACTGGACGAAGATAGAAACGGAAATGAAAAGGTACGAAGCACCGGCCAGAAGAGAAGGACTGGTCAGAAGTCAGGAGACAGAGACTGAAAGAAGCCAAAATCTGCCTGTTAGTGGCGGTGAAGTCGGAACTGAGTCGAATATACCTCCTCTTAGCTATCCATCCGTGAGCGGCGAGGGAACGAGTACATACGAGAGAACCCACACCATCACCAACTACGAGTTGAACGAGATCTATCAGAAGATCCTTCAGAACCACGAAGGGGAGATATCGTCTCTTTCTGTTGCTGTCATAATCGACGCTTCCTCCACAGTTCTTCAAAGCAACAACAACTGGAACAATATCATAAACGACCTGGTGGAGAAGGGGATCGGTTCTGTCACCTCTTCCGCTTCTTTGAGCGTTGCGGTGGCGTTCTTGCCTTTCGACAGAACGATTGAAAGAACCCTGCAGAGGGAATTGGAGCAGCTTCAGGCAAGAAAGAGGTTCACCATGTACTCGCTTGGAATCGCCATCCTTGGTTTTCTCACCTTTCTGCTCGTGTACATCCTGATAGTGCAGATCCGAAGAATCAGGGCCAGAAAACTGGCAGAAGAAAGAAGAAGAAAGCTCGAAGAAGAGATAAAAGAAGTCCTCCAGGAAGAGATGAAAGAAGAAAAAGAACTCTTACCCGAAGAGAAGGAACTGATGGAACTCATAGAAGAGCTGGAGAACATCTTCATCCGATCACCCGCTGATATCGCTGAGATAGTCCGTCTGTGGTTCTTCGAGAGGGGATGATATCATGCCCGAAAGAAAAATGGATGGGAAGAGAAAGGCAGCCGTTCTTTTGGTGGCGCTTGGACCAGAAAAAGCCGCTCAGGTGATGAAACATCTCGATGAGGAAACGGTAGAACAGCTGGTGGTGGAAATAGCAAACATAGGTAAGGTCTCCCAGGAAGAAAAGAAACAGGTGTTAGAGGAGTTTCTGAACATTGCCAAGGCAAAGGAGATGATCTCAGAGGGTGGCATAGAGTACGCAAAGAGAGTGTTAGAAAAAGCGTTTGGACCAGAAAAGGCCCGAAAAATCATAGAAAGACTGACTGCCTCTCTTCAGGTGAAGCCCTTCAGTTTCATAAAGGACACGGATCCTGTTCAGCTTGTGAACTTTCTTCAGGGAGAACATCCTCAGACCATAGCGGTCGTTCTGAGCTACCTTGATCCACCAGTCGCCGCCCAGATACTGGGAGCCCTCCCGGAGAATCTGCAGAGTGAGGTTTTGAAGAGAATCGCCCTTCTTGAGAGAACATCGCCGGAGGTTGTGAAGGAGATCGAGAAGAATCTCGAGAAGAAAATATCCGGCTTTGTGAGCCAGACTTTCAGTAAAGTAGGAGGAGTGGACACTGCAGCCGAAATCATGAACAACATAGACAGAAGTACAGAGAAAAACATAATGGACAAACTGGCACAGGAAGATCCCGAACTTGCCGACGAGATAAGAAGGAGAATGTTCGTGTTCGAAGATATTCTCAAACTCGATGACAGATCGATCCAACTCGTCCTGAGAGAAGTTGATACGCGGGATCTGGCCCTTGCCCTGAAGGGTGCCTCAGATGAATTGAAGGAGAAGATCTTCAGAAACATGTCCAAGAGGGCAGCCGCACTGCTCAAAGACGAACTGGAATACATGGGCCCCGTGAGGATAAAAGACGTCGAAGAAGCCCAACAGAAGATCATAAACGTGATCAGAAGACTCGAAGAGGCAGGAGAAATCGTAATAGCAAGGGGCGGTGGAGAGGAGTTGATCATGTAACATGCTCCTCAGAAGAGACGAGATATTCTACATAGACCTTCCAAAAAAGATCAAAACAGAGGAGAAAGAGTCCAAAGAGTCCAGAGAGGTCAAAGAAGATCCAAGGGAACAGCTCAACAGGATCAAAGAACAGATCATCTCCCAGGCCCGAGAAGAGGCCCGAAAGATATTAGAAGAGGCAGAAAAAAGGGCAGAAGAAATATTGAAGAACGCTTCAGAAGAAGCGGAGAGGTTGAAACTCGAAGCGGAAAGACTACTAGAAGAAAAGAAAAAGGAAAAACAGAAGTTCTCCGAGTACATTCTCTCGCTGAAAAAACAGATTCAAACGCAGATCCACCAAAAACTGGAGGAGATCCTTCCCGACATCGTTGAGGTTCTCAGGGTGCTCTTCAGAAAGATTCTCGAGAAGGAAATGGACGAGTCCGTGGTGGAGAGAAAACTCAGGTCCGCTCTCTCTAAAGTGGCCGGTATCGAGAATGTGAGGATAAGAATACATCCGGAGGATCTGGATAAAGTCGATCTGAAAGAGTTGGAAGGCAAGCAGGTGATACCGGATCCCAACGTCGAAAAGGGCGGAGTGATCCTCGAGACGGAGTACGGTGTTCTGGACAAGACTTTCTCCTACCAATGGAGGCTGGTCGAGGACATATTCGAAGAGGTGGTGGGTTTTGAAAGATCTTCTCAGAGAATTGAAGAGGAGACTGAATGAAGAGGACTTCAATCGCTTCAACGGAAGAGTGACACGTGTTGTCGGTCTCACCGTCGAATCGCACGGACCCGATGCGTTTCTGGGGGAGATGTGCAAGATCTCCCTGCAGAACGGAAAGAACGCCCTGGCAGAGGTTGTCGGCTTCAAAGAGGGGAACGTTGTTCTGATGCCCTACGAAGACGTCTCAGGACTGAAGATGGGTTGCGAGGTGATAAGAACAAACAGAGTGCTGGAAATCGGTGTGGGCAGAAACATGATCGGTCGGGTCTTCGACGGACTGGGCCGACCACTCGATGGAAGATCCTTCGTTCCAGAAGCGCGATACCCCCTGACAAACTCACCACCACATCCTCTCAAAAGAAAAAGAATAAAGGATCCTCTTTCAGTCGGTGTCAGGGCAATCGATGGCTTCATCACCATAGGAAAGGGCCAGAGAATCGGGATATTCGCAGGTAGTGGGGTTGGAAAGAGCACACTTCTTGGTATGATCGCACGGAACACAACGGCAGACGTGTGTGTACTTGCGCTGATTGGTGAGAGAGGAAGAGAAGTTAGGGAATTCATAGAAAGAGACCTCGGAGAGGAAGGTTTGAAGCGTTCTATCCTTGTGGTTTCCACTTCCGATCAACCAGCCCTCACCAGGGTGAAATCCCTTCTCACAGCCACCAGCATAGCGGAGTACTACAGGGATCTTGGCTACGATGTGCTCTTGATGGTGGATTCACTCACCCGATGGGCCATGGCACAGAGAGAGGTCGGCCTTGCCATAGGAGAGCCCCCGACTACCAGGGGCTATCCCCCCAGTGTGTTCGCAGGACTTCCAAAGATACTCGAAAGAGCAGGAAACTCAGACAGAGGAAGTATAACAGCCGTCTATACGGTCCTCGTTGAGGCAGATGACTTCAACGAACCCATATCCGATACGGTCCGATCCATCGTGGACGGCCACATCGTTCTCTCAAGGAGACTCGCAGAGTCGAATCATTATCCAGCGATCGATGTGCTGGCGAGTGTGAGCAGGCTGATGAACGACGTGGTCTCAGAAGAACACAAAGAGGCGGCAAACCGCCTCAGGGCATTACTTTCCTCTTACGAGTCAGCAAAAGACCTGATAGAGATAGGTGCTTACAAAAAAGGAACCAATCCTCTTGTCGACAAAGTGATTGAAATGCAAGAGGATATCAACGCGTTCCTGAGACAGGGAATCTTCGAGAAATCCTCTTTCGAAGAAACCGTCCAGAGGCTTCTTGAACTTTCTTCACGTTCTCTTGACTAGATGGGACATGTCTCCTATCATCATGAAAAGCTCGTCGATGTTCTTCAGAAATCCCAATCTGTTCATCCTCAGATCATCCCGATTCACCATCACGAAGACGTTGTCGAAGTAGTCGTCGATATACGGTTTCAGTTCTATCAAATATTGGAGTGCCTCTTCGTAGTTCAGCCTTTCCAGGGCTTTTAGAACCTTCTCCTTCACCTCGAAGAACTTGTTCATCAGTCTCTTTTCCTCTTCCTTCTCAAAAAGTGCACCATCGAATTCCCTGGAATCGTGTTTCTTCGTTATGTTGTGTACACGCTCGAATCCAACGAACAGATCCTGAAACTCCGATCTCTCTGATATCTTTTGAAGAGCCTCCGCTGCGAGTGTTCCTCTCAGGGGTCTTTTCCACAGATGATTCACCGCCCTTGCAACATCGTAGGATACTCCGATCTCGTTGATGAGGAACTGGTAGAACCTGCTTGAAAAGAATTCTTCCAACTCATTGGAAAGACGGAAACCGACCAGGGACGCTGCGAAATTCAAAAGTTCTTCGAGTGAGACATCCCATTCGTTCTTCCTCACTATCCTGAAAACGGTGTCCGCTTTACCTTTCAATCCGTACGGATCCTTCGAACTTGTGGGGATGTTTCCTATCGCAAAATTGCCCACGATGGTGTCCAGTCTATCCGCCATCCCCAGCACTGACCCTATTACGGTTTCTGGGGTCTCAGAGTAATGATCTTCGATGGCAAACGCGAGTTCTTCATCCATTCCTTCCTTCAAAGCGTAGATTCTTCCCATGACTCCCTGAAGTTCTGGAAATTCGTACACTACCTTTGAAGCGATGTCAGCTTTACACACCGATGCTACTTTCAACACTTTGTCAGTGAAATCTTCAGGAAATTTCAGATCCTCACATATCTTTCTTGAGATCCTCACAATCCTCTCCACTTTGTCGTACAACGTGCCGAGTTTTTCCTGAAAGACGATGCCCTTTAACCTTTCGTTCATCTCCTCAAGAGACATCTCCAGATCCTTGTGGAAGTAATAACGGGCATCCTCCAGACGAGCGTTTATCACACGCTCATACCCTTTGACAACGTTCTCAGAAGGCTGGGGACCATCCTGAAACGCCACGAAGAAGTTCGTCAGTCCATCTTTATGAGCGACGAAGGCCCTCTGGTGATGTTTCACAGCTGTGACGATGATCTCCTCTGGAAGTTCGAGATACTTCTGGTCAAACCGCCCCACAAGAATCGTTGGATACTCCGTTATCGCAACGATCTCATCGATGAGATCTTCATCACGTTCGACCTTCATTCCGTAGTTCTTTTCAAAATCTTCCAACTGTTCCAAAACGTTTTTCTTCCTTTCTCTATGAGAAGCTATCACGTATCCCGATCTGAGGACATCGTAATACTCGTCCGGAGTGTTTATCTCCAGAGAACCAGAATGGTACCTTTTCCCATAGGAAAAATGTGAAGCCCTGAGACCGAAGAGAGTGAGGTTTAAAACCCTGTCGTTCAGCATGGCGACGATCCAGTGAACGGGTCTCACATACTCGTACTCTCCTGTTCCCCATCTCATGGGCTTTTTGAAATTCATCCCCATCACGAGAGATTCAAAGATTTCAGGGAGTACCTCTTCGACGGCTTTTCCCTCTATTTTCCTCGATATGTAGACGTAACCATCCCTCTCCACGACGTCCTCAACGGTGGCGTTGTTTTTTCTCAAAAATCCTTCCAGTGCCCTGGTGGGAGCACCCTTTGAGTCATAAGCCACACTCAGTGGAGGCCCTTTCTTCTCTTCCACGAAACCTTCCTGCCTTTCTGAGAGACCACGAAGGAGCACTCCGAACCGTCTGCTGCCGACGAACACCTCTATCGAATCGCACTGGATTCTGTTCGCTTTCAACAACTCCCTTGTTCTCGTTTCGAGCTGTTCCAGAATGTTATAAAATTCACTCGCTGGAAGTTCTTCGAGTCCAACCTCAAGCAGGGCTGTTCTCATGCTCTTGCACCTCCAGGAAAACTCTTGCAACCTTTCGTGCCATCGCCTGAATCCTCTTCACGTACGTCTGTCTCTGGGATACACTTATCGCCCCTCGAGCGTCCAAAAGGTTGAAGGTGTGGGAACACTTCAAAACGTAGTCGTAAGCGGGAAGATAGAGCTTTTTTTCTATGAGCCTGTAGAACTCACTCTCAAATTCATCGAAGTGTCTGAACAGAAGTTCCACGTTTGCCTCTTCGAAGTTGAAGAAGGAAAACTCCCTTTCGTTTTCAAGGAAGACATCTCCATATTTTACGTGCTCGTTCCACTTCACTTCAAAAACGTTGTCGACCCCCTGAAGATACATGGCGATTCTTTCAAGCCCATAGGTGATCTCAAGGGGGATCTCCCTGAGCGAGATTCCTCCTATCTGCTGGAAATAGGTGAACTGCGTGATCTCCATGCCATCCAGCCACACTTCCCAGCCAACACCCCAGGCACCAAGCGTAGGAGATTCCCAGTTGTCTTCTACGAACCTGATATCGTGCTCTCTGAGGTTCACTCCCAGGTACTCCAGTGATTCAAGATAGAGTTCCTGAGAGTTCTCGGGGGAAGGCTTTATGATCACCTGGTACTGGAAGTATCTCTGCAATCTGTTTGGATTTTCCCCGTACCTTCCATCAGTCGGCCTTCTGCTTGGCTGAACGTAGGCAACCTTCCATGGACCTTTCCTCAAACTGCCGAAGAAGGTTGCAGGATGAAAGGTTCCCGCTCCCACCTCGAGATCGTACGGTTGTTCAAGAAGGCATCCTCTGGAGGCCCAGAACTCGTTTAATTTCATTATCACATCCTGAAGATACATCCCTCACTCCCCTTCCTTCACGGCTATGGCCTCTATTTCTATTTCCACGTTCTTTGGAAGCTGGGCAACCGCCACAAAGGATCTGGCGGGTTTGTGCGAGGAGAAGTAACGTGAGTACACCTCGTTGACCTTCGAGAAATGCTCGATACTGGTGGTGAATATCGTCACCTTCACCACGTCTTCCAGGGAAAATCCTCCGGCCTCAAGGATCGCCTTCAAGTTTTCCAGAACCCTCTCTGTTTTCTTTTCGATCGTACCCTCAACGATCTCACCCGTTTCGGGATCCACGGGGATCTGTCCGGAGACGAACATCATGTTACCGGCAACTATCGCCTGAGAGTAGGGGCCTATGGCCTTAGGTGCCCTGTTGGTTTCGATCACCCGCTTCATACTCTCCCCTCCATCTGAAAACAGGCTTTCTCGAGGCGAGCACTTCGTTCACCCTTCGAACGGGGGTTCTGTGAGGTGCGTTTTTCAGAACATCCGGATTTTCGAACGCTTCTTTGACCACTTTTTCGAGAATCTCTGCGTACCTGTCCAGTGTTTCCTTGCTCTCTGTTTCGGTTGGCTCTATCATGAGGGCTTCTGGTACTATCAGCGGGAAGTACACCGTCGGTGGGTGGACCCCATTGTCCAGAATCCGCTTTGCGATGTCCAGGGTTCTAACTCCTGTTTTTTTGAACACCTCTTCGGCACTGGCTACAAATTCATGCATGCAGAAACCGTCATAGGGCACCCTCAAGAATCTGGAAATCTTTTTCTTCAAATAGTTCGCATTCAAAACGGCCATTTCACTGACTTTTTCAAGGCCATCTCTTCCCATCATCAGGATGTAACTGTAAGCTTTGACAAGAACAGGAAAGTTTCCGAAGAAACTCCTCACGCGCCCTATGGTCTTCTTCGGGACGGTGAGTCTGTAACGATCTTCTTCTTTCTCCACATTTGGAAACGGTAGAAAGTCGACAAGATGCCGCTTCACGCCGACGGGCCCTGAGCCGGGTCCCCCCATACCATGTGGTGTGGAAAACGTCTTGTGAAGGTTCAGATGAACGATATCGAACCCCATGTCACCCGGCTTCACCTTACCCATGATGGCGTTGAGATTTGCTCCATCGTAGTAAAGGAGTGCTCCACAGTTGTGAGTCAACTCTGCTATCTTCAAAATATCCCTTTCGAAGAGACCGAGCGTGTTGGGATTTGTGAGCATGACGGCTGCAACCTCATCGTCTAGATGCTTTCTCAAATCCTCCACGTCCACCATGCCATCTTTACTCTTTATCTCTACTACCTCAAAACCTACCATGGAAGCAGATGCAGGATTTGTCCCATGGGCAGAGTCTGGGACCAGTACCTTTCTTCTTCTCGTGTCCCCTCTGTCATCGAAGAACTTCTTCACTATGAGCATGCCAGTGAGTTCACCGTGAGCGCCTGCCGCAGGTTGAAGCGTCATGTCATCCATTCCGGTGATCTCACACAGCATCGCTTTCAATTCGTACATCAGTTGCAAACAGTCCTGAAGCGTTTCTTCAGGCTGGTATGGATGCACGTTTCTGAAACCCGGTAGATTCGCCACCTTTTCGTTCAACTTGGGATTGTACTTCATGGTGCACGAACCAAGCGGGTATATTCCCACATCTACCGCATAATTTTTGTGGGCAAGTTCTGTGTAGTGTCTCACAACGTCGGGCTCGCTCACCTCTGGCAGTCTCAGAGGCATCCGACGAACAAATCGTTCAGGAAGAGAGTACTCCGGAACACTCTTTTCTGGAAGGGTGAAAGCCCTTCTTCCCTTTTTTGATTTATCGAATATCGTCATCTCATCGCCTCCAGAAACCTTTCGATGTCATCTTTGGTGGTCATCTCTGTGGCACACGCAAGGGCAACGCTGCCCAGCTCAGGATACATCCTTTCCAGAGGCAGAGGACCAAGAATCTTCTTTTCCATCATCTTCTTCCATCTTTCGGGGTAGTCTTCGGGAACCTCGAAAACAAACTCGCTGAAGAAATCCCCCGAAAATTTCTTTCTGAAACCTCTTTCCTCCAGTTTCTCCTGAAGGTAGTGCGCCGCATCGTAGGAGCGTTTTGCCACCTCTTTCAAGCCCTCCGGTCCCATCACACTGAGATACACAGCTGCGATCAAAGCAGCGTGGGCATGGTTCGAACAGATGTTGGAGGTGGCCTTTGCACGTCTTATGTGTTGTTCTCTTGTTTGAAGGATCATCGTGTAAGAAGTGTTCCCTTCTGCGTCAACGGTTTCTCCTATCAACCTTCCGGGCATCTGTCTGACGTATTTTTCTCTTGTGGCGAAGATTCCAAGAGAGTAACCCCCAAGCCACATCGGTATACCAAGAGATTGCCCTTCTCCTACGACAACATCTGCTCCGAAGTTTCCAGGAGGTTCCAGAATCGCCAGCGAAACAGGCTCCACAACGACCACCATCATGGTATTCTGCGTTTTTTTCCTCACGTACTCAAGATCCTCTATCACCCCGAAGAAGTTTGGATACTGAACCACCACAGCCGCCGTTTCATCGTCGATATCTTCGAGGACGACCCTTCCTGTGTCATCGTAACCTATTTCGTCTATCCTGAAACCGCGAGTTTTAAGATAAGTTCCGAGAACTTCTCTGTACTCCGAATGGACAGATCTTGCAACAAGAACTTTCTCTTTTCCCGTGAGGCGAAAACACATCAAAACAGCCTCGGCAAGAGCGGTTGCCCCATCGTACATGGAAGAATTTGCCACTTCCATTCCTGTCAACTCGCAGACCATGGTCTGGTATTCGAAGAGTGCCTGGAGTGTTCCCTGGGAAATCTCCGCCTGATAGGGTGTGTAGGCCGTCAGGAACTCTGGCTTCATGGCAAGATCGTAAACGACCGATGGAACGTATCTTTTGTAGATACCCGCTCCAAGAAGAACGGTGTATTCTTCAAGATCTGCGTTCCTCTTAGAAATTCCTTTGAGATGAGTGAAAACGGTGAACTCATCTTGAGATTTTGGAAGATTCAGAGAAGACCTCGTAGAAACTGGAACTTCAGAAAACAGATCGTCTATCGATGAAACTCCTATGAAGTCAAGCATCTCACGTATATCTTCTTCCGTATGAGGAATGTAGGGATGTTTCAACATCTATACACCTCCGGAAAACTCACTTCTGCTCACAGAATTCCTTGTACGCCTGTTCATCGAGAAGATCCGACAGCTCACTTTCATCGGCGATTTCCATCTTGAAAATCCACCCTTCTCCTTCAGCATCTTTATTTATGAGCTCAGGCTCAGTCTCAAGCCTTTCGTTCACCTCTGTGATCTTTCCACTGAGTGGTGCGTAAACATCCGCAGCGGCTTTAACAGATTCTATACTGGCCACAACATCTCCCTTTTTCACTTCCTTTCCCACTTCCGGAAGATCCACATAAACCACGTCTCCCAGTTCTTCCTGCGCGTGGTTTGTGATTCCAACGGTTGCCACCTTTCCTTCGATCTCGACCCACTCGTGGGTTCTGGTGTACTTCTTCATCCTCACGCCTCCCTTCTCACACTTCCTCTGTAGAAAGGTTTTTTCACAACATGGGCTTCCACATTCTTTCCAGGAAATGCAACTTCCAGTCGATCACCGGTCTTCACACACCTAGATACGAGAGCCAGGGCTATCGATTTTCCAAGGGTGGGTGAAAAGTTCCCACTTGTTATCGTTCCTACCTCTTTTCCTTCTTTCAAAACGATGTAACCCTTTCTTGCGATTCTTCTTCCCGAAAGTTCCAGTGCCACGAGTTTCCTTTCGACCTTTTCTTTCAGTTCGAGCAGTGCCTCTTTTCCGACGAAGTCTTTGTTCATCTTCACCACCCATGAGAGTCCCACTTCGAACGGATTGGTGCTCTCATCCATATCCTGTCCGTAGAGGAGGTAAGATGCTTCAAGACGACACACATCCCGAGCCCCCAGACCGGCGGGTTTCCCATCCACGGCACCAGCAATCTCTACGAGCGTATCCCAGATCCTCGCAGCACTTTCCGCGTTCATCATCAACTCGAATCCATCTTCTCCTGTATATCCCGTTCGAGACACAAGAACGCTTTCTCCATCCAATCTTCCCCACTGGAACGAATAATAACCAATTCCTTCAAGATCAACATTCACAACCCTTTGAAGTGCCTCCTGAGACTTCGGCCCCTGAAAGGCCACAAGCGCCGTTTCATCGGAGACATTTCTCACTTCGACGTTGAAATTTTTCGAATGCGTTTTTATCCACTCGTAATCTTTCTCGATGTTCGCAGCGTTCACAACCATGATCGCTTTTTCACGAGAGATCTTGTAAACCACGAGATCATCAACGATTCCCCCTGCTTCGTTACACATCACAGTGTACATCGCCTTTCCTTCAGGAACGGAGGAAAAATCGTTCGTGACAAGAAAATTCACAAAGTCCACAGTTTCCTGACCTTCCACGACGATCTCGCCCATGTGTGAAACGTCGAACACCCCTACTGATTTTCTGACGGCCATTACTTCCTCGAATATGGATGAGTAATAAAGAGGCATGGTCCAGCCTGCAAAATCGACCATTTTTGCCCCCAAAGCAATGTGCCTTTCATAGAGAGGAGTCCTATTCATTCTGTATTCCCTCCAGAATCTTTTTCGCCTTCTCCAGAAGATCCTTCGGTACTTTTACCTGAACAAGAGCGGATGAACCAAAGATGGCTCGGGGAGTAACGTCATCACATGTTTCGATTATGTACGGTATGTCGTTTTCTTTCAAAAGACTCTCTACCATTCGGATCTCCAGTTCGCTTCCCTCGATTAAAACACTCCACTCCAAAGATTGAAACCTCCTTACACTATGATTCACAATGTGTTAACGCTCCACAGAAGTGGTAAATTGACATAGGGATTCCAATCAGATTTTATCACCTTCTGCCACATATGCTAAACTCTCAATTGAGGTTAACAAATAAACTTTTGAGGGAGGACGATAGCCTTGAAGAAAATAGCAGTGCTCACGAGTGGAGGAGATGCCCCCGGTATGAACGCTGCAGTGCGAGCTGTTGTGAGATATGGAATCAAAAACGGTCTGGAAGTCATAGGTGTGAGGAGAGGATACTCTGGACTCATCGATGGAGATTTTGTGAAACTCGAGTACAAAGACGTAGCAGGTATCACAGAGAAAGGCGGTACGATTCTGAGGACCTCAAGATGCGAGGAATTCAAAACAGAAGAAGGTAGAGAAGCAGCGGCAAAACAGTTAAAAAAACACGGAATAGAAGGTCTTGTCGTCATCGGTGGCGAAGGAAGTCTCACAGGAGCACACCTTCTCTATGAAGAACACAATGTACCCGTTGTGGGAATTCCTGCGACCATAGACAACGACATCGGACTCACCGACATGTGCATTGGAGTCGACACATGTTTGAACACTGTAATGGATGCCATTCAGAAGTTGAAGGACACGGCGAGCTCCCACGAAAGGGCGTTCATCGTGGAGGTTATGGGAAGGCACTCTGGTTACATTGCGCTCATGGCAGGTCTAGTAACGGGAGCAGAAGCCATCATAATTCCGGAAATCCCCGTGGATTACTCTCAACTCGCAGACAGGATACTCCAGGAGAGAAGAAGAGGAAAGATAAACAGTATCATCGTTGTTGCAGAGGGTGCGGCGAGCGCGTACACCGTTGCTAGACACCTCGAATACAGGATAGGCTACGAGACGAGGATCACGATACTGGGACACGTTCAAAGAGGTGGTTCTCCAACGGCGTTCGACAGAAGACTCGCCCTGAGCATGGGAGTAGAAGCCGTTGAAGCCCTTCTGGGCGGTGAAGCGGATGTGATGATCGCTCTCCAGGGAAACAAATTTGTCAGGGTTCCCATCATGGAGGCGCTCTCAACCAAGAAGACCATCGACAAGAAGCTATATGAAATCGCACATTTACTCTCGTGAAACGAGGTGAAAAAAGTGACAAGGAGCACCAAGATCGTCTGCACAGTCGGGCCAAGAACGGACAGCTATGAAATGATAGAAAAAATGATCGATCTTGGAGTCAACGTTTTCAGAATCAACACCTCCCATGGAGACTGGAACGAGCAGGAACAGAAGATTTTGAAGATAAAGGACCTGAGAGAGAAGAAGAAAAAACCTGTGGCGATCATGATCGATCTTGCAGGACCAAAGATCAGAACAGGCTATTTCGAAAAAGAGTTCGTGGAATTGAAGGAAGGCCAGATCTTCACGTTGACCACAAAGGAGATCCTGGGAAACGAGAAGATCGTATCTGTCAACCTGAGCACTCTTCCAAAGGATGTGAAAAAAGGAGACACCATCCTTCTGAGCGACGGAGAGATCGTCCTTGAAGTACTCGAAACAACGGACACGGATGTGAAAACGGTTGTGAAGGTTGGTGGAAAGATCACACACAGAAGGGGTGTGAACGTTCCAACGGCAGACCTTTCAGTCGAATCCATCACAGACAGAGACAGAGAATTCATCAAACTCGGCACACTCCACGATGTGGAATTTTTCGCACTCTCCTTTGTGAGAAAACCAGAGGATGTTCTCAAAGCGAGGGAAGAGATCAGAAAGCACGGGAAGGATATACCCATAATCTCGAAGATAGAAACGAGGAAGGCCCTGGAACGTCTGGAAGACATAATAAAGGTGAGCGATGCCGTCATGGTAGCCCGTGGAGACCTGGGTGTGGAGATCCCCATAGAAGAGGTACCGATCGTTCAGAAAGAGATCGTGAAGATCTCCAAGTACTACTCCAAGCCCGTCGTGGTGGCAACACAGATCCTTGAATCGATGATAGAACGCCCGTATCCAACGCGCGCAGAGGTCACGGATATAGCGAACGCCATCTTCGACGGTGCGGATGCCCTGCTTCTGACGGCCGAAACTGCCGTTGGGAAGTATCCAATAGAGGCGATAAAGGTCCTGAGTAAAGTGGCGGAAGAGGTGGAGAAGAAATCGGAATTTTTCAGAACACTGGAATACGATACAAATGACGTCTCCGAAGCCATTTCCCATGCATGCTGGCAGCTTTCCAATTCCCTGAAAGCAAAGTTGATCATCACACCCACCATCTCCGGCAGCACGGCCATCAGGATCTCAAAGTACAATGTGTCACAGCCCATCGTGGCTCTGACTCCTGAAGAGAAAACCTATTACAGACTCTCCATCGTCAGAAAGGTGATCCCTGTTCTCGCTGAAAGATGCTCACAGGAACTAGAATTCATCGAAAAGGGTCTGAAAAAGGTCGAAGAGATGGGACTGGTCGAAAAGGGAGACCTCGTGGTCCTCACTTCCGGAGTGCCCGGGAAGGTGGGAACGACGAACACCATAAGGGTGTTGAAGGTGGAGTGAGGGGGGATTGGCATGAAGATCACCTGGTTCGGTCACGCGTGTTTCTCCCTGGAAATCGAAGGAATAACCATCGTCACCGATCCGTTCGATGAGAGTGTAGGATATCCCATCCCAAATGTCACTGCCAACGTTGTTACGGAAAGCCACCAGCATTTCGATCACAACGCCCACCACCTTGTTAAAGGGAACTTTCGGCTGATCAACTCTCCTGGAAGTTATACCGTGGACGGTGTGAAGATAAAGGGTATAGAGACCTTCCACGATTCTTCACACGGAAGAGAAAGGGGAAAGAACATCGCCTTCGTTTTCGAAGGTGAAGGGTTGAGGGTCTGTCATCTGGGTGATCTGGGACATGTGCTCACACCATCTCAGGTGAAGGAGATAGGAGAGGTCGACGTGCTACTGGTTCCGGTTGGAGGAACGTACACCATAGGTCCGCGTGAGGCAAAGGAAGTTTCGGGGTTGCTTGAGGCAAAATTCATCATTCCCATGCATTACAAGACAAAATACCTGAAATTCAATCTTCTGCCCGTCGACGAATTTTTGAAACTGTTTGAAAAACACGAGCGTGTCGGGAACATACTGGAGCTCTTCGAAAAACCCACCGAGCGAAAAATTGTCGTCATGGAGGTGCAGTGATGATAAAGGTGCTGATAGACGAAGAGACGCTGAAGAAGAGAGTGAAGGAACTTGCTCAGGAAATAGAAGAATACTACAAAGACAAAACAGACACCATCCACGCCGTGTGCATCCTGAAGGGTTCCATACACTTCTTCAGTGATCTCGTGCTGAACATGAGGAACCTGAACGTCAAGTACTCTTTCATTCATGTATCGAGTTACCAGGGAACCTCCTCAACGGGAAGAATCAGGGTGAAATCCTGGATCGATGAATCCATACACGACGAGTACGTGCTTCTGGTGGAAGACATCGTCGACACGGGTCTTACACTCCAGCACATAGTCAGATACCTGAAGAAGTACGATCCCAGGGACTTCAAGATAGTGACTCTCATAGAAAAAATGGTTCATGACCACGGTGTTCCTCTGGACTTTGTTGGTTTCAGAGTGGATGATAAATTTCTCGTCGGGTACGGTCTGGACGTGGATGAAAAATTCAGAAACCTTCCGTACATCGGTTATGTGGAATAAGGGATTTGTTCTCATCTTCGCTTTGGTTGTTCTTTCGATAGTTTCTTTCATAATATTTCAAATACTCTACATCCTCTCCTTTCTGGTGGGGTGAATCCTTCTGCCTGTACTTCTGGAGGAGTTTCTCGACGAAATCGAGCGTATGTTGAAGGATCAAATCGACGAAAAGAAGATCCTCCAGCTCCACAGGGAGCTGGATGATCCTTTACTGGAAAACGAAGATCTCAAAAGTAAACTTTTTGCCTTTGTGGAATACGTGAAAGAGATACCCCATCTTCCAGAACCGAGAAAAAGATACAGAGTTGGGAAAACCTTTGAGATGATAGAAAAGCTCAGAAGGTGGTATCTCGTAGAGTATCTGAGCTGCTTTTCAGCAGAAAAGATAGACCTTTCAACGGACGTTCAGTACGCCAGAGGAGTTGGTCCTGGAAGAAAAAAGAAGCTCAAAAAACTTGGAATAGAAACCCTAAAGGACCTTCTCGAATTCTTTCCCAGAGACTACGAAGACAGAAGAAAGGTTCTGAAACTGAACGAGCTGGTACCGGGAAGAAAGGTAACAACGCAGGGAAAAATCTCGAGTGTGGAGAAGAAAAAATTTCAGAACATGAACATACTGGTAGCCGTTCTGTCCGATGGGTTGATGCACGTGCTGCTCAAGTGGTTCAACCAGGACTTTCTCCACACCCAGCTGAAACAGCTCATTGGCAAGGAAGTCTTTGTGACAGGGATTGTGAAGTTGAACCCTTACACCGGTCAATACGAAATCCACAACGCCGAAGTCCTTCCAAAGGAAAGGGAAATCATAAGGCGGATATTCCCTATCTACCGACTGACTTCCGGTATTTCCCAGAAACAGATGAGAAGAATCTTTGAGGAAAACATACCCTCTCTTTGCTGTTCTCTTGAAGAGACCCTCCCGGAAAGGATCATAAAGAAAAGGAATCTTCTCAGTATAAAAGACGCTTACTATGGTATGCACTTTCCAAAGACCCTCTATCATCTTGAAAAGGCAAGAGAAAGGCTGGCTTACGAGGAACTGTTCACGTTGCAACTTGCTTTCCAGAAAGTGAGAAGGGAAAGAGAAAAACACGGAGGAATTCCAAAGAAAATAGAAGGAAGACTGGCAGAGGAGTTCATAAAATCTCTGCCCTTTCAACTCACAGGCGCCCAGAAAAGGGCTCACGAAGAAATACGAAGAGACATGGTCTCCGAAAAGCCCATGAACCGTCTTCTTCAGGGGGATGTTGGCTCTGGAAAAACGGTGGTTGCCCAACTTGCCATTCTGGACAACCACGAAGCAGGGTTTCAGGCCGCTTTCATGGTCCCAACCTCGATCCTTGCGATACAGCACTACAGAAGAACCGTTGAGAGCTTCTCCAGATTCGATATTCGGGTGGCACTTCTCATCGGGGCAACTTCTCTGTCTGAGAAAGAAAAGATAAAATCTGGTCTCAAAAACGGTCAGATAGATCTTGTGATAGGGACGCACGCCCTGATACAGGAAGACGTTCATTTTAAGAATCTCGGTCTTGTCATAATCGATGAACAACATCGTTTTGGGGTGAGACAGAGAGAAGCCCTCATGAACAAGGGCCGGATGGTAGATACGCTGGTGATGAGTGCCACACCGATTCCTCGAAGTATGGCCCTTGCCTTTTACGGAGATCTGGACGTCACCGTGATAGATGAGATGCCCCCCGGGCGCAAAGAGGTACAGACCATCCTTGTTTCAATGGACAGGGTAAACGAGGTGTACGAGTTTGTGAGGCAGGGGGTGATGAGAGGAGGCCAGGCTTTCATTGTTTACCCGTTGATCGAAGAATCCGACAAGTTAAACGTAAAATCCGCTGTTGAGATGTACGAGTATCTCTCCAAGGAGGTGTTCCCGGAATTTCGTGTAGGTCTCATGCACGGCAAGCTCTCTCAGGAAGAGAAAGACAGGGTGATGATGGAATTTGCAGAGGGAAGATACGACATCCTCGTATCCACGACCGTTATAGAGGTCGGTATAGACGTTCCGAGGGCAAACGTTATGGTGATAGAAAACCCCGAAAGGTTCGGTCTTGCACAGCTTCACCAGCTTCGCGGAAGGGTTGGAAGAGGGGGCCAGGAGGCTTACTGTTTCCTTGTGGTGGGCGACGTGGGAGAGGAAGCCATGGAAAGGCTCAGGTTCTTCACACTCAACACAGATGGATTCAAGATAGCAGAGTACGATCTAAAGACAAGGGGACCAGGAGAGTTCTTCGGACTCAAACAGCATGGTATGAGCGGCTTCAAAGTGGCGAATCTCTACAGGGACCTGAAGCTTCTCGAGTGGGCAAGAGAGGATGTTCAAGAGATCGATGTCGACAAAATAAATCTTCCAGAGGAAATAAAACTCATAGAGGTAGGTTGAGGAGTCTTTCGATCACCCTCTTTTCCATTTCGAACAGTCTTTCATCAGTGAGATCCATTGCCCGTTCATCCAGCGTTACTTCATCGACGATCCTGGAGGGCCTTCCAGAAAGAAAGAAGATCCTGTCTGCTATGAAAACAGCCTCTTTCACATCGTGAGTCACAAAGACAATGGAAAAATTTCTCTCTTCCCACTGTTCCATCAAAAGGTCCATCACCCGTATTTTCGTCTTCAAGTCCAGGGCGTCAAAAGGTTCATCGAGAAGGAGAAGATCCGGCTCCACAAGGAAAGCTCTCACGAAGTTCACCCTCTGCTTCATCCCCTCGCTGAGTTGCCAGGGATAGTGTCCTTCAAAACCCTTCAAACCCACTTTTTCCAGGAAAGACCTTATCCTTTCTGGATCGTCTCTGATCAGTTTCAGGTTCTCCATGACCGTTTTCCATGGAATCAACCTGGGATCCTGAAACACGTATCCTATCCTTTCTGTGAAAATCTCCACCCTTCCATGGAAACTCTCAAGACCAGCGATTATCCTCAAAAACGTGGTCTTCCCACAGCCGGACGGTCCAAGGAGGGCCACTTTTTCTCCTTTCTTTACTTCAAGGTTCCAGTCTTCTATCACCGCAACGCCATCAAAGTCTTTCTTCAAATTCTCTACTCTCAGGAGAGTCTCCACCTTCTCCACACCCTCCCCGTGAGTACTCTCACAAGTCTCTCGAAAGATATTCCAAGAGCCACGGTGAAGATGGTGAGAGCGTACACACGAGGCACATCCACGTACTGCCTTGCCCAGGAGATCAGAACACCGAGTCCCCTGTCACCACAGAGATACTCTGCCATGACAACCGCTTTCCAGACGTTCCCGGAGGAAACCTCGAGGATGGAAAGGACGAACGGCCAGAGCGAGCCGAGGTACACCTCTTTCAGAACCTTTGTTCGGGGTACTCTGTAAACCCTCATCACTTCCACAAGTTTTCTGTCGACACTTCTGACACCCGATACGGTTGTGAAGATGGCAATCGGAAGGAGGGAAAGGATGGATATGACAACGGGCCCCTGCCATCCTATACCCCACAGGAAAATCACAACGGCAAGCCAAGAAATGACCGGTACCGCCTGTATCACCGTGATCACAGGGCGCAAAAATTCGTACACCCTATCACTAGTTCCCATGAGAAATCCCACCGGAAGTCCCACAGCAATGACAACCACTGTGGAAAGTGCACCTTTCCACAGTGTACTCAGAAAAGCCTCGAGTGTTTCTCTGTTCAGCGTTTCAACGAAAACTTTAAAAGTCTCCAGAGGACCGGGAAGAATCAGAGAAGAGGGAAAGAGAAGATGAAGAAGATACCACACAAAGAGAACGAAAACGATTCCAAAGAGTATCTTCATTTCCTGTAGAATCCTTCGTCCGGCACCTTCTGAAGACCTTCCGGATAGAGTTCGTTCAGTTTTCGAAGAAAGAGCGAGACCTCGTCCTTGCATTCCCTCGACGGTACATACTGAAACTCTATCCTCTCAAGTGAAGCCCTGAGGATCTCATACGGAATGCCAAGCCTTTCAGAAGAGAGCCGAACGGTCTCTTCGGGATTTTTCTTCATCCATTCTATCGAGGCCGAGAGAACCTCTTCAACTTTCCTGACCGTTCCTTCATCCACTCCCTCTCTCACAAAAAGACCCGCAATCGGAATTCTTCCGAGAACTCCCGTTTCTTTTCCCCACTCCTCCTGAAAATCAAGCACCACCTTCCCTCTGTCAAGACACATGGAGACGAAGGGTTCAGGCAGGGCCGCATACTTCACTTTCCCAGCCTTGAAAAGGACCACTATCTCCTGAGGGGGAGCGTAGAGAATCTTCACGTCTTCATCGGGTTTCAAGCCTGACTTCGACAGGAAATACCTCATCAGGACATCAACGGTCTGTCCTCTTCCATGTGGAGTGTAGACTTCCTTTCCCCGAAGACTCTCCCAGCCATCGAAACTAGCATCACTTGCAGCAACAAGATAGAACACCTTCCACTCGTGTACACCCACGAGTTGAACTCCAATACCTTTAGCGTAAAGATTCGCTCCGACGGTCACAGGAAGCACCGCAAAGTCAACTTTTCCAGAAACGATCTTTGCTACAGCCTCTTCTGGATTTTTCCAAATTTCGATGTTCACATCATCCGAAACCTTTCCACTCATTATCGGCACAACGGGGATCAGTGCAGGACCGAAGGGGTTGAGAACGGTGAGTCCAAAAAGGAAAGAAACCGACAGAAGGATCAGAACAAGAGTCATCCTTTTCATATGGATCACCCCCAAAAAAGAAAGGGAGGGGACAACCCTCCCGTATCACTTTATCGCAAGTTTTTTCTTCCTCGACCTGTCTTCATAGTAGGTATGCAAGAGCTCATGCGCTTTGTGACTGAGAGGGTGTTCGAGGTATTCCTCGTAGAGTTTCTTGATGGCCGGATTTTCGTGAGATTTTCTGATGGTCATTCTTTCATCGATGTTGTAGATCGCCTCAGCCCGCTTTTTGAGCACTTCGGGATCTCTGCTGTAGGGTTGACCTCCTCCACCGATACAACCACCGGGACACGCCATGACCTCGACAAAGTGGTACTTCACTTCTCTCCGGAGAATCTTTTCAATGAGGTTCCTCACGTTGGCCGTGCCGTGAACCACGGCTATTCTGATCTTCTGGCCGTCAAGATCGACCTCTGCTTCTTTAACACCCTTCAATCCCCTGACATCTTCGAAAACGATCTTTGGAAGAGTCTTTCCCGTCTTGAGCTCGTACGCTGTTCTCAGGGCAGCCTCCATCACACCACCAGTGACACCGAACAGTACAGCGGCACCTGTCGAGATTCCAAGAGGTGCGTCGTACTCTTCTTCAGGCAAGTTTGCAAACGGTATGTTCTTGATTTTGATCAATTTTCCGAGTTCCCTCGTGGTGAGGACAACATCCACCGCGGGCACACCGTTTATCATGAGTTGCTTCCTCATTGCCTCGTCTTTCTTCGCCGTACAAGGCATGATAGATACGTGGAAAATGTCTTCTGGTTTCACTCCGAGTTTTTCTGCAAAGTACGTTTTCACCATAGCAGAGAGCATTCCCTGCGGAGACTTGGCACTGGAGAGTCTTGTTCTGAGCTCAGGATACACCTTCTCTACAAGGTTCACCCATCCAGGACAACACGAAGTGAACATGGGAAGATCATCGAGGTCTCCCTTCTCTAACCTTTCCAGGAATTCGCTTCCTTCCTCCATTATGGTGAGGTCTGCTCCAAAGTTCGTATCGAAGACGTAATCGAAACCGAGTCGTCTGAGAGCGGCGACAAGTTGACCTGTCGAAATTGTGCCGGGAGCGTAGCCGAATTCCTCACCGATCGCAACCCTCACAGAAGGTGCCGTTTGAACGACCAGGATCTTTTCTTTCTTTTCAAGTTCTTCAAGGACCACCTTCACCGCGGAGTTTTCAACGATGGCACCCGTTGGACAGAACACGGCACACTGTCCACAACCGATACAGTCTGTCTCGTAAACGGGCATGTCGAAGGGCGTTCCGGGGTAGGTCCTGTAACCTCTTTCCACCATAGAGTAGATGTGCATTCCCTGGATCTCAGAACATGCCCTGACACACCTCTGACACTTGATACACTTGGAGATTTCTCTCACGATAGCAGGACTACTTTTGTCGATCAGGCCCTCTTTTGTACCGTAGCCAAAAATAGGTTCCACATCGTACTTGTAGATCAAATCCTGAAACTCACACCTTCCGTTCGCCTCACAGGTCATACAGTCGTTGGGGTGCTCAGAGAGGAGCAAAGCGAGGTTGAACTTTCTTGCGGTCTTCACTCTTTCAGAGGAGGTCTTTATGACCATACCATCTCTCACTTTCGTCACACATGCTGGCTGGAGATTCCTGGCTCCCTCCACCTCAACGATACACACCCTGCAGGCACCGATCGACTCACCAAGTCTTGGATGGTGACACAGCGCAGGGACCTCCACTCCTGCCCTTTCACAAGCTTCCAGAACGGTGAGATTGTCCGGTACACTCAAAGTCCTTCCATTTATGACAACCGCCACCTCAGCCAAAGCAAAGCACCTCCCCATGGAATTGGTTTCACGATTTTGTGATAAAATTCTCAAATTGTTTTTAAAAAAACTACTTCATGAAATATATTACCACAATCATTCGGAAGTTCTTCTGTGTTTTAATGAACTGATACTTTCCGATATGGCTTTTGCTCTTTTTTCACCGATTCCCTCAACTTTTTTGAGATCTTCCACGGAGGCTTTACTGATCTGGTCCAGGGTTTTGAACATCTTGACAACGTTGTAGCCAATACTGATGGGTATTCTTGCTGCGGTCTTGAGCAGTCTGTACCCTCTTGCAGAAACGAGTATATCGTCCAGTTGAGAGGCCTGCTGAACATCGTACCCAAGCACTCTGGATATTGAGACAGGAGAAGGTTCTCTTCTTGTTACAAAATCCTGTAAAATAGCCTGTGCTGTTTCTTCATCCACCTCGTCGGAAGAGTAATCCATTATGAGAAGAACCATCAGGTCATCCACATCCTCTGTCAGTTCTCTGAGTTGCATCCTTGCGAGTCTTCCCTCTTCTCCGAGTTCTACAATGTAAGGACGTGTTTCCTCGGTTATCCTCAAAAGTTCCACACCCTTCATCAGCGTTCTCACCACGTCTGCGAGTGTAACCCTGTTCTCCAGCTCAAGTACTTCAAGATCGGACAGCAACTTGTCGAAGTTGTCCTTGTACTTTTCAAGAGTGCTGATCGCCTGTGTCACCTTCGAGATCAAAAAGTCCACCTGATTCACAACGTACTTGTAATTCTTGTAGTAGAGAGAGATGATGTTCCTCCTTCTGGAGACCGCTATGACAACCTTCCCTGTCTGTTTCGCCAGCCTTTCGGCTGTTCTGTGTCTCGTTCCAGTCTCTCCTGTTGGTATGGTTGGATCGGGGACAAGATGAACGTTTGCATAATATATTCGTGTGAGGTCCTCAGAGAGCACGATGGCGCCATCCATCTTCGAAAGTTCATAAACCTTCTCCGCAGAAAAATCCGTATCCAGCCAGAATCCCCCCTGAATGATATCGTCGTATTTTTTCGGATCATCGACAAGGAAAATGAGGGCCCCGAAATTGGCACTTATGATGTCATCAAGCGCTTTTCTCAACTCTGTTCCGGGTGAGATGAGTTTGATCTTTTCAATCAGTTCCTGTGGGACCAAAAGACTCACCCCCGACCAGAGAAACTGCCTCCTTCAGGTCATGAACGATGAAAACCCCTTCTTTTTCTCCTTCAAAAGGAGGAGCAATGATTTTGCCAAAACCCTTCAACGAGTTCAATCTTCTATTAATATTGTAAACCTTTTTCACCCTTCCGTCCAAACCTATCTCTCCGATGGCCACCGTATCTCGAAGGGACACCTCCAGATACGAAGAGACGATAGCAAGGGCGATGGCAAGATCTGCGGCGGGATCGGTTATCCTGAGCCCTCCTACCACGTTCACATAAACATCGTGCGTCTCCACTGGAAGCTTCAGAAGTTTGCTGAGAACCGCTATCAAAAGCATAACCCTGTTCACGTCCACTCCCTTGCACACCCTCTTCGGTGAAAAGGTTTTGTTCTTGGAAACGAGCGCCTGTATCTGAACGACAAAGGGTTTTGTCCCTTCGAAGACACAGGTGAGAACGTTCCCTGGAAGGTCGGTATCACCCTCTGTGAAAGAGGGATTTTCGACCTGAACGAATCCTTTTTCACCGAGTTCGAAAACGGCAACCTCGTCTGAGGGGCCGAACCTGTTCTTTGTGATCTTCAACAGTCTCAGACCTGTGCGTCTGTCACCCTCGAAGTAGGCGACGGTGTCCACCATATGTTCTACGAGCTTCGGTCCGGCTATTTCCCCTTCCTTCGTCACGTGTCCTATCAGCAGAACAGGCACGTTCTTTTTCTTCGCAAAGTTTATCATCTTCATCGTCACGTTTTTCACCTGAGAGATACTGCCGGGGCTACTTCCCAGTTCCGAAGAGAAAACCGTCTGGAGTGAATCAACGATCACGAATTTGACCTTTTCCCTTTGGAGTACCGGTATCAACTCTTCCAGATCGTTTTCTACCGCAAGCAATATGTTCTTCTTTCCCCTGATGGCCAGTCTGTCTGCCCTCATTTTCAACTGCTGTGGAGATTCTTCACCGGAGATGTAAACAACCAGTCCACTTTGTGCAAACGTTTCTGCAAGTTGAAGGGCAAGGGTGCTTTTTCCTATGCCCGGCTCTCCAGAAAGAAGAATCACCTGCCCTGGTATGAATCCTCCCTTGAACACCCTGTCCATTTCTGAAAACCCAGTGGCAATTCTCTGCAAGGAAACTTCACCAGCTACCTCCAGATTCAAAAACAGGGAGGGTTTCCCCTCCCTGCCTTTTTTTTCCAGAACTTCTTCAGCCGTATCGTATTCACCACATTGGGGACATCTTCCAAACCATTTCGGAGAAACGTAACCACAACTGGAACACACAAACTTCTTCACTGAACCACCTTCTCTTTCTTTTCCTTCTTCTTCGTGAATCTCAAACCGTTCTTGTGAGCCCTGCAGACGATCGTGTCTCCTTCTTCGAACTTGCTCTTCAGTATTTCTTCGGAGAGAGGATCTTCAACGTATCTCTGAATCGCTCTCTTCAAGGGTCTGGCACCGTACACTGGATCGAATCCCTTCTCAACCAGAAATTCTTTTGCACTCTTTGTCAGGACAAGTTTCATGTTCTTCTCCGCCAGTCTCTTTCTGAGATCCCTCAGGAGTATATCGATGATCTGCTCTATGTGTTCCTTCCTGAGTGGATGGAAGATGATGGTCTCATCGATCCTGTTCAGGAACTCCGGTCTGAAAGTCCTCTTCACCTCGTCGAGCACGAGTTCCTTTATCTTATCGAATTCTTTTTCTTCGTCATCGTCGCTGACAAAGCCAAGGGTCCTCTTGGACTTATTGATGTAGGAGCTTCCAATGTTGCTTGTCATGATGATTATGGTGTTTCTGAAATCAACCTCGCGACCCTGGGAGTCGGTGAGCCTTCCATCATCCATGATCTGAAGAAGCAGGTTGAAAACATCTGGATGAGCCTTTTCTATTTCGTCGAACAGAATGACGGAGAACGGCCTTCTTCTCACTTTCTCAGTGAGCGTTCCTCCTTCCTCGTAACCCACGTATCCGGGAGGTGCTCCGATGAGCCTGGAGACAGAGAATCTCTCCATGTACTCGCTCATGTCGAATCTTATGAGCGCTCTTTCGTCACCAAACAGATACTCTGCGAGGGCCTTTGCAAGTTCTGTTTTTCCAACTCCCGTCGGTCCGAGGAAGAGGAAGACACCAATTGGTCTTCTTGGATCTTTCAAACCGCTTCTCGCTCTTCTTATAGCCCTCGCAACAGCCCTTATAGCCTCATCCTGGGCAACGATCCTCTGGTGGAGCGCTTCTTCAAGATTGAGAAGCTTTTCCACTTCTGTCTCCTCGATTTTCTTGAGAGGCACTCCTGTCCAGGAGGACACAACCTCTGCTATATCATCGACATCCACCTTCACAACGGCCGTTTCTGCTTTCCTTCTCCATTCAGTGTATTTCTTTCTGTACTCCGCCTCAAGCTCCATCTCCTTCTCTTTCAACTTTGCTGCCTTTTCGTAATCCTGATTCAAAACGGCAAGTTCTTTGTCGGTTCTTATCTTTTCCAGTTCGTTTTTGATTGATTTCAACTCAGGAGGAATAATGAAGACCTTGAGCCTTGCCCGGGCTCCTGCTTCATCGATCACGTCGATCGCCTTGTCTGGGAGGAAATGATCGGTTATGTACCTTTTGGACAGGTAAACCGCTGCCTCCAGTGCTTTGTCCGTGTATATCACCCTGTGGTGCGATTCGTATTTCTTCTTCAGACCTTTCAAGATTTCGAGTGTTTCCTCCTCGGTTGGTTCTTTCACGTATATCTTCTGGAACCTTCTTTCCAAAGCCGCATCTTTTTCTATGTACTTTCTGTACTCATCCGGCGTGGTTGCACCTATACAGCTTATCTCCCCTCGAGCAAGAGCGGGTTTCAGAATGTTCGCCGCGTCGATGGCACCCTCGGCTGAACCTGCCCCAACGATCGTGTGTATCTCGTCTATGAAGAGTATGATGTTTTTGTCCTTCGTCACTATCTGAAGCAACTTCTTCATTCTCTTTTCAAACTCTCCTCTGTACTTTGTGCCGGCAACCAGAGCGGCGACGTCCAGCGAGAAGATAACCTTGTTTCTCAAAATCTCCGGAACGTCGCCCGCTACTATCCTCTGGGCGAGCCCTTCGACGATAGCGGTCTTACCAACTCCTGGATCTCCTATCAGAACTGGATTGTTCTTCTTCCTTCTCACAAGAACCTGCATGACCCTCTCTATTTCCTCGTCTCTTCCTATAACCGGATCTAGCTCTTTCTTTGCAGCAAGTTCTGTGAGATTGACACCGAATCCCTCGAGTTGTTTCACAGACCTGTAGGTGAAGTCCTCTTCTTCTTCGTATTCCAGGCTCCTGTTCGAAGAATAAGAGTACAGGTCTATGATCTCCCTTCTCAAAGCGTTGAGATCCACTCCCAGTTTTCTCAGTATGTGGATCGCTATCCCTTCACCCTCTCTGAGGATGCCAAGGAGAATGTGCTCGGGATTTATCTTGTCGCTTCCAAGGATCTTTGCCTCTTCATAGGCAAGCTCAGTCACCCTCTTGGCTCTGGGGGTCATCTGAGGTGAGGGAACAAAACCTCTCATTCCCATGCCAACCATGGAGATGATCTCCGATCTTACCTTCGAGTAAGATGCGCCCATCTCTTCAAGAACTTCCACAGCGGGGCCTTTATCTACCTTCAGGATTGCGAGCAGAAGGTGTTCTGTTCCCACGTAAGAATGCCCGAGTTCTTTTGCCTCTTCCTGGGCGGTCACAAAGATCTGAGCCGTTTTTTCTGAGAACTTATCAAACATAGTCTCACCTCCGGGTCTTTCAATTTCATTATATCACCCTTATGGACATGGTACCTTTCAAAAATGTTCAAAATGTGTTTGAAAAGAAAGGAGAAAGTAAAAATTATCCTCACCAAATTCACACTCGATCTTCTCTGAAAAAACAGAGATTTGTGGCCAGTATGGTACAATTTAATCGAACCGAATTCAAACTCCTGTTTCTCAGAAAGGAGGGAAAGAATGAAGTGTACGAAGTGTAAAAGAGCCGCCTCGGTGAAACTGAGACACTACAACATCAAGCTCTGCAAAGAACACTTCAACGAGTTCATAGAAGGAAGAGTAGAAAAGGCAATAAAAAAGTTTAAAATGTTCAGAAGAGACTCGAAGATACTGATAGCCGTCTCCGGCGGAAAAGACAGCGTTTCATTGTGGCACATGTTGAAAAAACTAGGATACGAAGTGGACGCCCTGTTCATACGAGCAGGACGAAGCGGAATGGTTCAGAAAGCCCAGGAGATCGTTGAAAAAAACGCAGAGCTTCTTGGAACAAAGCTTCACATCGTTGATGCAACAGAGTACTTCGAGGGACTTTCTACTCAGGAAATTTCCATCATGTTGAGAAGACCTGTGTGCTCGATCTGTGGTGTCGTGAGAAGATACCTTATGAACAAATTCGCTTACGAAAACGGATACGACGTGGTGGTAACAGGTCACAATCTGAACGATGAAGCATCCGTTCTTCTGGGGAACATCCTGCACTGGCAGGAAGGATACCTTGAAAGGCAGTGGCCTCTTCTTCCAAAGACACACGAAAAACTCGTTCCAAAAGCCAAACCCCTCGTGCTCAATTATGAAGAGGACATAAAACTGTACGCAACGCTCAATGAGATACCCCACCTCGAAATGGCCTGTCCGTTCTCGGTGGGAGCAACGTCTCTTGTGTACAAAAAAGTTTTAAGAGAACTCGAAGAAGATCAGCCTGGTATCACATTGAACTTCTACCTCGGTTTCCTGAAAAGAAAGAAAGAACCCAAATACGAAGTGGAAAACCTGAGAGAATGTGAAGAGTGCGGGTATCCAACGACAGCTCAGGTATGTTCTTTCTGCCGTTTGAGAAAACAGGTAGAAAAGAGAAAAAACAAAGCCCCCGCATGAGCGGGGGATCATTTTTTGTACTTCGTTACCTCCCTGAGGAACGTGTGGCGTTTCTTTTTGTCTTCCTCTCCTTCCACACCCTTCGGTGAGTAACCGTCGACGACTCCCAGAACCGCCCTTCCCTGAGGGGTTATGCCAACGATCACCTGAAGAGGATTGGCGGTTGCAGTGTAGATTCTACATACTTCCTGAACGTTCTTGATCTGGTTCAGTATGTTGATGGGGTATCCTCCCTTTATGTAGATCACGAAGGTGTGGCCGGCCCCTATCTTCTTTGCTGTTTCGATCGCCTGCTTCACCAGTTCTTCGTCGTTTCCCTCGTATCTGACCAGACAGGGTCCACTCGCTTCGTTGAAGGCTATACCGAACTTCAGATTGGGATTGGTCGTCACCATCACCTCGTAAAGATCCTCAACGGTCTTGATAAAATGAGAATGTCCCAGAATGATGTTCGCACCTTCGGGAATGGTGACATCCACAACTTCGATCTGTACACTCATGTTTTCACCTCCCAGAAATATTCTAACATCAGGGGGGAATGGCATGATAACATTGCTTGACATGGGAAGTAACTCCTTCATTCTCCTCATCGTCTCCGAAGAGGGAGAGGTGATTCTCGAAGAGATACACGAGGTGGGGATCGCATCCGGAAATCTTCAGAAGGCAAAAGAGGTGTTCAAAGAATGCGTGAGAAAGTCGGAAGAGTTGGGAGCAGATCTTCACATATTCGGTACAGCGTTCTTCAGAAAGAACCCCGATGTTTTTTATGAAATAACAGGTGGCAGAGGGAAGATACTGCCAGAGGAAGAGGAAGCACGTTATTCTTATATCTCTGTGGCGAAAGATTTTGGAAAAGAAGACATTCTGGTAGCAGACCTTGGAGGCGGAAGTCTTGAACTTGCATGGAAAAATGGATACACGAGTCTTGAACTTGGAACCCACGTTTTGAATCGTATCTTTTCCTTAACACTTCCATTCAGAAAATCTGTGGACGATATGGTTGAATACGTAATGGATAAATTACCGGATCTGGACAAAAGCGAGCTGTTCGGGGTGGGAGGAAGTTTCGTAGCGCTGGCTGCTCTGATGAAGGGTAAATGGGATCTGAAGTCCATACACGGAAGCACTCTGGAGATAGAAAGGGTACAGAAGATCGTCGATCAGATCAGAAAAATGAACTTCGAAGATATCAGGAAGCTGAAGATACTGCCGGAAGGAAGGGAAAAAACGATACTTGCAGGTGGAATCGTGACGATCGCTCTTTTGAAGAAATACTCACCGAAGATGACGGTGAGCACGAAGGGATACAGGTATGGCATCGTCTGGGAGATCATTGAAAAGAGATGGCGTGCCCGGGGGGATTCGAACCCCCAACCTCCAGATCCGCAGTCTGGCGCTCTATCCAACTGAGCTACGGGCACATATAAAAAACTGGCGGAGAGGGTGGGATTCGAACCCACGGTGGGGAAACCCCCACACTTGCTTAGCAGGCAAGCGCCTTAGGCCGCTCGGCCACCTCTCCACCTGTTTTCTATTATAACAGCACCCTCGAATATATTCAAGGGGAGAAAGAGTATGTTCCTTCTCAAAAACGTGAAGCACAAAAACATTCTTGAAATCGAAGAACTGTACATCCCTGAAAAGATGATCACCGTCATCACGGGTGAAAGTGGTTCCGGAAAAACGACCCTTCTGAAGATACTGAACAAGATGATCACCCCGGACAGAGGAGAAATCTTCTTCAAAGGAGAGTCTCTTGAAAAGATAGACTCTGTTGACCTCAGAAGAAAGGTGGTCATGTTACCGCAGTTTCCCGTGGTTTTTCCGGGTGATGTGAGGGAAAATCTCATAGCGGGTTTGAGGTTTTCAGAAAAGAAAAGACCTTCCGACGAGAGGCTCAGAGAAATTCTGGAGTTTGTGATGCTGAAAAAATCGCTAAACGACGACCCGGAGAAATTCTCGGGGGGAGAGAAACAGCGCCTGGCACTTGCGAGGGTTTTGCTGATGGACCCGGACGTGTTTCTTCTGGACGAGCCCACTTCTTCTCTGGACAAGGAAACTGGTATTGAGATCATAAAAAGGGTGGTTGACTTTGTACGAAAGAGGAATAAAACGCTCATCATGGTCACACACGACCCAGAACTAAGAAAGTTCGCAGACCGGTTGATAGAAATGAAGGATGGGAGGGTACTGAATGGGACCAGTGGACATTAGCTTTGTACAACTTCTGAGTGCCTACGTTTTTGTGGTGATTTTGATGTTGATCCTGAGGGCCCGGAAGATCCCCAGAGAAAAGGATGTTCTGATGGCGTCTCTTCGCATGACGATCCAGCTGGTACTGGCCGGTTTCATCCTGAGTTACATCCTGGAAACCCCCACACCGTTTTACACGATCCTGGCCGTGATCGTTATGGAGGCGTTTGCGATCTACAACGTGTACAGAAGAGCAAGACTCTCACTCCCAAAGAACGTGAAGATGCGTCTTGAATTTTTCATAGCCATCTCCGTGAGTTCGGGCACTCTCCTGAGCCTTTTTTACTTTCTCTACGTGGTGGTGAGGATCAGTCCATGGTTCGATCCAAGATACGTCGTACCACTTGCTGGGATGATCATTGGAAACTCCATGACGGGAGTTTCTCTTGGTGTAAAAAGCCTTTCTGAATCGATTCTTTCTCAAAAACCTCTCGTTGAGGCAGCCCTGATGCTAGGAGCAAGACCAAAAGATGCAACAAAATACTTCAGCGATAAGGCTTTCGATTCTGCCATTCTTCCGACGATAAACTCCATGATCGGAATGGGAATTGTCTTTCTTCCCGGTATGATGACAGGACAAATTCTTTCTGGAACTTCTCCCATAACCGCTATAAAATACCAGATTGCCATAATGCTCGGAATCCTCGGAGGAGTAACGATCAGTGTCAGTGTGTTTTTGATGTTGGGGTATCGGGCCTTCTTCAACAAGGAGGATCAGTTGATCATATGAAAGAACACCACCTCTCTTGACGATCCCGTACGAATATGATAATATTTTTAGTGCCTGGAGGGTCTTTGATGGGCGGGTGTAGCTCAACTGGTAGAGCATCGGCCTTCCAAGCCGAGGGTTGCGGGTTCGAGTCCCGTCGCCCGCTCCAAGATGGTGGTGCGCCCGTAGCTCAACAGGATAGAGCATCGGATTTCTAATCCGAGGGTTGCAGGTTCGAGTCCTGCCGGGCGCGCCATTTTTTTCGTGGTGACCATAGCTCAGTTGGTAGAGCGCCTGACTGTGGATCAGGTGGTCGCGGGTTCGAGTCCCGCTGGTCACCCCAGTTGCGCGCCCGTAGCTCAACTGGATAGAGCGTCGGACTTCGGATCCGATGGTTGCGGGTTCGAGTCCTGCCGGGCGCGCCAGTCGAAGCCAATAAACCAGCGTTCGAGGAAAACAAGAAAAAACACTCACCGTAGAGGAGGGAGAAACCCATGGAAGTACTCAAGGTTGCTTCCAATTCCAACCCCAACAAAGTAGCAGGAGCACTCGCAGGTGTTATCAGAGAGAAAGGAAAAGCGGAACTTCAGGCTATCGGAGCCGGTGCAGTGAACCAGGCCGTGAAGGCCATCGCCATTGCAAGGGGATATCTTGCTCCGAGTGGAATCAACCTCGTGTGTGTGCCTGCTTTCACAGAGGTGCAGATCAACGGCGAGACAAGAACGGCCATCAAGTTTATCGTTTTCCCGAAAGACTGAATTCCAATAGACACATAAAAAAAATCCCCCGCGAACGCGGGGGTTTTTCTTTGGTGGAGCCGATGGGACTTGAACCCACGACCTCTACCGTGCGAAGGTAGCGCTCTCCCAGCTGAGCTACGGCCCCACATCCGTGATCTATTATACTGAATCTTTCCTTCCTGTTCAAGACCTGCTTCTTTTCAAAACAAAAACGGGGAAACCAGAAACATTCTCGACAGAGCCGTCCACGTGATAAACCACACCGAACGTTTCCGGTTTCAGCGTTTCTTTTCCACCATTCTTCACGATCTTTCCATTTTTCATGAAAATGAACCTTGTAGCGAATCTGAGTGCCAGGTTTATATCATGAACCACCATGATGGCCGTTTTTCCCATTCTCACGAAGTCCTCTACGATTTGCATAACCTCCAGTTGGTTTTTCGGATCGAGGTTGCTGGTTGGTTCATCGAGAAGGAGTATTTCAGGATTCTGAGCGAGAGCCCTGGCGATGTTCACCCTTTGAAGTTCGCCGCCACTCAAATTACTATCATTTTCCAGAGCCAGATGAGATAATCCTAGCCTTTCAAGCAAGGATTCAACCACTTCTATATCTTCTCTCGAAGGTCCAAGTTTCATATAAGGTCGCCTTCCAAGAAGGACCACATCGAAAACTCCCATCATACCCGGATAAAACTTCTGCGGAACGTATCCAATGACTCTTGCTAACTCTTCTCTGGTGTAAGCACTGATGGGTTTTCCTAAAATCTCCACACCTTCACATTTCAGAATACCTGCTATGCACTTCAGAAGTGTACTTTTTCCAGCACCGTTTGGCCCCAGAATAGCAACCAATTCCTTCCTCTTCACTTCGAACGAAATTTCCCTCAGAACCTCTTTTCGTCTGTAACCGAAAGAAAGGTTCCTCACCCTCAGAACACTCATCTCATGCGATCACTTCGAACCAGAAGATATATGAAAAGAGGTGCCCCAAGAAAGGAAGTCACCACTCCCACGGGGAGAACCATCGGTGAAAACAGAAGACAAGCAAAGGTATCAGCCAGAAGAAGAATCAACCCTCCCAGCAGAGCGGAGAAGGGAACGAGAAATCTGTAATCTTCTCCGATGAAAATCCTAATCATATGCGGAGAGACCAAGCCCACAAACCCTATCACGCCAACAAGCGCCACCCCGACGGCGGTCATCAACGATGAAAGAAGAACCATCACCAGTCTGACCCTCTCTACTCTCACCCCGGAAGATTTCGCAACCTCGTCCCCGGCGACCATGGCGTTGATGTCCCAAGCTTTCAGAAAGAAATAAGTGGAGATCGCAATCGAAACTGCAAGGAGAAGAACATTTCCTTCCCAGGTTGCCCTTCCAAGATCTCCAAAGCTCCAGTAAACCATGGTCGCGAGTTGAAGTTCGTCTGCAAAGTACTGAACCAGCGTTGTAGCAGCGGTGAAAAGCGAACTCATGGCGATTCCCATCAGGATGACCGTCTCCGGTACTGCCTTCTTCATCTTTCCCAGGATGAAAATAACAACCGATGGTATCATCGCACCTGCGAAAGCAAAAAGAACAATAACGTAAGGGTTGCTCAGAACGATTCTTCCCGTGCTCTCCGAATAACCCGCACCTAGAATTATCGCAAGGGAAGCTCCGAACATCGATCCATGCGACACTCCCATCGTGAAAGGACTGGCAAGGGGATTTCTCAAAACCCCCTGAACAACCGCACCTGAAACGGCCAGAGAGGCACCGGTGAAAATACCGGCCAGCACTCTGGGAAGTCTTATGTTCCAGATGAGAACATGGATCTTTCTGCCGCTTTTTCCAAACAGAGCGTTCAAGACCTCACCAAAGGAAAGATCATATCCTCCATGGGAGAGTGCGTACACCATCGTGATGAAAAGAAGAACTAACAAAACCACACCGATCAAGATGTTTCTTGAGACGTACCTTCTGTAGTTCATCACTCACCCCGAAGGATTTTTCCCGAGGAAAGATCTATTCTTCCAAATCCTCCGAACTGTTTTGCCATCTCCTCATATACCGCCTTCCCAAGGAGAAATTCGTATATTTCGTTTGCTTTTTTTCTGGATCGATGTCTTCGAAACGTTTCGGATAGAGAATCTTCCCGATGAAATACGCGTCAGCAAGGGCCGTTCCAATGTTTGTAGTGTGGTAGTTGTACGGCAAAATACCAAAAACCTTCTTTTCTTTCACGGCATCTAGCAGTTCATAGAATTCTCTGCGCTTTCTGTAATCCTCAAGAACCATACTCAAAGCATTTTCATCGACGAAGATGTACTCAGGGTTCCACTCCAGTAACTTTTCAAGATCGATGAACCTGTGCCCCTCTCCCAGTTCATCGGCCACGTTTCTGGCATGAAGAGCAACAAAAGGAGGATAATGTGCCATCGTGCTTTCGATCCCATGAACTCCCTTGTAACCGATACCACCAACGTAGACGGTGGGACTTTCAATGTTTTCTGTTCTTCTCGAAAGATCCTCCTGGATCTGCTTTATGAACTCGATCACTTCACGCGCCCTTTCTTCTTTTCCAAGGATCTTACCTAAAAGTTCAATCGAATCAAAAAGCTCTTCATCGTCGAACGTTCCCAGATCTCCATAACTGAGTACAATCACAGGTATTCCAGTCTTTTTCTGAACATCCTGAGCCGTTTTTAGGTCATGAACACAACATCCGGGCTCAGTGCCACCAGTGCTTCCATATCCGGAAGTTTTCCAGGGCCTCCAGGATCTATGCTAGGAAGTTCCTTGAGTTCTGGATGTGCCAGTATATAGGGCCTGCCAAGAG
Organism: Thermotoga sp. SG1; assembly: GCF_002865985.1. Taxonomy (NCBI): domain Bacteria; kingdom Thermotogati; phylum Thermotogota; class Thermotogae; order Thermotogales; family Thermotogaceae; genus Thermotoga; species Thermotoga sp. SG1. The sequence goes on from NZ_LNDD01000001.1 coordinate 256,236, forward strand.
GTCTCAAACGTTCGAAATCCTCCACACCAACGACCATATCGGTGGCGTTCAAATAGACGATCAACCTGAGGGCACCGGGCCTCGCCGCTACGATTCTCTCAACTTTAGAAGGGATCTCCACCTCTCTTCCCAAAAGATCCATCACAACTCCGGAAAATCCCGAAAGAGAAACAAAGATAAGAAGCACCAGCAAAAATTTTTTAAATCTCATCCATTTTCACCCCTTCAAACCATCCTATTCTGGCATTTTCCACACAATCGATCTTCGAGGAATATGGCTTGATATCAACGACCGGTGTTCCATCCAGGGCATCGAAACCCCTCACAAACAATCTCCTCCCATCCACTTTCAAAAGTTCCACAACGGAAAACCCTATAGGATTTGGCCTGTGAGGAGAGCGCGTGGCAAACACGCCATGTTCCTTTCTATCAAACGGGGGAAGAGCGATCAGTCTTTCCCTGTCTGCCTTGTGGAGCCAGTAGAGAACTATCAGATGAGAGCACGTGTCGATATCCTTCAGTCCCTCTTCGTACTCCGGGTACAGTTCGATGATGAAATCCTCTTTGGAAAACCTTCCCTGAAAGGGACACTCCGACACGTTTCTGTAGGGAGATCTTATCACCCCTATCGGTTTCAGGCAAAAATCCACGATGTCACCTCCTGTGATGTTTTCTATATCATGATATCATGAGACGATGGCATTTTTGGAGAAATATTGTTAAATTGCTCTATAAAATATTTTTGAGTTTTACAAGACATTACATCTTATTTTAAAAAACACAACTTCGTAAAATTGTTGACGAAAAACCAATCTGTATGTTAAATTAATCGAGGAGGGGATAACATGGACCCTTTATAGTGGTCGCACTTTTTGGTATGGTGCTCATGTATTTCATCTTTCCAGCGGCGGCGAACGTGGTGATCGTCTCAACTTTGAATTTTGTTGCCCTTTTTCTTTCCTTCTTCATTCATCACACGAGCCTGAAAAAAGACAGCTCGCAGGAACTTTTTGCTCTTTCCTGTCTTTTTTCTTCTCTTCTTTCCTTCTTCTTCCTTCGGGCCTTTCTCATGAACCCGGAAAAGTCGTGGATGTTCCTGAGCAGTTCCAAGTTTCTGGTTGCCGAAGGTTTCCTCTCCTTTCTGGTTCAAGGAAGGAAAAATTTATGCAAAATTGCGCTTTTTTCCACATTCGCATTCCTCTTTGTCCTTTCTATTTTGAAATTCGATCTGTTGCTTTATCTTGAAACCTTGTCACTTGCTCTTTTCGTTGTGGTTTTGCTCATCAAAAGATTGCCCTCCACCTTTCTCACGGTAAGTGTCTTTCTCTACTCCATCTCTTCGCTGTTCTTCTTTTTCCTCAAAGACGTCTATCCCTATCACATCACCTCCGGAAATCTTTTTTTGGTATGGCATTTTGTGAAGACATACGTGGATATTCCAAAGAAGGAAGCAGAGAAACTTTCAGAGGAAATGAACGTTCCTCCTGAAGAAATTTCCATTGCATTCAAAAACATTCAGGACTTTCTTGTCAAAATCCCTCGAATCATGTCGGAGATCATCCGGGAAAACGATCAAAAGAATGTGAGAGAGATCTTCAACAGGTATTTTCCAGAAGATTCGCCTTCCTATCTTCTGCGTCTGAAAGGCATCTTCTCTGAATTTGTCGAAGAATACATCCTCTTTCTGGAAGAGAGGAGAAAATTCCAGGAAGTGCACCTTGTTCTCACAAAGAACCTTGCACACAACCTGAAAAATCCCGTGAACGCCATCTATGTGAGTTCTCAACTTTTGAAACTTCGTTACCCTGAAACATCATCCATCGCCGGAAACATAGAGAAAATCTGTCAGGAGATGAACAGGGAGATAGACAGGATACTGAGAATGTCGATCGGTGAAATGAGAACGGTCAAAAAAATCGATCTTGAAGAAGCACTGAATCCTTCACTGGAGATGGCCAAGTTGAAGGGACTTGAGGTAGAACTCATTCTGGATTTTGAAGAACTCGAACTCGACAGAGATGCCTTTCTTGCACTGGTCACAAACCTCTTTTCGAACGCTGTGAAATACACTCCCTCTGGAAGGGTAACCCTCCGGGTGGAAAGAAGAAATGATAGAATCTTGTTGATCGTTTCCGATACAGGACCGGGACTGAAATCTTCGAATGGCTTTGGACTCTTCACCGTCAGGAAACTGGTGAACTATCTGAACGGAAGTATGGAGATCTCAGAAGACGGGGGCACCACTTTCAGAATAGTCCTTCCCATCAGGAGGGATAGTGATGACAGTACTGGTCGTAGAGGATGATAAGATCACACGAGAGGCCGTAAGCCAGTACTTGAGACTCTCTGGTTTCAACGTCCTGGAAGCAGAAAACGGAGAGAAAGCCCTCGACTTTTCCAGAAGGATCGACGTTGCACTGGTGGATGTGAAACTTCCTGGAATGAGCGGAATAGAACTGGTGAGTGAGATTAAGTCGAGAAATCCCTCCTGTGTGGTCTTCGTTGTAACCGCGTATGACGACACAGAGACCGTGAAAAAGAGCGTGGAGTCGGGTGCCGATGACTTCATCAAAAAACCCGTTAACCTGGAACTTCTGAAATTGAAAATAACCCACGCCCTAAGAAACAGGGTGTTTCATCTGTACAGAAACAGTTACCTGAAATCTCTGAAGAAAAAGATTTTCCTTCTTGAAAAGACTGCAGAAGAGTTCTTCACAGAATACGAAGACTTTCTGTTTGAAGTCCTCGATATACTGAACATGCTCTCCGAATACAGGGACGCAGAAACCTACAAACACACAGAACGAGTGGGATGGCTATCAGGCAGGATAGCAGAGGAGATGGGAATGGATGAGGCCTTCGTTACGGAGATACAGTTTGCGGCACCTCTTCACGATATTGGAAAGATAGGAATTCCAGACAGGATCCTTTTGAAACCCGGCATTCTCACTCCGGAAGAGTTCGAGATCATGAAACAACACACCACCATTGGATTCAGGATCCTCAGTCGAAGTTCTTCTCCTATCCTCCAACTTGGAGCGGAGATCGCTCTCACACATCACGAGAGGTGGAATGGATCTGGTTATCCAAAAGGATTGAAAGGAAAAGAAATCCCTGCTTCCGGTTTGATTGTAGCGGTGGCGGACAGCTTCGATGCGATGGTGTCCAGAAGGCCATACAAAAAACCAAAAACGCTGGAAGAGGCCTTTCGAGAAATAGAAGATCTATCAGGAAAGTTTTATTCTCCGGAAGTTGTAAAAGCCTTTCTGAAACTGGAAAGAGAAATAATTGATGTCTACAGGAGGGAAGAAGATGAGAATTCCACCCATGGTGGCAGGAGTTCACATAAGAGCACCCCTGGAGAAAGCATGGAAGGTCTTCGTGAATGAAAACGGTTGGGATGGATGGTTTACAGATGGAATGAAGATGGAACTGAAAGAGGGGGGGAAGATTTTCTTTCGATGGGTGAGAAAGACCTTCGGAGAAGAGGTGAAGGACGAAGGAGTGATCCACAGACTCGAACCACCCCATCTCATAGAATTCTCCTGGAACTCCTACGAAGACGGCTACAGATCAAGGGTGAAAATGGAGTTTTTCCCGTCGAGTTACAACGGAACGTGGGTCCGTGTGGAGGACCACACGATCGTGTTCACAGAAGAGGACATGAAGATAAAATTCGAGTGTGCAGTTGGCTGGGGTGAGATGCTCACCCTCGCCAAAATGTGGATAGAGTACGGAATATCAACCCTCGAGAATCCTTGAAAGTTCTTCAGCAATCTTTTCCACTCTGTTCCTGTCTTTTCCCTCGACGGTGATCCTTATGACAGGTTCCGTCCCGGATGGTCTCACCACGATTCTATAACCCTCGGCACTGTGCTTTTCGATCAACTCCTTCAATCTTCCATTTTCCAGAGAGGTTTTTTCTGTTCTTTTCACGTTTCTGGTGACCTGTGGAAGATCTGGTATCTCCTTTGCAAGGTCTGAGAGATTTTTCTTCAACCTTTCAACAACTCTCATCAGTTCCAGAGCGGTTATGAGACCATCTCCCGTTGTGCTTCTGTCGAGGATTATGATGTGACCCGATCTTTCACCACCAAGATTTGCCCCTGATTTCAACATTTCCTCCAGAACGTACTTGTCTCCCACCTTCGTTCGAACAAGTCTTATTCCCCGTTTCCCCAGATACTCCTCGAGTCCCCCGTTGGTCATGACGGTTCCCACGACGACAGATTCCCTCAGCCTTCCTTCCTCCATCATTCCCTCTGCCAGTATTCCTATGATCTTATCGCCATTCACCACATTTCTTCCCTCGTCCACGGCGATCACACGGTCACCATCACCATCGAAAGAAAAACCGATTCGGCCCCTTTTCATCTCCTCTGCAAGAAACTTCGGGTGTGTGGTACCACACCCCTGGTTTATTAGAAGGCCATCCTGAGAGGTGTTGAAAACCTCAACCTCGGCACCGAGAAATTCGAACACGTCCTTCGCCGTGGTCGTCGTGGCACCGTTGGCAAGATCAAGGGAAACACTCTTTCCAGAAAGATCGAGATCTTTGAACATCTCAAGAACGGCACCGATGTACATGTCTTTTCCTTCCCTGAAAGGCCTAATCTTTCCCACAACGTAGCGTTTCTGAAACTCTCCTTCCATTCTCCTCTCTATTTCTTCCTCCATTTCGTCCGGTATCTTGTAGCCGTTCTTCATTATCTTTATACCGTTGTACTCCGGTGGATTGTGAGAAGCCGAAATGACCACACCGTAGGACCTTGTGATCCTTGTCAGAAGTGCCACAGCGGGTGTGGGAAGGATACCACAGGAAAGAACATCAACCCCCATCGAGGTGAGTCCTGCAGCAAGAGCCGCTTCCAGAGAATCTCCAGAAACCCTTGTGTCTTTTCCTATGAGCACTTTCCCTTCTCCAACGATCTCTCCCAAGGCTTTCCCCACCTTAAACGCCAGTTCATCGGTGAGGGTATCTCCAAAAACACCCCTTATTCCGTCAGTTCCGAAGTACTTCACTTTCACAACCTCCCCTTTTGTAGACTGTACATGTTGACCCTGTAGTTTTTGAGGTAAGCGTGGGAGTCACCCTCTTCGTTGTATCTGTAGTGGTAAACGATGTCAGGGTCAATGTCCTCAACTATCATACCCTCATCGGTCTCCAGCTCTCTGAGGACTTTTCCGCTTGGGGCAACTATCCTTGTTCTTCCCACAAACTCCACGAATCCTTTACCACACATGGACGATGCCACAATAAAGACACCATTTTCCACCGCCCGCGCCCTCGTTGCGATATCGTAGGTATGCCCTCTTTCCTTTCCAAAAGCAAAGGAGGAAAGAATCACCTTGCTCCCCCTGAGAGTCAGTACCCGGGCGATCTCTGGAAAGCCTATCTCGTAACAGATCAGTGTACCAAAAACCACTCCCCCGTAAGAGAAGACGAGGAAATACTCTCCCGGTTCGAAGACATCTTTTTCTCCGCGAAAAAGATGTGTCTTATCGTAGAAAAGAATCTCCCTCTTCTTTTTGAAGATCACCAGAGAGTTTCGAAGTTTTCCCAGAACGAGCCTGGGGGTGCCAACAGCGATGGCGATCTGCCCTTCTCTTGAGAGTTTCAAGAGTTTTTTTCTGGCAACTTCCTCAAAGAATCTGACACCCTTTGCCAGTGTCTTTTCATCCCACGTGTAACCACTGATCGTGAGTTCAGGGAAGACGATCACGTCCACACCGTTTGAAACAGCTTCTTCTACAAAGCGCTCTACTTTATTCAGATTCTCCTCGAATCCCCCAATCGTCGGGAGCATCTGAACCGAGGCTACTCGCAATTTCGTACACCTTCCTCGACAGTGTTTCCTGTTTCAACCAGTATCCATCCAGTATACCTTTTGAGGCAAGCCTTCCAAGGAACCTGTAGTGATCTTTCGTAAGTCTTCCAGGACCTGCCCTGAAAAGCTCCGTTCCAGGAAGCGGCATGAAGGTGTGGGCATGTATTTTCGCACCGTATCTTTCCACGATCCTTGTGATGAAGTTGAACGTCATCTCTATGTCTTCCTTCGTCTCGAACGGAAACCCGAATATGAAATCAACGTGCGGTGTGAAACCATGAAATGCGATCTTTTCTATTGCCTCTTCCACCTGTTCAACTGTGTGCCCGCGTTTTATGATCTTCAATATTCTGTCGCTTCCACTCTGAGAACCTATAACTATCGATCGGTTTTTGACGTATTTCTTCACCACTTTCAGCACTTCATCGGTTACAGATTCGGGTCTTACCTCGGAGGGGAAGGTACCGAAGTAGATCTCTTCAACTCCCACTTTTTTGAGCCCATAAAGCAGTTCTTCGATCTTTTCGACGTTCGGTGTTACACCGTTTCTGGAACCGTATCCGAAGGAGTTTGGTGCTATGAAACGTGCCAGTTTTCTGTTTCTTTCCACACCGAGCCTTGCGTAATGAAGGATCACATCCACGTCCCTATGTCTCACCCGTTTTCCTGCAAGGGACGGGGTCTGACAGTACGCACAGGAGAAGGGGCATCCCCTTGTGATTTCAATGGGCATGTAGATTCCCTTTGAAGGAAGAAAAGGCGGGTAGTGGTTCAGATTGACTCTCTTTGAAATCCCATCGAAGATCCTTTCTCTTTCTCCCATCAGAAACCTCAGGATGTTCTCTTCACCGTCCCCGATGAAAACATGATCGAATCCCATTCTCAAGCAGCCTTCAGGATCGGCACTTGTGTGCGGTCCCCCCGCTATGAGTGTGTAGCCTTGTTCTTTCAACTGGGAGACTTCCTCTTTCACAACCTCGAGATCAAAACTCATGAAAGAGTAGGCAACCACGGTTTCATCGGGAGGGAAGTTCTTTATTTCAGCGAATTTTACAGGTCTTGCTTCCACGTTGAGATGTCTGCTGTATATCGTGGAAAGAAGGGTGGCGATACTGTACCAGTTACTCTTCGTCTCTCTGAACAGAATATACATCCAGTGCCACCTCTTCGATGAATTCGTGGAAGAAGGGTTTTGGATCCTCTTCGCTTTTAACGGATCTGTCCAGTTCGTAGAGTTTCCTGAGGATCGACTCGAGTTTGGTGGTATCGTAGTAGAGGAGGTGGTTTATCACCTTGAACTTCCAAGCCTTGAACGCAAATCCAAGAAAGCGCGCCGCCCTGGGAACCGGCATACCGAGTTCTTTTGAGATCCTCGAGACATCTGGCCAGGTGTAATACCTTTTCCTGGTGACGAGCACGACCAGTTTGAAAAGGTCAAGAAAGTGATTCACGAGCACAGCAGAGATCACCACAGGTTCTGTGCTCTTCCACATCTGCGATAAAAGGGCGTGTGCGAGCTTTCTTTTGCCTTCGGAGACTGCAAAGCAGAACTCGTCGTATCCTGGAGTCTGATAGGTGAAGACCACTTCCTCCACGTCCTCTGCTGAGATGTTGCCAGTTTCGGAGTAGGCCTTCAGTTTTTCGATCTCTCTTTCTACGAGAAGATCGTTCGTTCCAACTTTAGAAAAGAAAAGTTGAAGTGCATCCTTTGTGATATTCAACCCATTCTCTCTGAAGCGTTTCTCTATCCACTCGAGCCATCTGTCCGTCTCCCAGGGTTTTGGTAGATCAAGGTTCACACCTTTCGTAGTTGACTTCTGGGATCGCACGAAGATGTGGACATCCTCTGGAACGCTCTTTATGAGTTCAAGAAAACGCTTTTGCTCCTGAGAGCGCCACGAATCGAAGTCGATGATGTCCACCACGGTTTTCCCAGAAAATATCGTTCTTGTGTTGATGATGGACCTCAGAAAGTTCAATTTATCGGGATCGTCCGGATGGATCCTTATGTACTCTGTTTTTTCGTCTTTCAGAAGTTCTTTTATCAGCTCTTCCTTTTTGGTTTCCGAGGCACCCGTGAGGAAAGTAACCGGCATTCGATCACCTCTCAAAGGAATTTTAACACGCTTTGGAAAAAAGTTTCAAAATGATACCATTAAAGGAAAGGAGGTGAGAGAATGAAGAGGGTACTTCTCTGGTCAGCACTGATAACATCTGGTATTGCTTGTCTCTGGTTGTATTCCAATACCCATCCCCATCGATCTGGGAAACCTCGGTATCGAACCTCAGGTGTTTGAGATCCCAGCTGGAAGTTCCACTACTTTATATGCAACGTGGACAAGTTTTACTATTAAGGCAGAAGATGTGAGAAAAGCCCAGCAAGAGGCTGGTATTCCAGGAACGGTACACTTTCAAAAAATCGAGGTTTCTGGAAACATCACCGTGGAAGGAGATCTTGTTTTTGATGGATTCATAGGATTTTCCCTCAGCGAGCCAGCATCAACACCAACTAGCGGTGATATTGATATCAAAATCGACAGGCAGACTGAATATCCTCTTTCCATCTCCACCAGCGACTCGCCCGCTTTGAAAGAAGCTCTGAACAGGATAAACAACGAAGATGATGTTACACTCTGGATGATCTTTGGGCAGAGAAACTACGACTCTACAGGTGGAGCCACCGTGACCGTTGAGATAGAGAATGTAAGGCTCCGGGTCACCTGGACCGCCTGGTGAAAAAAGCCCCTCTTTTCGAGGGGCTTACTCTTCATCAAAAGACAGTTCCATGTAGTCGGCCTTCACACCCGGTAGTTTGTTGAGCTTGTCACAGAGCTCTTTGTGCTGCTGCGGGCTTCCCACGAGTTCAAGAACGATGAGCCCGGCGTCCGAGCAGTTGTCAAGAACCCCATCATGAAGGCCCAACCTTGTTTTGATCAAACATCCCCAGGCGGTGAGGATTTTCTGAACCTTCTCAGCCGTTTCCCTCCTGTTTTCCACGAGGATAGCCATCACCGTCTTTATAGGAAGCTTTTCCGCCACAGGATCACCCCCTTGATATCATTATAACAAAAAGGGGCTCTTTCAAGAGCCCCTTCATAAAAAACAAATCCCCGGGCGCTACCTACTCTCGCATGGGGTTGCCCCCATACTACCATCGGCCCAGGGCGGCTTAACGGCCGGGTTCGGAATGGAACCGGGTGTTTCCCGCCCCAGTATCGGCACCCGGGGATACTTCGAAGGATCATTGGAAACTGCATAGGGGATTTCGGAGGTCAAGGCCTCGGCCGATTAGTACCGGTGGGCTCAACGCCTTGCGGCGCTTACACCCCCGGCCTATCAAGGTCCTCTTCTCGGACCGGCCTTACTCCCTTAACGGGATGGGAGGCCTAATCTTGGGGCGCGCTTCCCGCTTAGATGCTTTCAGCGGTTATCGCTTAGGGGCATAGCTACCCGGCGTATGCCGCTGGCGCGACAGCCGGTACACCAGAGGCCCCCTCCTCCCGGTCCTCTCGTACAAGGGAGGACCCCCCTCAAGCCTCCTACGCCCGCGGCAGATAGGGACCGACCTGTCTCACGACGGTCTGAACCCAGCTCACGTACCCCTTTAATGGGCGAACAGCCCAACCCTTGGGACCTGCTTCAGCCCCAGGATGGGATGAGCCGACATCGAGGTGCCGAACCCCGCCGTCGATGTGAACTCTCGGGCGGGACCAGCCTGTTATCCCCGGGGTAACTTTTATCCGTTGATCGACGGCCCTTCCACACGGGGCCGCCGGGTCACTAGGGCCGGGTTTCCCCCCTGCTCGGCCTGTCGGCCTCGCAGTCAGGCCGGCTTATGCCCTTGCACTCTACGGTGGATTTCCAACCCACCTGAGCCGACCTTTGCGCACCTCCGTTACTCTTTAGGAGGTGACCGCCCCAGTCAAACTGCCCACCTGGCACTGTCCCCACCCTGCTTTTCACAGGGTCAGGTTAGGACTCCAGTGCACCGAGGGTGGTATTCCACTGGTGGCTCCACCGCCCCTGGCGAGGCGGCTTCACAGCCTCCCACCTATTCTATACACGATGCACCAGAGCCCAATACCAGGCTGCAGTAAAGCTCCACGGGGTCTTTCCGTCTAGCCGCGGGTACTGGGCATCTTCACCCAGACTGAAATTTCGCCGGGCCCCCCGCCGAGACAGTGCCCCAGTCGTTACGCCATTCATGCAGGTCGGAACTTACCCGACAAGGAATTTCGCTCACCCTTATCCCACCCTTTCGGAGTGGGGGTGGACTGTATCTTCATCCAGTCCCCGGATCTCTTCGAGGGTTCGTTTCAACCTTTCGTGGTTTCCAGTGTTCATTTTCATGGCGATGTTCAGTATCTTGATGAGACCTTCTTTTGTGAGATGTTCTCCCCGTTCCATCATCAGAAGGATCCTTCTGAACTTTTTGAAATCAACATTTTTCTTCGTCTTTAGGGGGTGTTTTTCGAAGAATTCTACAACTTTCTTCAAGCACGACCTTTTTCTGATTCTCAATTCGTATCGATCGTCATGGTTCTTCCGCACAACTCCACATCCGAAAAACTTTTTCAGTGCGTACAGAACCTGTATGTCGCGCTTGTGCTGGACAATTCTGAATTCGGGGAGAACCTGATAACCCGTCTTCATGGTGCGATTCCTGCTAACACCAACGTAGAAACAACCTTCGCCGTCGACGAACCCAACGACCCAGTCAGGTTTGAGATCCAAGATTTCCACCCCTTCTCACGGGGACTGGATGCCCGGCGTACAGTCTCTGAGGATCCCCCTCAACGGGGTTTCCTGCGGATTGCCCAATCCCTTCCATTTTTACCTGGGCTGGCCGCAACCCCCAGGTAGGAAGGGCTCTAAGGGCTTCCCCGCATACAGCCGGGTATTGCCCCACAGGTTTCCCTGTGGGCAGGCAGCGAATGCTACCTTAGGACCGTTATAGTTACGGCCGCCGTTTACCGGGGCTTCGGGTCGGAGCTACGCTCCCACAAGGGGAGCCTCACCCCTCCCCTTAACCTTCCGGCACTGGGCAGGCGTCAGTCCCTATACTTCCTCTTTTCGAGTTAGCAGAGACCTGTGTTTTTGGTAAACAGTCGCCAGGGCCTTGTCACTGCGACCGCCTCGGGCTCCCCCGGTTTCCGGGTTGCCCCTTCCCCCGGGTTCACCCTAGCGCGGCACCCCTTCTCCCGAAGTTACGGGGCCAATTTGCCGAGTTCCTTGGCGAGGGTTAACCCGCTCCCCTGAGCCTTCTCAGCCCGCCCACCTGTGTCGGTTTGCGGAACGGGCACCTGCGGTCTCAAGCGGTACGCGAGGTTTTTCTCGGCAGTGTGGGGTCGGCGCCGTTGGTCCCCGAAGGGACCTCCCCATCACGGCTCAGGCTCGGGGCGCGGATTTACCTACGCCCGTCATCGCCCTAACCGCTTGGAGGGGCATGCCACTTGCCCCCGGCGCTTACCCTCCTGCGTCACCCCTCGTACCATCGACCGCAGGTGGCGCCGGAATATTAACCGGCTTCCCTTCGGCTACCCCTTTCGGGTTCACCTTAGGGTCCCGGCTAACCCTGGGCGGACGACCCTTCCCCAGGTACCCTTGGGCTTACGGGGGGAGGGATTCTCACCCTCCTCTCGCGTACTCATGCCCGCATTCTCACTTCCGCCTCGTCCAGCGGCCCTCGCGGGTCCGCCTTCACCCTACAGCGGAACGCTCCCCTACCGCCAGTACCTCCAGCGGAGGTACTGACCCGCGGCTTCGGGGGGTGGCTTGAGCCCCGTTACATTTTCGGTGCAGGGTGCCTCGGCTGGTGAGCTGTTACGCACTCTTTAAATGATGGCTGCTTCTAAGCCAACATCCCAGCTGTCTTAGGCACCCCACATCCTTTACCACTTAGCCACCTCTTCGGGCCCTTAGCCGGCGGTCTGGGTTGTTCCCCTCTCGTCCGCGGAGCTTATCCCCCGCGGGCTCACTCCCGGGCTTTGTGTGCAGGGATTCGGAGTTTGACGGGGTTCGGAGGAAACCCCCCTAGCCCCATCAGTGCTCTACCCCCTGCACAGACCGCCCGAGGCTGCACCTCAATGCATTTCGGGGAGAACCAGCTATCACCGGGTTCGGTTAGCTTTTCACTCCTACCCCCAGGTCATCCGAGGACTTTTCACTGTCCACCGGTTCGGGCCTCCAGTGGGTTTTAACCCACCTTCACCCTGCCCAGGGGTAGCTCACCCGGCTTCGGGTCTGCCGCCGGTGACTAGACGCCCTATTCGGACTCGCTTTCGCTACGGCTACGCCTCAATCGGCTTAACCTCGCCACCGACGGCAACTCGCGGGCTCATTAATCAAAAGGCACGCCGTCACCCCCAAATGGGGGCTCCGACTTCTTGTAGGCACGCGGTTTCAGGTCCTCTTTCACTCCCCTTCCGGGGTGCTTTTCACCTTTCCCTCACGGTACTGGTGCGCTATCGGACGGCGGGTAGTATTTAGCCTTGGAGGGTGGTCCCCCCTGCTTCCCACGGGATTCCACGTGTCCCGTGGTACTCGGGAACACGACCCAGGGAGTCCCTCCCCTTTCGCCTACGGGGCTGTCACCCTCTCCGGCCCACCTTCCCAGGTGGTTCGGCTAGAGGAGGGATTTGTAACTCCCCGGCGAGTCCGTGGCCTCGCCCGGTCGTGTCCCGCAACCCCAGCGTGGCAACGCCCACGGGCTTTGACACCACGCTGGTTTGGGCTCCTCCCCGTTCGCTCGCCGCTACTAGGGGAATCTCGGTTGATTTCTTTTCCTCGGGGTACTGAGATGTTTCACTTCCCCCGGTGTCGCACCGCCTTTCGGCGGCGAGTGGCCTCAACGGCCACCCAGGTTTCCCCATTCGGGAATCCCGGGATCAACGCCTGCTTGCGGCTCCCCCGGGCTTATCGCAGCTTGCCACGCCCTTCATCGCCTCCCGCCGCCAAGGCATCCACCGCGTGCCCTTAGTACCTTGACCTCCTACTTTCCCCTATGCAGTTTTCAATGACCCTTCACCTTGGTGGAGACGAGGGGATTCGAACCCCTGGCCTCCTGCTTGCAAAGCAGGCGCTCTCCCAGCTGAGCTACGTCCCCACCAATGGTGGGCTCGGGTGGACTCGAACCACCGACCTCACGCTTATCAGGCGTGCGCTCTGACCAGCTGAGCTACGAGCCCCCGAGCCATTGGAATATGGATAGCAGCCCCCCAAAAATCTCCTAGAAAGGAGGTGATCCAGCCGCACCTTCCGGTACGGCTACCTTGTTACGACTTCGCCCCCCTCGCCAGGTTCTCCCTCGACACCCCCCCTCCCTTTCGGGTTGGGGCAGGTGTCTTCGGGAGCCCCCGACTCGGGTGGCGTGACGGGCGGTGTGTACAAGGCCCGGGAACGTATTCACCGCGGCATGGCTGATCCGCGATTACTAGCGATTCCGGCTTCACGCAGGCGGGTTGCAGCCTGCGATCCGAACTGAGGGCGGCTTTGGGGATTGGCTCCCCCTCGCGGGGTCGCAACCCATTGTACCGCCCATTGTAGCGCGTGTGTCGCCCAGGGCATAAGGGGCACGAGTACCTGACGTCATCCCCTCCTTCCTCCGGCTCGTCGCCGGCGGTCCCCCTAGAGTGCCCGGCCGAACCGCTGGCAACTAGGGGCAGGGGTTGCGCTCGTTGCGGGACTTAACCCAACACCTCACGGCACGAGCTGACGACGGCCGTGCACCACCTGTGCCGGCTCCCAGTCCCGAAGGACTGGGTCCCTACCCCTTTCGGGGAGGTACCACCGGCATGTCAAGCCCTGGTAAGGTTCTTGGCTTAGCATCCAATTAAACCACACGCTCCACCGCTTGTGCGGGCCCCCGTCAATTCCTTTGAGTTTCACCCTTGCGGGCGTACTCCCCAGGCGGCCCACTTAACGCGTTAGCTTCAGCACGGAGGGATTATCCCCCCACACCTAGTGGGCATCGTTTACAGCCAGGACTACCCGGGTATCTAATCCGGTTTGCTCCCCTGGCTTTCGGGCCTCAGCGTCGGGGTCGGCCCAGGAGACCGGCTTCCCCACCGGCGTTCCTGCCGATATCTACGGATTTCACCCCTACACCGGCAGTTCCGTCTCCCTCTACCGCCCCCAAGCCTGGTAGTTTCGGATGCAGCCCCACGGTTGAGCCGTGGGATTTCACATCCGACACACCAGGCCGCCTACGCCCCCTTTACGCCCAGTAAATCCGGGTAACGCTCGCCCCCTACGTATTACCGCGGCTGCTGGCACGTAGTTAGCCGGGGCTTTCTAGCGGGGTACCGTCATCGGCAGGGCATTTCCTCCCTGCCTTATTCTTCCCCCGCCACAGCGGTTTACACCCCGAAGGGCTTCGTCCCGCACGCGGCGTCGCTGGATCAGGGTTTCCCCCATTGTCCAAGATTCCCCACTGCTGCCTCCCGTAGGAGTGGGGCCCGTGTCTCAGTGCCCCTGTGGCCGACCACCCTCTCAGGCCGGCTACCCGTCGTCGGCTTGGTGGGCCGTTACCCCACCAACTACCTGATGGGCCGCGGGCCCCTCCTCCGGCGGGGCAAACGCCCCTTTCCTCCACCAACTTGCGTTGATGGAGCGTATGGGGTATTAGCCAGGGTTTCCCCTGGTTATCCCCCTCCGGAGGGCAGGTTACCCACGTGTTACTCACCCGTCCGCCGCTGGGTACTCCTCCCCAAAGGGGAGTTTCCCCCGCTCGACTTGCATGTGTTAGGCACGCCGCCAGCGTTCACCCTGAGCCAGGATCAAACCCTCCATATAAGATTCGATCCGGCTCAACAAAATCGGGGGGCTGCTATCCATATTTCAATGACCCGAGGACAAAAACCTTGAAGTTTGCTTCGACTCCAGAGTACGTAACTTCTCTTTTCGGGTTCTATTCTCTTTTTCCGCTTTCTGAAGACCCTTTCACTCAACGTCGCCGAGATTAATAATAGCACCCCTTCCACGGTAGTTCAATTAAGTAAAAGATAAGGTAAAGTTACACTAAGGTTAATCCGGTATCTCCAGAGAAGGCGGATCCACCAGTATCAGTGGATCCAAACCCAGTACCCTTGAGTATTTCTCCACCTTTGAAAGGGTTTCTTCCACCTTGTCTGTCTTCATTACCAGATGATGTCGATAAAAACCCTTCAGTTTGAACATCCAGTGTTCCGCAGGCCCAAGAACCTCTTCACCGTCAAGGAAGTCTCTCAGCCTCGTCAGAAGTTTTTTTCCCTGGTTCGGATCTTTTGACTTCAGTGCGATGTGAATCAAGTGCTTGTAGGGAGGATAACCCAGCGATTTTCTTCTTTCGAGTTCTCTTTCATAGAAACCTTCCACATCTTCTTCTATTGCCCTTATGATCACCTCTTCGTCGGGGTTGTGCGTCTGAAGGATTGCTCTTCCCGTACCCTTTCTGGACGCTCTTCCGAACACCTGGATAATCAACTGAAACGCCCTCAGCGAAGCTGAAAAATCCGGTAGAAAGATGAGTGAGTCCACATCAAGTACACACACAAGGCCGATCTCCGGAACATCGAAACTCTTCGTTACCATTCTTGTTCCAACAAGAATGTCTATTTCTCCGGAAATCAACCTGTTTATGTAATCCTCTACCTCCATTACGTCCTCAACAACTTCCCGATCTACTCTCACAACCCTCTTTTCCGGGAAATATCTTTGCAGCTCTCTTTCAATCTTTTCCGTGCCAAATCCTTTCCCGGAGAGTTTTCCACCGCAAACAGGGCATTCTTCTTTGAATCTGTACTCTCTGCCACACTGATGACATTTCAGTGATCTAGAATCCAGGTGGAAAACAAGAGACACGTCGCAGTCTTCACACTTCAAAACGTGGCCGCAGGTTTCACATTGTACTCTTCCCCAGTACCCTTTTCTTCTCACATAAACGAGTACTCTCCGGCTTTCTTTCAAGGTTTCTTCCATCAGGTCAAGGGTTTTCTTGGCAAAGCTTCCTATTTTCTCCTCTTTCCTCATATCGACAATCTCTATCGACACGTCTGCGTGTTTTCTGACAAAAGTGAACATCTTGATTTTTCCCTCTTTCGCTTCCATATAAGTCTTCAAATCTGGAGTAGCAGAAGACATCACCAGGGGAACTTCAAAGATCCTGGAAATCTCCCTTGCCACTTCAACGGCGTCATAGGAAGGAGGTGAATACTGATAGAAACTTTCGTCGTGCTCTTCGTCAACCACGATCAAGGAAAGGTTCTTGATGGGAACGAACACGGCACTTCTTGTTCCAAGCAATACATCGATCTTCCCTTCAACAGTTCTGTACCACTCCAGGTTTTTTCTTGATTTCGATAGGTAACTGTGGTATATGCCCACTTTCATCTGTGGGAACAATCCTTTCAAGCGCGAAAGCAGATGCGTGAGTATGGAAACCTCAGGTACCAGAAAAAGTACTGTTCCCCTTCTGGAATATTCGCTCGCAAGTTGAAGGAGTGCTTCTGTTTTACCACTGCCTGCGGGCCCAAAGAAAAGGTTCACATCAGAGAGTTCCCCTTTGAAAGTGGTTCGATGGGATCTCTTTTTCGGTGAAACGTCCTGATGAAGAACTTCTATTATTCCTTTTTCCTGGAGAGACTCGATCACGCTTTTTGAGATCTCCAGATCCCTCATAAGGTCCTCCAGGAGTACACCACTGTTGAACTGAAGGTACTCAACCACCATCTTCTGCTTCAGAGTCAGCGGTGTTCGTACCAGTTCCGGAATGGACGCTTTCAGGAAAACTCTTTTTTTTAAACGTGGCTTGGGTTCCTTTATGTAGAAAGACTTTTCGACCTTCACGAGCCCTTTCTTCAACATCTCTTCCAGGACCTTTTCTCCCTTATTTTTCACAAAGTCGGAAAGAGGCATCTCTTCAAAACCGAGGAAAGGACTTTGCGAGATCACCTTCTCCGTTGCGTAATCGTCGATTCCCGGCGGGAAGAAGAGGTCGAAGACCATACCTATCGGCGAACCAAACCTTCTTGAGACCCACTTTGCTATTTCAACGTGCTTTTCTGTCAGAAAACTCCTCCCATCCCGCTCCTTCACGGTGAAGGAGTCCTTCTGGGAGG
Organism: Thermotoga sp. SG1; assembly: GCF_002865985.1. Classification (NCBI taxonomy): domain Bacteria; kingdom Thermotogati; phylum Thermotogota; class Thermotogae; order Thermotogales; family Thermotogaceae; genus Thermotoga; species Thermotoga sp. SG1. The sequence goes on from NZ_LNDD01000001.1 coordinate 273,160, forward strand.
AAGGACCTATAACGTAACATTTCGTCCTTTCTCCTTTCCAGCCGATCCATATTCTCTCACCTGGATTCAGCGGTTCCTCTGATCGAACACAGATCGTCCTTCCTGTTCCCGACACTGCTACCTCGTAGTACATCACAACTCCTCCAGTTCTTTAAAACCCTCTCCCAGAGCCTGTCTTACTTCCTTGATTATGACAAAGGCTTTCGGATCCACCTTCCTTATGAATCTGATCAGTTCGTTCAACTCTCTTCTTCTGACCACCACAAGCAGTATTTTTCTTTCCTTGCCCGTGTAAGCCCCCTTCGCAGGAACGTAAGTGGCACCTCTGTGAAGTTTGTAAAGAACAAAATCCTTTATCTCCTCAGACCGCTCGGAAATGATGGTTACTTCACTCGATTGCTCTATTCCTCTCAACATGAAATCCACCATTATACCGTTCAGTATCACACCGAGAAGAGCGTACATTCCCGTTCTCGCGTTGAACGTGACACCCGCCAGAGCCGCTATGGTGAAGTCCACCATCAAAAGCCCCATTCCCATGGAGATCCAGAAATATTTGTTCAGGATTCTTGCTATGATGTCCGTTCCTCCGGTGGAAGAGTTCTGAGAAAACGTTATGGCAAGCCCTAATGCGGTGAGTAACGTACCAAAAGAAACCGCAAGGAACAAATCATCGCCCGTGTACTTTGGTAGAGGGATTAAACGATCGAACAAATCCACAAAGAAGTTGAAAACGAAAGTACAATAAATCGTCTTGGCACTGAAGTCGAATCCCACGGTGAAGAAGGCAACAAGAAAGAGAAGCCCGTTTAGAATGTACATCCAGATTCCCACCGGGAGCGGAAGAAGATGATGAAGTATCATCGAAAGACCGCTCACACCACCGGCAGCTATGTTGTTCGGTATCAGAAAGACCACAACACCAACAGCGGTAACCAAAGTACCGAGAGTACTGAGAACGTACTCCCTGATCTTTTCTATCAACTTTACTCACCTCCTCGAGAAAAGATCAAAGGGAGGAAGAGGAAATGAACACCTTTCCTCCTACGGGAACTTTCAGAACCTCCGCTACGAAATCACACTTGGCGGTCAGGAGGAAGAAGAGGTTTTCTCTTTCTTCCTCGTAAAGACCCTCGAAATTTCCCTGTCCTTTGGAAATGACAAGGTCTGTTTCGAAAAACATCCTTCTGAACTCTGGTGTAGCTTTGTCCAGGACCACACCCGGCTCTTCCACACCGGAGTCGATCAGTGTGGCAACCTCTTCCAGCCCGATCTGCTTTGCATCGTCGACTGTGACGTCGTTTATTATCGGCTTTCCACGAACGGCAACCATCACCTCAAGTGATGGATTCTGCATCTTCATGACCTCAATGAAGAACTTATCGAAAACGATCTCCCCAGCGTTATCTGCAATGTAAAAGAGTGTGGAGGCATTTTCAAGAACGTTTCTGAACTCCTCAAAATTTTCTCTATCGAAGGGTCTTTCATAGGCTTCATGCAATTTTTCAAAAACGTCCTCTATTTTCCAGCCAGGGATACCAAGATCTATCAAATTTCCGGAAACAGCCAATTTCGCAGCCGAATACACGGGATCAGGCGAATTCAAAATCTCCGCCCGGAACATTTCAACGAGTTTCATGGCTATCTCGTTCGATCTTTCCTTTTCTTCTTTGAATGGATCTTCTTCTTTCACGTACTCCATTATGAACCTGTGGATCTTCCCGTTCACCTCCAGAGGTTTCATTCCCCATTTCATCTCACTCATGACTCTGAAAATCTCCCGGAATATCACCCATCTTTTTTCGGGAGAATTGATGGTTTTTCTCAGGAGATTTTCAGCCTGTCTGAGACTGCATATCAAACACCTTTCATCCGCCCTCAGATACCTCATCGTCGACCTCCTCTAGTTTTCTGCTCACAACATCTATCAGGTCTCTTACTCTGCGAAGGTTTTCAAGTTTTTCATCCTCTATCCTTATTGCGAACTCATCTTCGAAGAACATGACAAGGTCTATTACATCGAGTGAATCAAAACCAAGCTCTTCAAAAGAAGCATTTTCATCGATCGTCTCCAGTTCTTTTCCCATCTTCTCTGAAACTATTTCCACAAGCTTTGCAAAAAGTTTTTCTTTTTCCAAGATCATCCCCCCTAAGAATCCTACCACAATTTAAGGGGGCTGAAGCCCCCTCCTTTTAGAACAGATGAATGTGTTTGAAGATGGAGACCGCTATCACCGAAACCACCGACATGATCTTTATGAGAATATCGAGAGAAGGACCCACCGTATCCTTGAGTGGATCTCCCACCGTGTCTCCTATGACAAGGGCCTTATGCGGTTCAGATCCCTTACCGTATCCTTCTAGATTACCCGCTTCGAGGAACTTCTTGGCGTTGTCCCAGGCTCCTCCGGAATTTGCCGTCAGAATAGCGAGCATGGCACCACTGATAACGGTTCCTATCAACACACCTCCGACGAACTCCGGTCCAAGCAGAAATCCTGTCACAAGAGGTGTGAGAATCGCTATGAAAGCAGGATATCCCATCTGCTTCAAAGCGTTATCGCTGGTGATTTCAATACACTTGTTGTAGTCTGGTTTTGCCTTTCCTTCCAGAAGACCAGGAATCTCTCTTGCCTGTCTTCTGATCTCATCCACCATCTTCATGGCGGCCTTCGTGACCGCAGAGATTAGGTAACCACTGAAGTAGTAGGTGATCGCCGCTCCAAGTAGTGCACCCGCTATCACCCTTGCATCTACCATGTTCAGAAGGAGTATGAGAGAAGGTGGTTTTCCAACATCCGATGGACTGATTTGCGAGAACATGTAAGAAGCGAAGAGAGAAAGGGCAGCCAGGATAGCAGAACCAATGGCAAATCCTTTTCCTATAGCGGCTGTTGTGTTACCCACGGCGTCGAGATGATCCGTTATCTTTCTCACCTCAGGATCCAGCTCGCACATTTCGCTTATTCCACCTGCATTATCCGCTATTGGTCCGTAACTGTCCACAGAAACGGAGGTTGCAACGAAGGAAAGCATTCCAAGAGCGGAGATCGCAACACCGTAGAGCCCTGCAAAGTAATCTGCAAAGAGAATACCGAGAACGAGCGTTAGAGTGGGAGGAAGCACGCTCTTCATTCCAAGGGAAAGACCGTTAGAGATGACCATTCCTGTGCCTTCGATGGAGGATCTGCTGAGGAACTGGGTTGGTCTATAATGATAACTTGTGTAGTACTCAGCCCAAAATCCAACCAGGATTCCCGCAAAGATTCCTATGATCGCCGAGAACCATGGGGATATGGGACCGAACCTGAAGCCGACAACATCCAGGCCCTGAGCGTCCTTAAGGTAGAAGTACGTCAAAAAAGCTGTCAAAACAACTGTGAGAATCGCGGAAGTCCATAGACTGATGTTGAGTTCCCTCTGAGGATTGTCAGATGGTTTTTTCACGATTACATAGAGTATCCCCAGCATGGAGCATCCAAGACCAACCAATGCGAAGAAAATCGGATAGGTGATGAGGGACTGGATGGTCTCCTTCGGGATCTGATGAACCAAGTTTTCTCCGATTTTTTGAACGTATATCGGGAACATGTAAGAAGCCAGGATAATGGAAGACACTATGGCACCAACGAAACTTTCCAGAAGGTCCGCTCCCAGTCCAGCAACGTCTCCCACGTTGTCTCCCACGTTGTCTGCTATCGTGGCGGGATTCCTTGGATCGTCTTCAGGAAGGTTCAGTTCTGTCTTTCCAACAAGGTCAGCCGCCATATCCGCTGCCTTCGTGTAAACTCCTCCTCCAACCCTGTCAAACATGGCTATGATGGAACACCCAAGGGCGTAACCAGAGACCGTCATGGCGAAAGGAACAAAGTTTATCCCAAGCCAGTTGGTGTATATATTGAGATTGTCCAGCTGTCCCATCCATTTTCCAAAGATCAGGTAAACCAGAACAAGTCCAAGGAGGGCAAACCCACCGACGGAAAGTCCCATGACACTTCCACCCTGATAAGCCACCTTCAACGCGGGTCCTATCTTCTTCGTTGTTCTGGCTGCCTCTGCCACTCTGACGTTTGCTCTTGTGGCCATCTTCATTCCCACGATACCAGCAGAAGCACTCATCACGGCTCCCAAAAGAAACGCCACACCCGTCTGCCATGTTGTGAAGATCATGAGAAGTATCGCTATTACGATGGCAACTTTGAAGATAGCCCTGGTCTCGTGCGCAAGGAACGAATCCGCCCCACTTCGAATGTAGGAAGATATCTCCTTCATTCGATCTGTACCCTCTGGTTTTTTAACAACGGCGGCGAAGTTTGCAGCGGCAAATCCCAGTGCAACCAGAGGAACGAGAAAGAGCAGCCACATACATTACCCCTCCTCCGTGAGAGATTTTATTTCCTCGTACAAAAGCCTGAGTGTGGATTGATAATCCTCTTCTCCCTTTTCCACCCTGTCCATGATCTCTTCCAGTCTGCGAGTAGTCTCTTCTGTTACGAACCTTTCGTATCTTTCTTTGAGGAACGAATAGACCATCACTCCCAGCTTCGTTGGTCTGATCCTCCTGTATTTATCCTCGTACACGTATCCTCTTTTGAAGAGTACCTCTACTATTTTTGCATAAGTTGAAGGTCTGCCAATTCCCCTTTTCTTCATCTCTTCCACTATAGAAGCCTGAGTGAAGAGAGGTACCGTGTGTTTTTTGTAAATCTTTCTTTCAAGAATTCTGTAGCTTCTGTGTTCGAATCGTGGAGAAATTGTTAACGGCATGAAGAGATTCCAGCCGTCCTTCAGAATTTCCACCACGTATTCCTTCTTCAATTCCTTTCCTTCCACATCGAAAGAGACTGACTGCCTTTTCACCTTCATGGGTGAAGACTGACTGGCCAGAAAGCGGTTGAATATGATCGAGTAAACCCTCAGGTGCTTCTTTGTCAGGTCCGTTATCAGCCCCTCTTCCATCATTTCCTCGATTTCTTTATCGTCGATGGGTTTCACCGGTCTGATGGCCTCGTGTGCCCCCTCGGTTGACCAGCTCCTTCCTGTGAAGAGTTCTTCTTTGCCGATCTTTCTCAGATAGCTGCGTGCTACGTTCTGGCCTTCCAGTGAGACCCTGATCGAGTCGGTCCTGTGGTAGGTGATGAAGCCTTTCTCAAAGAGATCCTGGAGAATATCCATCGTCTCCTGAACACCCAGTCTGAGCCTCTGGGATATCTCCGAGAGCGCAGAAGAAGTCGTGTAAGGTGGAGGAGGGGTAATGTCTTCTTCTGTTTCTTCCACTTTCGACACGCTGATGGCATCGACGGCCACTTTCCCTTCAACTTCGAGTTGTACGCCGTTTTCCAGCGTGATGAGAGTGAAGTCCTTTTCGCTTTTTCTGTACTCTTCTTCTCGATCTACTATCCATCCCAGAACCGTTGACTGGACCCTGCCCGCCGAAAGGTTTAGTTTGCCGAATTGTTTTTGAAGTCTTCCACTCAACTCAAATCCGATCCATCTGTCCTGAACTCTTCTCACTACCTGCGCCTTCACCAGATTGAAATCGACAAAACGAACACTCTCTCTTGCCTTTTTGAAGCCGTATTTTGTGATTTCATGCATTTCAATTCTTCTCAGAGATCCGTTGGCGGGTATCAGATACTGCATCACGTCCCAGGATATTTTCTCTCCCTCGACATCGGGGTCTGTTGCCACCAGGATTTCATCAACCTCAAGCGATATCTCCCTCAGTGCTCTGAGGGTCTCAGTTTTGTCATCGAGGTTTTTTGAAGAACAGATGGGGCATTCTTCTCGATCTTCTGTGAACTGGTATCCACAATCTCTGCATCTTTTCAGAGAGTTGTAAACAGGAACGAAAATACCGTCTTTTTCCTCAACCCCATGAATTCCTCCTCTGGTGACAAGATCGTAAACGTGTCCTCTTGTTGCTGTGAACAGAATGATTCCTTCATCCGTTACGGCTTCATGGACCAGGATATTTTTTTCTCTTCGGGAAGAGGACTTTCCCAGAAACTTCGAAATCGTATCCGCTTTGGTTGGCGACTCCACGACTATCAGGAGAGAACGGGAAGTGTCGGAAAATTCCTTCTTTAAGCTCTTTCTGCTTTCTTCCACCTCACGAACGAGTTTTTCCCAATCCGCTTCCGATTCCTCAAGGATCTCTTCCTCTGCTACGAGGAGAAGACGGGTTTTCAAAGATTCGAAGATTTCCTCGTCTTCTTCAAAGATCACGGCCAGACCCTTTACGAGAACACCGTTCAGTATTCTCGATGATCTTCCAGAAGCCTGAATGTAGGTGTAAATATCGGGAATGATGAGTTCTTTCCCTCTCACGGCAGAGCCCCTGAAGATCTCTTTCACTCTTTCTACAAATTCTTCCTGAGAAAAATGTGATTTTGCGAGTTCTCTGAGTTTCTCCTCGTTCGCCTCTCTACCTTTTATCAGGCCTGATTCTCTGAGGAGCCTGGTGAGGACAAACTGCGGAGCTTTATCGGGTTCCAGAGAAAACCTCATGGAGGGAACTCCCCAAAAGACAACGTATTTTATCTTCTCTGGAAGGTCAACTCCCCTTGTCAGTTTCCCATAATACGCCTGTACACCCACCAGAACATTGATCTCACCGTTTTTGAATGCATCGAAATTTTCCTCGAACCTTTCCCAGGTCCCCTCGACCTTTATCCCCTGACCTTTCAGATAATCGACCAGATTTTTCCCCTCTTCTTCCGTCTGCGTGAAGATCAAAACACCGTCTTTGAACATTCTGAGCAGTTCCATCAAACGTTCTTTGGACTTTCTGGGAATTCTCACGTGCGTGATGTTGCGGGAGACAGAAACTAGCCTTCCAACGGTGAAGTTGAGAAGATCTCTGAACAACAAGGGCCTGATGCCGCGTGGCCTGGCCGTGGCGGAGGAAACCACCAGGATTCCTGTTTTCAAGTTGTCTGGTCTTTCATAGATCTTTCCCTGTTTGATGGCAAAGAGTGCCTTCTTTATGACATCTTCCGGGATTCCCACCATCATGAGGAGGGTGTCTATGTTACGGGAGGCCTTGAGGACTGCGTCCACATCGTCCACGAAAACGAAATCGAACTTCTTCCTGGAGAGCTCTTCTCTGTGCCTGGAGACGAACTGTGTGGAAACGACCAGTACGTGGTAGTCATCCTTTTCAAAACTTTCCTCGAATCTCTTTCTCTCTTCCTTTCCCATTGAGGAATAAAATCCCACAATTTTTACGTCTTCTGACATGCTCCTCAATCTTTCGAGGGTCTGCTTAACCAGTGTCACTGTGGGAAAGATGAGTGCAGATCTTTTTCCTTTCTTGGCAAGCCACAGGGAGGCAACCATCCCGAACGTCGTTTTCCCCACACCCGTTGGTGCTACCATCGTGAAACTTTTTCCCAGGATCGTTCTTTTTGCCCATAAACGTTGATACCCCGTTAGATTTTTTCCAAACATTTTCTTGAAAAAATTCCGAAAGTCCTCGTATTCATTCCAGAATCTGTGATAGAAACGATAATCCTTCAACGTTCTTCTCTCAAGAAGGGCTTCATAAATGTCAAAAGGGGATTCCTCGGGAAGACACACTTCACACGGAAGTCCCCTCTCGTTTCTCTCGTCGGTGTTCACCCCTCCGCAGTTTATGCAAGAATGGTGGTACTTCGAATTCACTGCCAACTCTCCAGATACCTCCTTTGTTTCTCCGTCAGGCTGTCTATTCTCACGTTCATGGATTTTAGTTTCATCATGGCCACCTTCTCATCCACTTCGGGCGGGAGAGTGTAAACTCTTGGTTTCATGTTGGCGTGATTTTCCAGAAGATACAGTATGGCAAAAGTCTGAAGGGCGAACGAAAGATCCATGATTTCGATGGGATGTCCGTCTCCACCCGCAAGGTTGACCAGTCGGCCTTCGGCAAGGAGAAAGACCGTTTTTCCATTCTTCAACACGTAACCCGTCACGTTCGGACGCGCTTCGAACTTCTCAACGGCAAGCCTTTCGAGTGTCTCTACAGGAATTTCCACGTTGAAATGGCCCGCGTTGGCCAGAACTGCCCCGTCTTTGAGTGACAGAATATCTTCCTCGGTGAGTACATCAGTGTTTCCCGTGGCCGTCACAACAAAATCGGCCAGTTCTACAGCCTCTTTCATCGGCATCACTTCGAAGCCATCCATGATCGCTTCCACCGCTCTGATGGGATCCACTTCCGTTACAATCACCTTTGCACCAAGGCCGGAGGCTCTCAGGGCGATTCCCCTTCCGCACCAGCCGTAACCGGCCACTACCACCCTTTTTCCGGCGATCAGAAGATTCGTGTTTCTCATGATGGCATCCCACGTGGATTGTCCCGTTCCATACCTGTTGTCGAAGAGAAACTTCATCTTCGAATCGTTCACAGCCACAACCGGTACTTTCAATTTCCCGGATTTTTCAAGAGCCTTCAAGCGTTTCACGCCGGTTGTGGTTTCTTCAGAGACTCCTTTCAGGTTCTCAAGGACATCGGTCCTTTCGGTGTGTGCTATGACCGTGAGATCTCCGCCATCATCTATTATGAAATCGGGGCTTTCATCGAGCACTTTCATGAGATTCCTCCGGTAGACATCTTCATCGTGAGTTCTCTTCGCATAGACGGTGATTCCCTTTTTCCTGAGAGCCTCTGCCACGTCGTCCTGTGTGGAAAGAGGGTTGCTTCCCGTGACAACAACGTTTGCTCCAAGTTTTGCGAGTGTGAGTGCAAGATAGGCCGTTTTCGCTTCTAGATGTATGCTCATACCAACAGTCACACCCTCGAGAGGCCTTTTCTCAGAAAATTCCCGTGATATCTCGTTCAGCAAAGGCATGTACCTGGAAACCCAGTTTATCTTCATCTCACCCGTCTTCATCGTATCGTCCCTCCAGTATCTTCTCAAAGAATCTCAATATCTTCGTTCCAAAGAATTCTTTCTGACTGATCGGTTCCACTTTTATCACGTGGAAACCAAGAATCTTTCCCATCAGAACGTCAGTGAAAAGCTGGTCTCCTATCATCACACAGCGTCTGGGATCTATCTTTTCTTTCTTTAAAAATCTCCACACTTTGAAACTCAAAGGTTTTCCCGCTCTCCAGATGAACGTCGCTGGAAGTTCGACTTTCCTCGGCTTGCCGTTGGAGACGATCACCACCCGTGCTTTGCTCGACAGTTTTTCCAGGATCTTTCTTTTCTCCTTTGGAAGTTCACTCTCTTTCCAAGGAGCAAGGGTGTTGTCGAAGTCGAACAGAAAATATCTGTACCCCCTTCGAATCAGTTCATCGAAGTTGATGTCTTCCACCTTCTTCACACGCGTCAGTCTCTTCATGCTTCTCCAGGATTCTCCCTCACATCGATGATCTCAAGATCGACCATTTCTTTACATCCTTCCAGAAGTTCTATCGCTTCTTTTGGAAAGGGGGTGATGATTCTCAAAATACCGTCTTCGTATTTCCTGATGTTGAACATGTGCTCTTCAACTTCCAGAAGATAATTCAGAAGGTGAACATCCTCTTTGGATACTCTCACGTATATGTCGTACTCCATTCATCCGTTCCTCCTTATGATCTCGAAGGTGAGAACCCTCAAAGCTGCCGTTATATCTATGTTCTCAACGGGAACGGAGACTTTGATCTTGACCGGCGCAAAGTTCAGAATACCCAGAATTCCACACTTTTCCAGTCTTTCCGCCACACTCTGAGCGTGATCAGCAGGGACTGCGATGACACCTATTTCTGCTCCTTCCTCTCCGACAAACCTTTCCAGGTCGTCCACGTCCTTCACGATCAAACCAGGTGCCACTTCTTTTCCGATCTTCGAGGGGTCGTTATCGAATATCCCGACAATCCTGAAACCCTTTTCACGCATAACGGCGTAGTTGGCTATTGCCCGTCCGATGTTTCCGGCCCCCACAACAACGAGCCTCCATTCTTTCTTGACTCCGAGTATTTCTCCTATTGCGTTGTAGAGATGTTCCACGTTGTATCCAACGCCACGTTTTCCGAACTCTCCAAAATAAGAAAGGTCTTTCCTGATCTGGCTTGCCTTGAGATCAAGCCTTTTTGCGAGCTCTTCCGAGGAGACCACCTCGACCCCCTCATCGATCAACCTTTCAAGACACATGTAATAGCTGACCAGTCTTTTCGATACGGGCTTTGGAATCTTCTCTGCCATCCTATCACCTCATATCACGATATTCACTATTCTTCCCTTCACGTAGATGAACTTCTTCACGGTCTTTCCATCGACGTATTCTTTGACTCTTTCTCTCTCCATCACCATCTTCTTCAGTTCTTCCTCTGAGATGTCCACCGGAACAAGGATCTTGTCTCTCACTTTTCCGTTTATTTGAATGGCGATCTCCATTTCTTCGACCTCAAGGGCTTCTGGATCGTAGGATGGCCACGATTGCTGAACAACGAGACTCTCCTGTCCCAGCTCGTGCCAGAACTCTTCCGCCAGATGCGGTGCGAACGGTGATAGAACCAGTGTGAGATTCTCCGCGATCTCCCTCAGAAGTTTTTTGTTCCACCGATCTTCTGGTACACCGTTCAGGTACTGATTCAGGTGGTTGACCAGTTCCATGAGACCACTGATGGCCGTGTTGAACTTGAATCCGCCTTCGATATCTTCTGTCACCTTTTTGATGATGCTGTGCAGTTTTCTTCTGAGTTCCTTTTCGACGGGGGTTGTCAACGAAAGCCCTTCAGCAGTTTCTTCCTTCACGTGCGGCAAAATTGTGTAGAATGTGTTCCAGAGTCTTCTGATGAATCTGTGCACTCCTTCGATACCCGCATCGCTCCACTCGGCATCTTTTTCCGGAGGTGCCATGAAGAGTATGTACATCCTCAGGGTGTCTGCTCCGTACTTTTCTATCATGTCGTCGGGGGATACCACGTTCCCTTTCGACTTCGACATCTTGGCACCATCTTTGTATATCATTCCCTGAGTGAAGAGATTGGTGAAAGGTTCGTCGAAATTCAGATATCCAAGGTCGTGAAGTACTTTGGTTATGAACCTCGAGTACAGCAGATGCAAGATGGCGTGCTCCACTCCACCTATGTACTGGTCCACGGGGAGCCAGTAGTTCACATCGTCCGGTTCGAAGGGTTTGTCATCCAGATGTGGATTCACATACCTGAGGAAGTACCAGGAGGAATCAACGAACGTGTCCATGGTATCAGTTTCTCTCTGGGCTTCTCCGCCGCAAATCGGACAATTTGTCCTCTTGAAGCCCTCGTGGAAAGAGAGGGGAGACTGCCCGGTCGGGAGAAACTCCACATCCTTTGGGAGTCTGACCGGAAGATCTTCTTCCGGAACCGGAACGGTTCCGCACTTTTCGCAGTAGATGATGGGAATGGGAGCCCCCCAGTATCTCTGACGGGATATGAGCCAGTCTCTGAGTTTGTACTGAACCGACCGCTTACCGATTCCTTTCTCCTCGAGCCAGTTTATAACCTTTTCAATGCCTTCTTTACTTGGAGTTCCTGTGAAAGGTCCAGAATTCACCATGATTCCTTCGCCTTCGTATGCCTCTTCCATTTTATCCGGATCGAGCTCTCCATCCACAGGTTTTATAACCACCCTTATGGGTATTCCATACTTTCTGGCGAAAGCAAAATCCCTCTGATCGTGAGCCGGCACCCCCATGATGGCACCCGTTCCGTACTCCATGAGTATGTAGTTTGCAACGTAGATGGGTACTCTCTCTCCGTTCACCGGATTCACCACATACCTTCCCAGAAAGAACCCTTCTTTTTCCGCTTCCACAGACGTTCTCTTGAATCTGTCCTGCTGTTTTACACGTTCTAGAAACGCCTGAAGTTCCTCTCTTCTGTCATCGGGCACCAGTTCTTCTACGAGTGGAGATTCCGGTGCCAACGCCATGAAGGTGACACCCCAGAGCGTGTCAGGTCTTGTTGTGAAGACTCTTATTCTCGTGTCCGATCCCTCAACGGGGAACTCTATCTCTGCACCCGTGCTCTTTCCTATCCAGTTTCTCTGCATCGTCTTGACGTGTTCGGGCCAACCAGTAAGCTTTTCCAGATCGTTCAGCAGTCTTTCCGCATAATCGGTTATTTTGAAGAACCACTGTTCAAGGTGCTTTATGGTCACACCCGTTCCACATCTTTCACATTTTCCATCCTTCACCTGTTCGTTGGCAAGGACGGTCTTGCACTTTGGACACCAGTTGACGGCCGCCTTTTTCTTGTAGGCAAGACCGTTCTTGTAGAGTTGAAGAAATATCCACTGAGTCCATTTGTAGTACTCCTCGTCACAGGTTGCAATTTCTCTGTTCCAGTCGTAACTTATACCCAGTTTCTTCACCTGTTTTCTGATGGTGGAGATGTTCTTCCTGGTCCACTCCTCGGGGTGTATTCCCTTCTCGATCGCCGCGTTCTCCGCAGGCAATCCGAAGGCATCGTAGCCGAACGGATGGAGAACGTTGTATCCTCTCATCCTCTTGTACCTAGCAACGATGTCTCCTATGACGTAGTTCTTCACATGGCCTACATGGAGTGTTCCCGAAGGATAGGGAAACATTACAAGAGCGTAGTATTTTGGTTTTTCGGAACGTTGCGGAGTGTGAAACACTCCTTCTTCTTCCCAGACTCTCTGCCATTTTTCTTCTATTTCCTGGGGCTTATACTCCTTCATAGACGCACCTCCTGATTTTTCTCTACTCTCTACATAATAATATCAAATTCCTCAGTGCTTCGTGATAGAATCTTTCAGGAAAAAGGAGATGAGAGTATGCGAGTGGTTCTGATCGTTCTGGACAGTGTCGGAATCGGTGCGATGCCAGACGCCCATCTGTACGGTGATGAAGGAAGCAACACACTCGTGAACACGGCAAGGGCAGTGGGAGGACTCCATTTGCCGAACATGGAAAGGCTTGGACTTGGCAATCTGGACAACATACCGGGGGTTAAACCAGTGAAACCGTCTGAGGGTGTTTACGGAAAGATGATGGAGAAGAGCCCTGGCAAAGATACAACCACAGGCCACTGGGAAATAGCCGGTGTCATCCTGAAAAAACCGTTTGACCTCTTTCCGGAAGGATTTCCAGAGGAACTGATAGAAGAGTTCGAAAGAAGAACAGGAAGAAGGGTGATAGGAAACAGACCCGCATCGGGAACGGAAATAATAAAAGAACTGGGACCGATACACGAAAAAACAGGAGCATTGATCGTTTACACCTCCGCCGACAGTGTGTTTCAAATAGCCGCAAAAAAAGAAATCGTACCTCTGGAAGAACTCTACAGATACTGCCAAATAGCGAGAGAACTCCTGGACGAGAAGGGGTACAAGGTGGCCAGGGTCATCGCAAGACCGTTCACCGGAGAGTGGCCCAACTACATCAGAACACCAGAGAGAAAGGATTTTTCACTGGAACCGGAGGGCAGAACCCTTCTTGACATCCTTACAGAGAACGGCATACCCGTCTACGGTGTGGGTAAGATAGCCGATATATTCGCTGGAAGAGGTGTTACGGAAAATTACAAAACAAAGGACAACAGCGATGGAATAGACAAAACGATCCTTCTCATGAAAGAAAAAAGACACAGGTGCCTGGTGTTCACGAACCTGGTGGACTTCGACACCAAATACGGTCACAGAAACAACTATGTCGCCTACGCGAGAGCCCTCGAAGAGTTTGATGAAAGACTTCCTGAGATCTTCCAGGTTATGGAAGAAGATGATGTGCTGTTCATAACAGCGGACCACGGATGCGATCCGACGACACCTTCAACGGACCACTCCAGGGAGATGGTTCCCCTCCTTGGGTACGGCAGGAAATTGAAGAACGATGTGTACATTGGAGTCAGAAAAACCTTCGCGGATCTTGGACAGACGATCGCCGACATGTTCGGTGTACCTCTCCTGGAAAATGGAACGTCCTTCAAAAATCTGATATGGGGTGAGAGTCGATAAATGGGATACCTGGACGTTTTGAGATATCTCTACCACAAGCGCCCCATGGGTAAGATAAAACCGGGTCTTGAGAGGATCTCTCTGCTTCTTTCACTTCTCGGAAATCCCCACACGAAGTACCAGGTCATTCATGTTGGAGGAACAAACGGCAAAGGTTCCGTCACAAACATGATCAGTAACGTTCTCATATCACAGGGATACAGGGTGGGTTCGTATTACTCACCACATCTCAGCACCTTCAGAGAGAGGATCAGGTTGAACGAAGAGTTCATCTCCGAGAATGATGTGGAAACGATCTACCAGCAAATGGAACCCGTTTTGAAACGTCTGGATGAGGACGAAGTGTTTTCTCCCAGTTTTTTCGAGACGGTCACGGCGATGGCCTTTCTCTACTTTGCAGAAAAAAATGTTGATGTGGCCGTTGTGGAGGTGGGGCTTGGAGGACGTCTGGATGCCACAAACGTCGTATCCCCACTCTGCTCGGTCATCGTTACAGTGGATAGAGATCACGAGAAGGTGCTGGGAAACACCATCGAACAGATCGCCTGGGAAAAATCCGGGATAATAAAAAACGGAACCCCCGTTGTCACCGGAGAAGAGAAGATAGAGGCACTGAAAGTGATAGAAGAGGTGGCAAGAAAGAAGGAATCAAAAGTATTCGCTTTCAACAGAGATTTCACCGTGGAGGTTGAATCGTTGAAACTCTTCGAAAACAGATTCAACTACTTGGGAGAAAAAGTGTTAAAAGATCTTGCTTTGACGATGAACGGACCTCATCAACTGGCGAACGCAGGAGTTGCTTTGAAGGCGCTGGAGGCGATCGATCTTTCGGTGAGCGAGTCGGCAATCCGGGAAGGTTTGAAGAAGGCAAAAAACCTTGGAAGATTCGAAGTGATTGAAAAAGACGGAAAAAGATTCGTTCTGGATGGAGCGCACAATCCCCACGCTGCGAGGTCTCTTGTGAAATCGCTGAAACTGTATTTCAAAGAGCCCCTGAATCTGATAATCGGAGTGCTGGACGACAAAGATCGAGCCGGCATCTTGAAAGAATTCAGGAACGTTTTCGACAGAATCATCCTCACACAGGTTCCTTCACCCAGAATGAAGGATCTCGATGGGTTTGTCGCGATTGCAAAGGAAATACTGGGAAACGTCGAAATCATCGAGGATCCCCTCGAAGCGCTGAAGATCGCCGACGAAAAATCAGTAACCGTCGTCAGCGGCTCGCTCTTTCTTGTGGGTTACGTCAGAGAGTACCTCGAGACAGGAAAGATCGGTGAGGAGTGGTACCTGTGATAGCCGGGATCTACGGAAAAGTGGTGGAAAAGAACGGAAACACCGTTTTTATTTCAACAAACTCCGGCATAGTTTTCGAAATTGCGTGCGATACACAGACATGTGAGGAACTCGAGGAAAACAGGGAATGTTATCTGTACACGTTCCTGAGCGTCTCTCAGGATGGTGTTGCCCTCTATGGATTTTCGGATAAGAAAAAGAAGGAACTTTTTCTTTCTCTGATGAAAGTCTCAAGGCTTGGCCCGAAGACGGCCCTGAAGATACTTTCGAGTGAAGACGCGGACACCCTGATATCGATGATCAACTCCCAAGATGTTGAGGGGCTTTCAAAGATTCCAGGAATAAGCAGAAAAACCGCCGAGCGAATCGTCATGGAATTGAAGGAAAAATTCGAAAGCACAGTACTAAAAGACATGAAGACCTACCATGAATCCCTGGAGGCCCTGGTTTCCCTTGGCTATCCAGAAAAACAGGCAAGAAAGGCCATAAAGGAAGTGCTCAAGGACGGTATGTCCACGTCTGAAGTTATCAAAGAAGCATTAAGGATTCTGAGCCGCAGATAATTTTCTTTCCAGTTTCAAAAGCAAAAACCCAAGAACGAGCGATGCAGAAAGAGCCAGAATGGACGGAAAAAGGTCTTCCAGAACGATCTCTTTCGGGAACACGCGGTAGAGAGACGCCAGTATCATCCCCCCTATGACACCGTAGGTCTCTTCTCTGAATCTTCTCAGGAGAAATCCCATGACCTTTATAGAAACAAAAATCCCGAGGACAACACCCGAACCAAAAACGAGCAATTTATCGATGAGAAGATGGGAAACCATCGAGAGAATGGAATCGTACACACCGAACATCAGAAGAATCAGAGAACCACTGATACCAGGCACTACCATCGCTGCTGCAGCCACAAAACCTGCCACAAGAAGAACGAAAAGTCCTTCTTCGCTCTCAGTACCACCTGAAAAAGAAAGCAGAAGGACACACAAAATACCAAGAATGAAAAAAATCAGATTCTTCAAAGAAAGAGAAAAAAACTCCTTTGCCTTCAAAAAACTGACGATCACAAGACCAACGAAGAAGAAGTGAGTCGGAACAGGATATCTGATCAGAGAGATCTCAAGGAGTCTGGCAAATCCGAACACTCCAACAAGCAGCCCAAATCCAGCGGGAAGGAGAATCTTCAAAGATTTGAAATCTCTTGAAAACAGTGAATTTATCGCCTCTATCAGCCTGTCGTATATACCCATCAAAACCGCAATGGTTCCCCCACTGACTCCCGGTATGATGTTCGCTACTCCCATGAGGACACCAGAAAGGAAGTACCACACCTTTATTCCTCCCTTAGTTTCTTTTTCAAGGCCAGAACGAGTTTTCTAGTATCTTCTTCGGTGTACTCTTCCTTGGCTTCAAGTTCTTTGAGAGTTTCCTCTACATCCAGATTTGCTTCTTCAGCTGTCAGGTCATCAGGTACTTCCTCGGAGCTTTCGTAGATTTCTCTTGCTTTTTTCAAAGCCTCTTCCACATCAAGGCTTTCCTCTCCAATATTTTCCTCCTGAATTCTTCCAAGAAGTTCTTCAAGAACATCGAGCCTCTCATCTGCTTCTTTTTTCTCTTCCAGAGCGGGAATTTCCTCTGGAATGACTTCAGATTCTTCGAGTGTCTCCTCTGTTTCTTTTGCAGTTTCTGGTGTTCTTGTGATGCGCTTGATAAGCAACCTCTGCAGGAAAAAGACGACCAGGAATGTTCCACCTGAAACAACTATTGAAAGCCAAGTGGGAAAACCCTTCGATGTTTCGGCGGTTTCCGACTTTCCGGACGGTGCTTTCGACCTAACGTACTTTTCCCACTCTTCCTGTGGAACGTTGAGTCTGTTCAATATCTCTATGGCTATCACGTTGTCTGGAAAGTTCGATAGATAGGTCCTTGCCTTCTCGTAGTCACCTATCGCGTAAGCGCATATTCCCATTTTCAACTTCACAAGAGGATCTCTTTCCTCGATCGTCGGATCTTTCTGAAGGGATTCTTCGAACAACCCCAACGCCCTTCTGTAATTTCCTTCGAGGTAGGCGTTCAGGGCGTTTGTGTAAAGATCGTTCGAGAAAATCGTCAAAGAAAACAGGAGAAAAAAAAGGAGCATCAACCTTCTACACGCCATTCTTCCAGAGATACTCCCACCTTCTCCTCAAACACAATGAAAATTCCTTCCTCACCCGCAAATGCGTCAACGATCTTTCTTGTGAAACTCTGCCTGACTCCTTCTGTTATGTTTATCACCTCATTTTCACCGATGACGAATATCTTTTCCTGAAAACGCAGAATCTTTCTTGGAACAGAGAGCATCAGTTGTCTGATCTTCATGTTTTCCCCTGAAATATAAACAACAGAACCATCGCTCAAAAGTATGTAAAGGACGCCATCCACAAAAGTTCCATCAACTATGTCTGCACCAGCTCCAAATAAAGAACTCAGTACCCTTTCTTCTTCAGCGAAACCTTCATCGAGAACGATGATCTCCTTGTTACTCAAAAGTAGATACTTTCCATTCTCTTCTTTTATGGAGACTCCGTTTCCAGGTGAAGTGGCAAGAAGTTTCTCTCTTCCATCTTTGAAGAGATAGTACCTCACACCGCCTGGAACCATCTGTGCGTAAAGAATGGCATCTTTTGTCATCAAAGCATCTTCTACATCAACGTTCACAGGAAAGGGTGCGTACCTACTTATTCCCACTCTGTCTATCAGGTATATATCGCCTTCACTCAAAAAAGAGATGTAACCGTCCACCTTCTTGAAAAATTTCACGCTTCCTCTGAACATCTCTCTGTCCCACATCAGAACACCCAAGCCGATGGCGACATACACATCCTTCCCAAGAGCCGATCCTGCTGTGTAGGAAGATAGTGTCAGCGATCGAACCCGCCCCAGGAAACTCTTCGATTGAAACTTTTGAGGGAACACTTCCTTTTCAACGGCTACTTTTTCCTCCTGAGGCTGGGTACTAAGGTTCTCTGAAGAGATCTCTGGATTTTGCACCGGCAGGTACTCTCTGTAACTGTCATCTTTGAATCCGGAGAAAGCGGGAGTTTCGTAGCTCAGAAGTTCCTTTACCCGCGCCAGGTTTTCTCTCTGCGAGTAAAGATCGTAGAAGTCTCCTTTTAACTGCAAGGTTTTGCCTATTCTACACGATTGGATGGAAACAAATCCATCGCCGTTTTCTTTCACAAACTCTGGATAGAACTTTTCTAGTTCAGTTCTCGAAACATCGACACCGTAGGGGGGAGTGTCCCCACAGATGGAAAATATTTCTACATCCTTCCTGTTGAAATTTTCCAGCTGTTTTATCAGCGAAGAGTCAGGCAGGATTTCTAGTGCCACCTCTCCTAGAGTATCTATGAGGTTTCTGATGTGAAGCGTCATCATCTTCAACTTCGTCCATTCCACTCCAAAGATACCACTGAGCACCTCCGGATCTTTCTCGAAAAACATCGAGGAAAAGTACAGTGGGTTGACCACGTTGGTTCCACGGACAGGAGTAGAAAAAAGAACGACTCTTCTGACGTTCTTCACCTCAGGATGGCGCTGAAGCATCCTCAAAACAATCAAACCACCTGTTCCATGGGCAAGAATGTCGAAATCGTACCTCGAAAGTTCGAGCAGTTCTTTCGAGAGAAAGTCTGCTTCAAAGTCGATGAAGCTTCTTCGCCCTTCCTTCTTCACAAATTCCCTGTACGCTTCACTGTAGGAAAGTGATCTCGAATCGTAAAGGGCGTACTCATAGATCATCAGCGTTCGATCGGAAAACACGGCCTCCCATATGTTACCATCACCAACGGAACCTTTGAAGGTAGGATCTTCCCCCGGCACTATCAGGACAGCCGGAGCGGGACTGGTTACCATCTCTCTCAGAAGGGTCACACCGTGCTTCTGAAAACCAGCAGTTTTCATCACCAGGCCGAAAACAGAAAGATGATAGGTGTAAGCCTCAACAAAGTATCCTCTTTCGTCTTTTCCTATCATTGAACCTGGAATGATCCGGTATCCTCCATCGTCTGTTGCGTAGGCTAGGGCGAGATTGTTGTAGTTCTCACCCCTGAAGTACTGGGAGTCAAAATAATATTTGAGATGAATAGGCTTTAAAGCGAATTCGTTCACTCCGTCGGCAAATTCTACCTTGTAGAGGTCACCTATGAACGCATCGGAATACTTTTTTCTCTCATCACCGGATATTCTGGTTATTTTCAGAACTTTTTGCTTTCCAAAAGCCCCGCTCGGTACTTCCACTTTGAGGTTGATGAAACCCGATTCTACTCCCTCTTTCCCAACCCTGAGGGAAGCCTCTTTCTGAAAAAGAAAGAACAGTATCAAAACTGCTCCCAGAACGACAAAGAACGATATAAGAACGATTTTCCTTCTCAACAGAATCTCCAGGACCTTTTTCAGCAAGTTCATCTTTCCTCCACCATTTTCTTCAAATTCTCCAGGAAATCGAAGGTTCTATAAAGTCCTTTTGATTTCAGAGCCTCCAGTACCTCCTCGTAGTATTTATCGGCAAGTTGCTTTGCCTTCTGAACCCCCATCTTTTTGACCAGCGTGACCTTTTTAACATCCTTCCCTACATCTTTTCCTAACTTCTCGAGTGAGCCAAGGACATCCTTCAAATCGTCGTATATCTGAAAAGCAACTCCAAACCTCTCACCGAGTTTCTTTACAAAGGTGTGGTTGAGGCCTTTTAGGAGAAAAGGAGCGGAAAAACAAAAGGCAAACAGTGCGCCCGTTTTGAAAGCGTACATCTTTTCTACCATTTCTGTTGAGATCTCTTTTTCTTGCCTTTCGAATTCAACGTCCATGGCCTCGCCCAGAAGAAGTTTGTACGCTGTTTCTGAGAATTCTTCAAAGAGTTTCGGTTCTCTGGCCTTCGCTACCTGTGAAAAGGCCAGAAAGAACAGGCCATCGCCCGCAAGGAGTGCGATCCCTTCACCATAGGCCCTGTGGCAGGAAGGCTTCCCCCGGCGAAAATCCGCGTTGTCTATGGGGGGCAGATCGTCGTGAATGAGAGAAGCCGTATGGAATAGCTCCACAGCGACTGCGACATCGATGAGACGCTCCTCTTCCAGCCCGATATCCTCACCCACGGTGAGCACGAGGAGAGGACGAATCCTCTTACCACCCGCTGTGACCGAGTACTGCATCGCGTTCTCGGTGAGAAGGTTGAAGTGTGGCTTTACCAGTTCTTCTATTCTTTTTTCAATCGTTTCCTTCTTCATCTTCTTCCCTCTTCTTCTCTATCATCTGCTTGAACACATCTATGTTGAGATTTTCGATGAACTTTTTGAATTCCTCCTCTTCGTTTTTGTCTTCTCCTATCTCCAGTTCGATAGCGTGCTTTTCTACGAGGTTTTCGGATACAAAGATGGTTGCACCGGTTTTGACGGCCAGTATTATTGCGTCGGATGGTCTGGAGTCGATCTCTATGAGGGCAGCCTCCTCGTCCTCTTCGTCGGTGTAGGTGAGATCTCGAAGTATCAAGGAGGCATAAAACGTGTTGTCCTTCAAAGAGTGTATTATGACTTTTTCCACTCGAGCTTCAAGAGACTCAAGTATGCTCAGGAGTAAATCGTGCGTCAGAGGACGGGGAAAGTCCACCTTTTCCAGAGCCAGTGCAAGGGCATGACCTTCACACGCTCCTATCCAGATGGGAAGTACCTTGCTGGTGTCTTCTATCCCCAGTATTACAACGGGTGTGTTGCTCACCCTGTCTAGAACAAGAGCCTTCACCCAGGCCTTCTTCAATACGTTTCCCTCCCTCCAGATTTTTCCGCTCCAGAGATATTCTACAACCAAATTTCAGATGGTGGCAAAATTTTTGAATTAAAATGGACGTTGATCAAACTGAAAAAGGAGGGGTTATGGTGGGTATGTTCAAAATCTACGTTGCCACTACAAACCCACATAAAGTCGAAGAAATCAGAGAAATCGCTCCAGAGTGGGTAGAGGTCTTACCCTCTCCGGAAAAAATCGAAGTGATCGAGGACGGAGAGATCTTCCTGGAAAACTCCGTGAAAAAGGCGATCGTTTATGGGAAAAAACTCAAATCTCCCGTGATAGCCGATGATTCTGGGCTTGTTATCTACTCTTTGGGAGGATTTCCAGGAGTTATGTCCGCTCGCTTCATGGAAGAATACACCTACGAGGAGAAAATGAAAACAATTCTGAAAATGCTGGAAGGTAAAGACAGAAAAGCCGCTTTTGTCTGTAATGCCACGTTCTTCGACCCTCAAAAAAATCTTCTCGTTTCTGTAGAAGGCAGGGTAGAAGGTTATATCGCCGAAGAGATAAGAGGAACAGGTGGGTTTGGCTACGATCCTTTCTTTGTACCGGAGGGGTACGACAGGACCTTTGGTGAAATGCCCGAACTCAAGAAAAAACTCAGCCACAGGTCCAGGGCTTTCAGAAAACTGTTTTCGATACTCTCGAAGATCTCAGAATCAGAAAGCCTGTGAAACCCAGAAGAATCAAAACAGCGCTCAAAAGCTGGGCGGCCCTTATGTTACCCATCATCAAACTATCGACCCTGAGCCTTTCTATCATGATCCTTCCAAGGGAGTATAAAAGAAAATAAAGGCAGGTTATCTCCCCCGGTCTCTTTCGGTATTTTCTGTAATACACACTCAACAAAAAAAACACCAGAAGATCCCAGATAGATTCGTACAGAAAGGTCGGATGGAAAAAGGAGTAATCCCTGTACAGAACGGGCCTGTAAGGTTCGGGCACGAACATCTTCCAGGGAAGATTCGTTGGCACACCAAAGGCCTCGTAGTTGAAAAAGTTCCCCCATCTGCCTATCGCCTGTCCCAGTGGAAGAACGGAGGTGAAAAGATCCGTTGCCTGCAAAAAGGAAAAGGAAGGCCTCTTAAAAACGATGTAGAGAAAGCCCGTCATCAAAGCACCGATTATGGCTCCGTGTATGGCAAGGCCACCTTCCCAGATCTTCAAAACGTCCCAGAAACTCCTGTAGTATTTCAGGTTGAAGAGAACGTAATAAAGTCGGGCACCCACAATTCCGAAAATCGTCCCGTAGAAGACCAGTTCGTCGAACTCTTCCACATCGATTCTTTCTTCCTTTGCTCTCCTTCTGGCCAGGAAATAGCCGAGGAGAAATCCTGTTAGGATAAGCGTTGAATACCATCGAAGCTCAAAACCGCCGATTCTGAAGATGTACCTTCTCACAAGAACCTCACCACTGAACACCTTCGCAAGAAAGATCGAAAGAAGAAAAACTCCAAGAACGATCAATAACGTTATCAGGACTCTCTTCATCTTCTCCTCCTTCCCCATATGACACGAACCGCTATCTTGTACCTTGTGGGAATGAGCACCACGTGACCGCTGTCCATGATGACCGCCGTTTTCGCCTGCTTGCCGAAAGTGGCGTTTATTATTTTGTTTGCGTAAAAGTCGATATTTTTCAACTTCTTTTCCATGGCGGTGCTGACGGGCATCACCGCAACGATTCGTTCTCGAGGAAGGAAGACCTTTCTTCCAAAGGAAACAAAACTCACACTTTCACCTCCATCATGGTGTATGATACCATTTTCTGGGGGGTGAAATGATGGATGCATTGGGAAAGCTTTATACCTCTACCGCCATAGTAACTGTGAACGTCGACGGTAAACTGAATGGCATCACCGTGGCGTGGGTGACGAGGGTGTCCTGGCAACCTCCCATGGTGGCCGTTTCCATAGGAAAGACGAGGTACACGAGGGAACTCCTCGACAAAGCAGACTCTTTCGCCGTCTGCATACTCGGAAAGGACGCAAAAGAAATCGCAGAGTACTTCGGAACAGTCTCTGGGAGAACTACCGACAAATTCAAAAAGTACCCATACACAATGAGTGAAGGAGACCTTCCGATTCCAGAGGAAACGATCGCATACCTTGAGTGTGAAAAGACGGGCAGGTTCGAAGCGGGAGATCACATCGTCTACGTTGGAACGGTGAGAAGACAAAAGGTGCTGAAAGATGAACCACCACTTCTGTTCGGAGAACACAGACTGATATAGAAGGCAGGGAACTCCCTGCCTTCATTTTTTTAACAGTTTTGAAAATATCCTGAACAGCTAGCATGCATACTGTGGATTGGGAGGTGATTCAGATGAGAAGATTCACCGTGCTGGTTCTGGCTCTTTTGCTGGTTGCTTTTTCCTTTTCACAGGTGAAGAACGTTATCTACTTCATTGGTGATGGTATGGGACTTGCCCAAGCCTACATTACCAGTCTGATCGAAGGAAAGCCCCTTTCTTTTACGAAAACCCCTTACATAGGTCTTGTGAAGACCCACTCTGCGGACAGCTGGGTGACGGATTCTGCCGCCGCGGGAACTGCTCTGGCAAGCGGTTTTAAGACGAACAACGGAATGATCAACATCCTTCCCAACGGCACCAGGGTTCCCACCATCTTTGAGATAGCAAAAGCATATGGAGCCAAAACGGGTATCGTTGCCACCTGTAGAGTGACACACGCGACACCGGCAGCCTTCTATGCACACGTTAAAAATAGAGGCGAGGAGAACGAGATCGCAAGACAACTCGTGGAAAGTGAAACAGTGGATCTGGTTATGGGAGGAGGATGGGCAAACTTCCTTCCTGAAAGCCTCGGCGGTAAAAGATCGGACGGTCTCAACCTCATCGAGATAGCAAAGGAAAAGGGCTACGTCTACGTGACAAAGAAAGAAGAGCTGATGAAACTTCCAGAGAACACTGAAAAGGTCCTGGCACTTTTTGCGCCGAGCCATCTTGATCCGGCAAGCAGTAGAGAAGAGCAGCCCATGCTCTACGAAATGGTGAAGAAGGCCCTGGAAATACTCTCAAGTGATGAAGAGCCCTTCTTCCTCATGGTGGAAGGTTCTCAGATCGATTGGGAAGGTCATGACAACGACATCTACGGTGTCTGGAAGGAAGTCGTGGAGTTCGACAGAGCGGTTCAGGTGGCTCTTGACTTTGCCCTCAAAAGAGGAGACACCCTCGTGATCGTGACAGCGGATCACGAAACAGGGGGACTTGCACTTTCTTCGGGTGACTACAGGGTCGATGTGGACAGAATCAGAAAATTTTCAAAGACCACCGACTGGATCCTGGCGAACTACTCTCTGAAAGATAGCGGAAGTTTCAAAAAGGCCATCGAAAAATACTTCGGTCTGACGCTGTCCGACTCGGATCTCGACAGAATCACCTCTTCAAACAATCCCAAAGTAGAACTCGGAAGGGTCTTGAGTGAAAAGGTGAACGTTGGCTGGACCACCACATCACACTCCGGTGTTCCGGTCCCCATCTATGTATTCGGCCCTGGTGCGGAGAACTTCACAGGATTTCTGGACAACACCGATATCCCGAAGATCATAATGAAACTCGCTGGATACTCCCTTCAGTATCCACTCGTGAAAGAACCTGCGAAATAAAATGAGGGGCCCTGTGCCCCTCATTTGAACACGTCCAGTTCCTCGATCTCATCGAACACCCCGATTATCTTGTAGAACGCTGTTACCTTTTCAAGATCTTTCAGGTCCTCCTTGCCAAGAGGCGCCTCCACTTCCACGAAGAACACGTAATCTCCAAGAAATGTCCTGGCCGGTCTTGATTCCAGTTTTCTCAGGTTCATTCCCTTGTTTGCAAAGACATCCAAAACCGCTTTCAAAGCCCCGGGTCTGTCTTGAACACCGAAGAACAAAGATGTGTACTTTCCCTCCATCTTACCAGTTTTTCGCCTTATGATGTAAAACCTCGTGATGTTCTTTTCTTTTAAATCCTGGATACTCTTTCTCAGAATGAACAGACCGTACATTCTGGCCGCATTTTCTGACATGATGGCGGCGGATTCATCGTCGAGTAGATTCACCGCGTCGCTCGTTGAGGTAGTGTAACGGATCTCTGCGTGGGGCAGATAAGCGTTGATAAAACCAAGGGATTGGGAGATCGCCTGGGGATGAGAGTAAATCCTTTTGATCTCTTTCAGATCGAGCCTTCTTTTTGCGACAAGACAGTGATGAACTTCCAGTTTTGCCTCGCCGAATACCTCCACTTCGTGGTTCAGCAGGGCATCCAGCACAGGAATCACCGTTCCGTGGGTGGAGTTCTCTATTGGAACGATTCCATAATCTGCCTCTCCTTTTTCCACCATCTTTATGATCTCATCCGTTGAGGCACAGTACTTTATCGGTATCCTCGAGCCGATCAGTTTCAAAGCCATCTCATCGCTGAAACTTCCCATAGGACCGAGGACAGCTACTGTCTTTGAAATACCGAGTAGTCTGTATTCTTCTTCTTTTGCAAGCTTCATAATCTCCTCAAATACACGTCTTACACGCACGGGGTTCAGACTGGTTCTGTCCAGAATCTCTTTCACTTTTTGCTCTTCAACCTCTCTGATGTCCACGGGAGAATCTGTCTTTTTCTTCTCCTCAGCGATTCTTTTTGCAACTTTCATTCTTTCATCGATCAAACCCAGTGTTACAAAATCTATCAGCCTGATCTTGTGCCTCATCTCGTTCAAACTTGCAGGAGATCTGAGGAGTTTTGAAAACTCACCTATCAACTCGCTGTGTTCGACGGGAAGGTCGTTGTCTTTCAACCGAGGGATGGCTTTTTCTGCCAGAGCCAGAAAGTTACCAGTTTCTTCCTCCCAGTTCAGAAGGTGAGAAGCATACCCCATAAGAAAAGGATCTTTCAGTGTGCGGGCAAGGAAAAGAAGAACAGAATACTTCTCCAAAATCTCTTCGTATTCGCTCCAGGAAACGTCCTTCAGGATAACACCAAGATCCTTCAGAAAGTCCAGAAACGTAGTGATGCGTTCATCTACGCTCTTTTCGAGGACGTAAAACTCTGAGAATGCAAACTCCTTGTAAAAAACAGGGAAGATGCTGACAAATGGAACAGACCTTTCCCTATAGAACGCCACAGACTTATCTTTGAATGGATAAAGGTCCACAATGGCTTTTCCGGAAAGATCCACATCTGGAAGATTCTCAGATACTACTAGGTCAGCGTCAAGAATCGAATCCGTGAGTTCCCAAGTATTGCCCGCTAGTTCTTTTCTCACAGCATCTGTCAGGGCCCCTTTTCCGCTTACGTACACCTTCAACTCTCTCAACCTCCGTTAAAAATTCTGTTCTTCGGAATTTTTAAGCATTACCCTGTTTTACTACGTCTTCGTTATATATATTAATCCTCACGAGAAAAATCATTAACACGCCGCATAAAGTTGCAAAGAGGAGCATGGTATAATTTGGCTTGAAAACTATTCTACAGAGGGGTGATAACGTGAAAACAACCGTTCTGGACAGATTCGTGTTTTCCGACGAAGTCAAGGATATCGTAGAGAGCGCTTCAGAGATAATAATACCAGAAAGCAGAAAAGAAATTCTTGAACTTGCAACGGACAATAAAGACGTTTTTGAAGTGGGATACGACGTTCCAGGAAAAGGCTTCGTAGTGGAAGCAACCGTTACACGTTGCAGAAATGGCCTGGTGGTGAATTATCCTGAACCATACATGAGAAGAAGAGATCCAGAGGCCCTCGTGGTGGGGGACGATAAAGAAACAGACAAGCCAAGGTTCAAG